>JAIOZV010000003.1 GCA_021740425.1 Bacteroidales bacterium | reverse complement strand
ATTTCTGGCGCATCAAAAACAAAAAAAAGAAATTGTACCCCTGGATATTAAACTCAAAGCTGAAAACAGGATTTTAATCATTTCAGGGCCAAATGCCGGGGGCAAATCGGTTTGCCTTAAAACCGTCGGGCTGCTGCAATACATGCTTCAATGCGGCTTGTTGATCCCCATTCGTGAAACATCCGAAACCGGCATTTTTAAAGATATCTTCATCGATATCGGAGATGAGCAATCTATCGAAAACGACCTGAGTACCTATACCTCACATCTGCGAAATATGAAGCATTTTTCGCTCAAGGCTGGCAATAAATCACTTTTTTTGATTGATGAATTTGGAACCGGAACCGAGCCCCGCATGGGTGGTGCGATCGCCGAAGCAGTACTCGAACATCTCAACCAAAAAGGAAGTTACGGGGTAATAACCACCCATTACACAAACCTTAAAATGCTGGCCGACAAAACCCCGGGTTTGATTAATGGTGCTATGCTTTTCGATACACGCCAAATGCAACCACTATTCAAACTGCAAATCGGAAATCCTGGCAGTTCTTTCGCTTTTGAAATGGCAAAAAAAACCGGATTTCCCTGGTTTATCCTCCGAAATGCAGAAAAGAAAGTGGGGAAAACACAGGTGAAATTCGATAAACAACTGCAGCAATTGGAAGTGGAAAAAAGAGAAGTAGCCGAAAAACAAAAGGAGTTGAATATTCTCGAAAAGCGCTTGAGCGAACTAACTCTTAAATATGAAACCCTGAAAAATGAATTGGAATCCAGCAAGGGTAAAATTATTAAGGATGCCCGCATGGAGGCCAGTCAAATTATTGATGATTCCAATAAATTGATCGAGAATACCATTCGCGAAATCAAAGAAGCCCAGGCCGACAAGGAAAAAACCAGAATATTACGTGAAAAACTGAACGAACAAAAGATTGTTGCCAAAAATGAAGCAGTAAGGGATCAACAAAATGCGCTGACAGCAAAAGCCCCCAGGCCGAAAAAAGAAAAGCCCAAAACTGACAGCAAAACAATCCTGGTAGGAAATCGCGTACGAATTCCTCCGCAGGCTACTGTTGGCGAAGTAGTGGAACTTACAGGCAAGGATGCCCTGGTGAGCTTCGGCAGTGTGATAATGAAAGTGCCTGCAAAGAAACTTGTGAATGTGGGGGAAGAGGAATACCACGAAAAAGTTTTATTCCGCAAAAAATCCTACGGCAATATCATTGATGATCTCAACGACAAAATGGCAAATTTTAAGCTTTCGCTTGATTTGAGAGGGCAAAGAGCAGAAGAAGCCTCCACCGAAGTGCAGCGCTACATCGATGAAGCTTTACTCCTTTCCATAAAAGAGGTTAAAATATTACACGGCAAAGGCAATGGTATTCTTAGGGAAGTTATCCGGGATCAATTGCGATTAATTCCTGAGGTTAAGCGCTTTGGTGATGAAAAAGTAGAAATGGGTGGAACCGGGATAACAATAGTGTGGCTAAAGTGATTTAATTTGGCATCTATTTTGCGAACCTAATCCCATAATTTTTGTTATTGAAATATGAAAGATAAAATCACAGAAATAAATTTTACCAATTTTGAAACAACCATAGCAAGGAATGTAGTGCTGGTTGACTTTTGGGCCGATTGGTGCCATCCCTGTAAAATGCAGCATAAAGTGTTGGAGGAACTGGCGGAGGACAATACTTCAGAATTTAAAATTGCAACACTTAATGTTGACGACAATAAAGTAATATCCTCAAAACTTGGTGTTAGAAACATTCCAACACTAATCTTATTTAAAGATGGTATAGAAATCCGTCGCATCATTGGTTTGCAATCCAAAGAAATCATTCTCAGTCAAATTCAAAGTTCCTTATCAGCCAAAACATCAGTCTAATGGAAAATTCGTCCAATCAAAAAAGAAGTTTCAAAGAAAGGATTTTCTCCATTGTGCCACCTGTAAGCCTCATAGGCATTGTTGTGGGAGCCCTTGGAGGCTATATTTATTACAGCGAAATCGGGTGTGTTTCAGGTACCTGTGCCATCACATCCAACCCATACATGAGCGTATTGTGGGGCGCGGTAATGGGATACCTTGTGGGTGATATGTTCAGGAAAAAGCCAAAACCCATTGTGAAATCAGAGGAATAGACTTCCCCGCCATTTTAGTGCGATTTGTGTTGGTTTGCCGGGGATGTTTTGCTTAGTCTTTGGTTTGAATAATCTGTAATTTTCCGGGAAAATTTCCTGAGAAATTTGTATTTTAAATATAGAAGTGCATCTATGCATCCAAAAGCAGTCGCTGTTTTTTGGTGAGCCCCAAAACTACCATTTCATAAGAGTGGTCAATCCATTCCACAATTAAACTTCTATCCACCGTTCCGTCCACCGAAACTGTATTCCAGTGTATTTTACTGGTGTGATAACCAGGTTTTACTGCAGGGTATCTTTCACGCAAAGAGATCGCTTTTTCAGGATCACATTTCAGGGTGATGGATAAGTCTGTTTCATCGAGCGGAATGATGGCAAACATTTTTCCTGCAACCTTAAAAACCAAGGTAACATCATCAAATGGCGTACTTTCAGTAACTGCTTTTTTTGAAAGACAATAATTTCTTAAGTCCTCTACATTCATTTTAACTTTCTTATTAATTTGGAATGTTAATTAATATTTGAAACTTTTTAGTGCGAAATTATTAAATAATGCATTAGTTTTGCAAATATTTTAATAAGTTCCGTAAGTCCATGTTGGCATAAAAATTGTAAACTTTTTGAAAATTTTAAATAACTTAAACTATGAAAAAACTCATACTTTCCTTACTTGTTTTACTGGGGTTTTTATTTAACGCCAATGCTCAATCTCTTGAACTTTATCATGAAGGTGAACTTTTCGAAATGGGCGAAACGGTAAATGTTGTGGATTATCCAATTGCAATTGAACTCGTAGCCGAAATGTCGGTAAAAAATGTTTCGAACGAAACCTTAACGCTTTATTGCAGAAAAATTGAACTTGATGTAATGCCGGGTACAAGCAATACATTTTGCTGGGGAATATGCTTTGCTCCAAGTGTTTATTTGTCACCGCTCACCATCGTTCTCAGCCCCGGCCAAACAACAAATGAATTTAGTGGCCATTATATGCCTGGCGGAATTGAGGGTATGACAAAAATGTGCTATAGTTTTTTCCCTCAAAGCAATCCCGGCGATTCAACCTATTTCTACGTTGATTTCCTGGCCACCCAAAGTGTAGGTATTGATGAGCCGAAAACCGATAAAGTATTTGTTTCAAATCCATACCCGAATCCAGCCAATTCGCAAGTTACTTTTGATTATAGTTTCCCGTCAGGATACCACAATGCAACAATAAATATCCACAACCTTCTTGGTGCAAAAGTTAAAGAGGTAAATATTTTTGGAAACAATGGTAAAGCTGTTGTTGATGTTAACGACCTTAATGATGGGATTTATTTTTACTCAGTAAATTTGGATAATGAAATTTTAGAAACCAAACGTTTGGTAGTTTCCAGATAACCTGCCATTCCAAAGAAATATCAAAAGCCTTCAATTTAAAATTGAGGGCTTTTTTCATATTATCCTCCAGCTCTTCACATCCCTCTTTTATTCCTCCTTGCCATTAAATGCCGTTCTTCCTGACTGAGGATTGGTTTTTTATGGCTCTTAACATTTTATAAGATTGAAAGCCAGTGGCTAACCTTGATTTACATTTAAAAATTGTGTATATTTAGCGGCTTTTAAAGTTAAACCAAAACTGCTGCCTATGGAATAAATAGTAATGTGACGAAAACTAATCTAACCTCCTATTGTAAGAAATTTTCTTTCTATCTATTTACCAAATAACATCAAAAAAATGAAAGCTAATCGTACAAAGAATTTTAGAATTTTCTTGCTGCCATTTATTATTGTTGCATTATGTCTGGCAGGCATATCAACAAATGCCCAGGAATCAAAACAAACACGTGAAGTTATTCCTGGTTACGCAGGATGGGCAGGGAATCCCGATTCATTAAATGTTTATATTGATGACACCTGGACTGAAGCTGAAAAAGACTCAGTTCGGGCTGGCATAAGCAGATGGAATAATGCCGGATGCGAACCCAAATTTAAAGAGGTGAGCAACTCAGCAGATGCAAATATTACCATTACCCAGGGAGACCCTGGTGAAGGGAATGCCGGATTGATAACCTGGCATGAAAATGAAGAAGGAAAAGTAACAGATGCAACAATTACAATTGCTGAAGATACCTCTCCTCTTAGTATAAAAGAGGTAGTTACACACGAACTTGGTCATGCCATCGGATTGAATGATACCGATGAGGCTGCAAATGGATCTGATGTGATGAAAGGATCGGGGCCCTCAAATGGTTCAGATGGAAATCTTTCGCAGCACGATTCAACCGAAATGCGCCAGGCAGCAGCAAGTATTACTTTACCCGGTGAAGATGCATTACCCGAAGAAAAGGCCATTATGCCCGATAAAGCGGTTTTTCCGGGGGAATTTACAGACCTTTTATTTG
Source organism: Bacteroidales bacterium (assembly GCA_021740425.1). GTDB lineage: Bacteria > Bacteroidota > Bacteroidia > Bacteroidales > 4484-276 > SABY01. The sequence goes on along the minus strand of JAIOZV010000003.1, from coordinate 35,682 downwards.
GCCTTCCCGGATATTATCCCCCCGAAACCGCCATGACAGTTACACCTTTTGAGGATACACAGGTATTTCTCGAATATGCCTTTCTTGAAGGGGATCAATTGTGGGTGGGTGCTTTCACCGATCCCTTGCATCCCTCAGGGAAAGTTTTGCTAGATATTACAATAGATCCGCCTTTTGAGGATCCATTTAGCTTCAGAGGATACTATTTTGTAAATATAAATCCAGTGCCACAAATCGATTTTGAATGTCCATTTGAGATCATCCAATTTGGAAACCATGCTCTGGTTAAATGGCGCGATTATCATACCTATCCATTTGCCAATCCTCTCAGGGCACTTTTGCTTATGGATGGTAATAGCTATTTCAATGCAAAGCCAAACAATGATTTCCTGATTCCGGTTGAACCGGGATTTCATGGCTTTACATTGTGGGTTGATGATTATCAGGTAAATTCAACATCCTACACTATCGATAAATGGATTGGCAGCATAAACCCTCCCTGGGAGGATAATTTCGAAGATTATGCGGTTGGGTCGCAAATTGTTGGCCTAAATGGATGGGAATTTTGGTTTGCAGGTTCTGCTTCTACTACCGCCCTTATTACAAATGAAAATTCACATTCAGGTTTGAATGCACTTCAGATTCTTGGGAATCCCGATTTTACCGGTGATGACATTGTGCATCAGTTTAACGGATGTAATGCTGACCTTTGGAGGCTTTCAGCATGGCAATTCATTCCTCAGCAGGCTGTATTTGGTTCAAGCTACATCACCCTGCTCAACTCCTATGGTTTAACTCTTGAAGATTGCAATTGGTCAACCCAACTGAAATTTGACACCAAAAACAATTTAGTGGAAAGTGATTTTGAGGGTGCAACATTGCCGCTCCTCAAAGGTCAATGGGTAGAAATAGAAGTGATCGTTGATTTTAATAACGATACACAAACCATAAGTTACAACGGTGAAATTCTGACCTCCAAAAGCTGGACAGAAGGTATTTTACCCGCCGGACTTCCTGATTTTGTCGCTTTGGATTTATTTTCGGGCGATGTTTCGGAGTACATTTATTATGATGATATCTCATTGATGCCCTATACTCCACAAGTTACCGGAGGCATGCTAAAAGTTGGAGACTGGCTTCACTCCGAGGACTGGCATCGATGGATTGGCGGATCGGATGGTGTTACAAAGGTTGAATTTTACCCCGAGCAAAATGAAGGTATTCTTTATGTTGAATTTTACTATTCGATAGCAGGAATCGGCGAGTGGATACTTTTTGGCAGCGATGAAAACGGACAAAGCGGACTTGCTCCCGGGTCTTTGCCTTCCGGAACCACTGAGGTAGATGGATGGAGTGGCTACCTTGATCACAGCATGCTCCCCGATGAAAATGCAGATCTGGAATTTATGGCACGGGTGTTTTATGTGGATTCATTTTTTGATGTATTCACCGAGTTCAGTACAAAATGGGATGTTACACCACCTTCGTCTGTTACAACCAATCTTTACGATTTTTTTATTACCAACCAACCCTACATTTTGCTTGAGGTTTTGCCTGATGCTGCAAATATTTTAAATATTGAAATTGCAGTTGAGCCCAAGCAGGAGTATTTCGAGAAAGGGATACCTCCTGCACAGCAACCGGGAGGTATGGATTGCGGGCCAACGGCTCTGGCGGCATGCCTCAAATATTTTGAAAGTCACGGGCATCCTGACGTTTGTGGAGGATATTCGCTTGCAGAGCTGATCGAATGGTTGAAAAACTATTGCAAAACAGACTCTGTAAATGGTACCTGGGACACCGATCTTGAAAAGGGAGCATTGGAATGGATCAATGCTCATGGCGGAGGTTTTACCGTGCGCAGGATACCATTCAACTGGAAAACCATGCGCGATGAACTCGAGCGATGTCAGGATATCATTACCCTCTTCAGATGGAACGATGGCGGGCATTTCATGACTTTTAACTCGGTGTCGAACAGGCCTGAACCGGATGGCCGAATTAGAATTGATTTTATGGATCCCTGGACAGGTGAAAATATTGATGGATATGTGAATCCCGAAACAGGCACCGTTGATGGTTTTACCGATAGTCAGGGAAACTCTGTCGTTCCGGATGGCTCTGCCATTTTTTCAACCGTTATTATTTGCCCTAAAGAGTCATCGATAAATCCAGGAACCGGAACAATTATTCCGGGTCCAGTGCCAGTTCCATATCCAATTCCCATCGAAACCCCCGGGTTGTACTGGATTCGGATTCAGATAATTGATGAAGACGGAAACAAATCCAGGCTGGACTATCCGGTTGAATATGTTTCGCAGGCTCAGCTCCCGCATGAACTGGTGTTGGTTCCCAACGGAAAAACAAATCCGGAGCCCTGGTATCAATGGATTTCTGGTGTCGATAATGTGACTCCGGTAAATTTGCAATGTGTTGATCCTGACAACCAGATAGCTTATGTTAATTTCTTTTTTACCCAGAATCCCGACCTGAGCGGCTGGCAATTGTTCTGCACTGATACAGATGGTAGTAGTAATGCAGCACCATCAAACGTGCAGGATTATTTACCTGAAAGGGATGGCTGGTGCGCTTATCTTGAACATGCCATGCTCCTGCATGAATTAAGTCAGGTTTATTTCATGGCTGAGGCTGTAACTTCACAAGGCGAAACCATTGCAGTGCTTTCTGATGCTACTTTGCAATACGACCCAACACCTCCTGATTCCTATGTGTTAAATATTGAAAATGGTTTTATCACCGATCAGGATTTTCTAAACCTGGTGATAACTCCTATTGATGCTAATATTGATTATGTGTTTACACAGGAAACGGATTCACTAGCTGATGTTTATGACAAAAATTTCCCATTGATACAACAGCCTGACAGCTTTTCGTGTGGCCCTGCTTCCATAGCAATGTGTTTAAAATATTTTGTTAATCACGACAGCGTTAAATATGCTGAACTCACAGGTAATTTGAGTGATAATGATCTCATGGATTCACTCAAAAGCTATATGGGAACAACCGCTGAAAACGGTACTACCGAGAATGGTATGTACAATGGAATTACACGTTGGATCAATAATCATGGTGGTGGGTTTAGCGTCAACCGATTTAAGCCCTTCAGTGAATTTGGCCTGGAAGAACTCAATTCACATCTGGTAAATGACGGAGTTACAAATGGTGTAAGCCAGGATATGATAAGTATGTTTGAAATGATAAAATGGGTTGGTGATTCTTGTATAAAAACATATCACTATATGACAATGAGTTCGGTACATGAAACAAATGTTGCGGGACATAAAAGATTTGATTATTGTGATCCTGATAGTGCAAGAAAACTAATATTTGATGTGGATGAAAATGGTCTAACTTCAAATTGGGAGGATGAGGAAGGCTATCAATTGATTGTTGATGACACGATAAAATTAAGATCAACATTAATGATTTGTCCAAATGAACCTTCCATTGTTCCGGCAGGCGGGCAAATTTCTGAAGGCCCGGATCCTGAACCGATTCCGGTTCCCATGCCACATTCCGGCAGAACGGCAGTTCGCGTTAGAGTTGTTGATGAGGATGGAAATAAGGCTGAAGAAGATATCGAAGTTATCAGGGTGAGGCCGGCAGAATTTCCTCCGGGTGACATCCAGATCGGTCTGGATGCTCCGCCGTTTAAACTCTTAGGAGGAATACCGGAAGGAGGGCAATATGCAGGACCCCATGTTATTGATGGATGGTTTTATCCGAACCAGGAAGGTATTTTTCCAATAATCTACGCATTTACCTATACTAATGGTTTTGTAACGACTACAACATTTACAGTTACTGTAATTGCTGCTGATTTTGGGGATGCTCCCGAAACCTATCCTACGCTACTTGCCGACAACGGAGCAAGGCATATTCTTGGTGGTCAGGTATTCATGGGTAGCCTCATTGATTCAGAACCTGATGGCCAACCAAATGCCAATGCCACCGGTGATGACTTGAAGAATCTCGCCGATGAAGATGGCATCAGCTTCGGCCTGATTAAATCAGGAAGCCCAGCACAAATAACCCTAACAACAAGTATTGCAGGATTCCTGCAAGGGTGGATGGACTTTAATCAGGATGGTGATTGGGATGATGCCAATGAACAGATTTTCACCGATGAATACATTCATTTTCCATCCACCGTTTGCCTCAATTTCATGGTTCCGTCTGATGCTTCCGAAGGAGCTGCTTTTGCTCGTTTCAGGTTTGCTACCTTCCCCGGACTTCCTTATTTTGGAAGTGCTGATAATGGAGAAGTTGAAGATTATCTGGTGAATATTATTCATGATCAGGGCATAAAATGGCAACAGGAGCCCTGTCCCGAAAATTCAGGACTGCATTGCCACGATTATATCTCCATGAGTCAATACCTTTACGCCATAATTGCTGATGACTGGCTGTGTACCGGTGGTCAGGTAACAGCTATTCAATGGTGGGGAAATTATGAAGCCATTGGAAGCGGAATAGATCACTTCCATCTGAGTATTCATCAAAACGATCCTCAGACCTGCCTGCCATTGGGCAGCGAAATTTGGGGTATGGATGTTCCCTTTGGGTTAGCTAACGAAACCAATACAGGAGAGTTCAACAACGAAGGCAAAATTATTTATCAATATGAGTATCTCCTCAATGTGCCTTTCGATCAGATTGCCGGACAAACTTACTGGCTTGATATCTGTGCCTACGCTATTAATCCTGAAAATCCCGCAATATGGAGGTGGCAGGAATCTGACCGATCAACAGTTTCGGTATTGTGTCCTGCGGCTTACATAACATCAACGTTGCCATGGACAAGTTATGTTTGGAATATACCACAGCCAACACGATACAGTGATATGGCATTTGTTATTACCTCGCAGGACAATCCACCTGATTACCTCGATTTCGGTGATGCCCCCGATGAACCCTACCCAACCTTGCTTGCCAACAACGGGGCAAGGCATATAGTGGATGGAATCACCTATCTCGGAAACTCTGTTGATGCCGAACCAGACGGACAGCCCAATCTTCCCGCAACAGGCGATGACATTGCCAATGTTGCAGATGAAGATGGCGTTGTGTTCCGCACGCCACTGGTTCAGGGGAAACCCACAACAATTAAAGTGCTGGCCTCAGTGGATGGAGTTCTCAACGTATGGCTCGATATCGACAGGAACAATACCTGGGCCGAGGCGATCGACCACGTTTTTACTGATTTGAATCTTTCAGCAGGCTGGAATACTCTTACTTTAAATGTTCCTGCTTTTGCCGCTGTTGGCAATTCATACATGAGGTTCAGATTTGATTCACAGGGTGGATTGAATTATTACGGGTCTGCCGAAAATGGAGAGGTGGAGGATTATATGGTTAGAATCCTTCCTGAAGGGTGGGGATATTTCATCACACCTTCAACCCACACAATTCTGGTACCGCTCACCACAAGCATCATTGGTACAAATCTCTCTGTGGATGATGCCATTGGAGTTTTCTACACCGATGACAACGGTGATATGGCTTGTGGCGGTGCACAAATTTGGGATGGTGTAAACGATCAGGTGGTGCTTGCAAATGGCGATGATAATACAAACATTCCAAAAGACGGATTTGATACAGGTGAAACCTTAACGTGGAAATTGTATCATGCTGCAACGGGTATTGAAGAATTTGTAACCGTTTCTTACAATCCGGCTTTGCCACAAAGCAACGGACAATTTGTTCCTTACGGGTTGTCAGGCTTAACTTCCATTAGCGGACTTTCGGTTTCAGCAACTGCCACACCAGCCGGTGTTTGTGAAGGCGATGTTGTGCAACTCGATGCCATTGTTACAGGTGGTTCAGGCAGTCCGGGCTATTTATGGAGCTCAGTACCGCCGGGATTTATCTCAAATATTAAAAACCCGACGGATACGCCCGCACAGGACATCACTTACAATGTGCTAGTAACTGATGTTGGTATTTCGGTCGCAGCTTCGGTAGATGTGGCCGTGCAACCACTGCCCCAGGCAAATGCAGGTTCCGATGCAACTATTTGCGAAACTGATAATTTTACGCTTGCGGCAGCTTGGGCATCAAATTATAGTGCCATTGCCTGGGTAACTTCAGGAGATGGGGTGTTTAATGATCCAACTTCGTTAAACCCGACTTATGCTCCCGGTTCTGCAGATATTTCGCTTGGTTCAGTTGACCTGACCATGTCTGTCGATCCAATTTTGCCTTGTATAGTATATAATATGGACATGCTGACCTTGTCCATCATAAAGCAGGCAACTGCTGTTGCCGGTATTGATGCCACGATTTGTCCGGGTGATACTCACACACTTTCTGGTGCTGCAACTGATTTCAGTGCAGTACTTTGGTTAAGCAGCGGTGATGGCATTTTTGATAATCCTTCAGATTTGGGAACTGGCTATACACCGGGTGCTACTGACATCCAACTTGGCTACGTGAACCTTTGCCTGCAGGCGTATCCCATCAGCCCGTGCCTGTTGGAAGCAGTTGATTGCCTCGATTTGTATATTCGTGAGGAGCAAACAGTATTTTTGTTTGAAGGCTGGAACGGACTGTCGAGTTATCTTTTGCCATACAACAGCAACAATAACTATGATTTATTCAACCCGATTTTGAACCACCTGATTGTGGCCTACAATTTTGAAAGTGCCTTCTGGCCAGGAATTATCGATACCCTGAATTGGGTGGATACCTCAGGTTATGTTGTGAAAATGGCTGCTGATGATCAGATGATTTTTTGTGGTGAGGAGATTTCGGATAAGGTTCTTCAACTGGTGCAGAACTGGAATTTGATTCCGGTTTTGAGTAAAACTAATGTAGATGTTACACAGATTTTTAACGCCATTGCTGATGTTAAGATTGTACTTGAAGTAGCAGGATGGAAAGTTTATTGGCCGGAATACAATATCAATACCATCGTCAATCTGGAAGTTGGCAAATCCTACTTTGTGTTTATGAATTCTGCCGGAACAATTGATTTTACCAATTCTTCAGGCAAGATGAGTTTAAATAGCGAACCTGAATTTATAAATATTTCACCATGGGAGGCTCCGGCATATTCACCGGGATCGCATATTGTTGCATTTTCACCGGATGCATTGGGGCAATTAGCCATCGGAGATGTCATCGGATCATTCACGAGCGCAGGAAATTGTGCAGGATTGGCTAATTTTGACGGAAATTCGTTGGGTCTGGTAGTGACAGGTGATGATGTTTACACCCCACAGGTTGAGGGTTTTGAGAATGATGAAATGATGAGTTTCAAAGTATTCAGGTCGGCTACAGGTGAATTTTTCGATCTCCTGCCTACCTTTGAGGCTGGCCTTGATGCTTCCGGGAGATTCCATAATTTTAGTATTTCGGCTATTAATCAACTTAAGCTTTCACCAGCCGGAATAAGTAATATCAGTGCTACTGAAATCAGAATCTACCCGAATCCTTCATCAGGAACTTTCAACCTGGAGGGAATTTCAGAGGAAACTCAAGTGGTAATTTTTAATGCCTTCGGGGATGAGATTTTACACCAAACTACCACCGTATCCACAATTATTATTTTAAACACACAACCCAAAGGTGTGTATTTGATCAGGCTTCAAACCTTAAATGGTATGTATTATCAAAAAATTATTATCAACTAAGTTTCACCATTTCTTAAATTGTTGATAAAAAAATCCCGCCTGTAATGGGCGGGATTTTTGATTTTTATCAGAACAAAAAAGAGTTTTCTGTTTCAATGAAATGCCGCCATCAGCAAATCGATATCCTGATACGACATGGCGAATTGGTCGCCGATTATTTTGTTGGTAAGGGTTCCCTTGTAAAGATAAACGCCTTGTCTGAAATAAAAATCCATGCCCAGTAACTTATCCATTCCTCCCATTTCCCCGGCTTTGATAAGCATGGGCGCAAAAAAGTTGCTCATGGCTATGGATGCAGTTTGCGGATAACGTGAGGCTATGTTGGGAACACAATAGTGGGTTACTCCCGCGAAACTGAAAACCGGATCGTTGTGTGAAGTTACCCTTGAAGTTTCAACACATCCGCCTTGATCGATGCTCACATCAATAATTACAGCCCCCTCTTTCATGGTGCTCACCATTTCCTCGCTTACGATTACCGGCGAGCGCTGGTACTTGGAATGTACTGCACAAATCAGCACGTCAGCGGTTTTAAGCGCCTTTAGCAGTTCGGATTGTTGTATGGTAGAGGTAAAAAGATTTGGGCTGAGGTTGGCTTTCAGTCGTTGTAGTTTGTATATCGAATTGTCGAATATCTTTACAAGCGCACCCATGCCCTGAGCCATTTTACATGCATATTCTCCAACTGTTCCTGCACCGATTATCACAACTTCTGAAGGCGAAATGCCTGTAAAACCTCCAAACATTCGGCCATTGCCATACTTTTCGTGGCTTAGGTATTCGCTTGCTATTTGTATGGATGCAGTTCCTGCAATTTCACTTATCGATTTTACCACAGGTGAGGCATTGGATTTGTCTTTGATGTATTCGAACGCGATTGCAGTAATTTTTTTACCCATCAGGGTTTTAAAATATTCTTTCTTCCGACCGTTAAAGTGGAGCGCACTGAGCAGGGTTTGTGTTCCCTTCATGTAATTGATCTCATTCATCGAGAGTGGCGCTACTTTGAGTACAATGTCCGATTTAAATATTTCTTCGGCAGTTTCAACAAGCCGGGCACCTGCTTCGGCATAGTCCTTATCGGTGAAATGTGCTGCAATTCCTGCTTCGCGCTGTATTACAACTTCGTGGCCATTTTCAACCAGTGTGTTTACAGCATCCGGTATCAGTGCGATACGCCGTTCCTGAAAAGAAGTTTCTTTGGGTAAGCCGATCGAGAATTTTTTACCTTTCCTTGCTACCTCGAGCATTTCCTCTCTGGGCATCATTTGCCCTTTGCTGCGTAGATTCATTTTTCCTGATGTTTATCCGTTTTTAGCATCCAAATATACAATACATTACTGTTACTTTTAAAATGAAAAGATTCTGCTATCATTTTCCGGATCTACTTCAATGGTTACCTTAATGGCTTGATCCGGAAGAATATCTTCGATCAACTCAGGCCATTCAACCAGACAATAGTTATCGCTGTAAAAGTATTCTTCGGTTCCCAGGTCGATGGCTTCAGCAAGTTTGTTTATCCTGTAAAAGTCGAAATGATAAACATTTGATTCAACCCTTGTATGATACTCGTTGATAATGGCAAATGTTGGACTCGAAACATTATCTGTAACTTTTAAAGCATTGCAGATTTCTCGGATAAAAGTCGTTTTGCCTGCACCCATTTTCCCATAAAATGCAAACACACCCGGATCGGGATATTTAGTTAGCAAGGCTTGAGCAATCTCAGGCAAATCCCTTGGCGACTTTGCAATATAGCGGGCAGACATCATCTGGTTCGAAAAGTATTGAGTAGGACTGACAAGTTTATTTTGCACGCATTTTTATGAATGGAATCAACATCTCTTCCAGCGAAATGCCACCATGCTGGAAGGTATTTTTGTAATAATTAACGTAGTAATTATAATTGTTGGGATAGGCAAAAAAGTCGTAACTGTCGCAAAAGATGTATGATGAGCTGATGTTAAGCTTTGGCAGGTATATATCTTCGGGATTTCTAACTTCAAAAACTTCCTTTTTGTTGTAGTTCAGGCTTCTGCCGGTTTTGTAGCGCAGGTTGGTGTTGGTGTTGCGGTCGCCAACCACTTTTACCGGATTTTGAACCCGCACGGAGCCATGGTCGGTAGTTAAAATCAGATTCAATCCCTTGCTTGCAATAAAGCGCATGATATCGAACAATGGTGAATGTTCGAACCACGAAATGGTAATTGAGCGGTAAGCCGGCTCATCATCAGCAAGTTCACGGATAATTTCCATTTCGGTACGGGCATGCGACAGCATATCCACAAAATTGTAAACAATTACATTGAGGTTGTTCTGCATCAGGTTTGGCATCGAATCAACCAGTTTGCGCCCTGCGGTAAGGTTCAGGATTTTGTGGTAAGATAATTTGATGTCTTTTCCCCAGCGTTTCAATTGCTCGGTGAGCAGCTCTTCCTCGTACTGATTTTTGGTACCTTCTTCATCTTCATTTACCCAGTAATTGCGGTATTTTTTTTCGATTTCTGAAGGCAACAACCCCGAAAATAAGGCATTGCGGGCGTATTGTGTAGTTGTTGGCAATATGCTGTAATAAATATCATCGCTTTCGATGCGGAAATATTGTTCGAAGAGGGGCTGCAAAACTTTCCATTGGTCATAGCGCAGGTTGTCGATGAGTATGAGGAAAGTATTCGAATTTTTATCCAGATTGGGCAGTACCTTTTCTTTAAGCAAAGTATGCGATAATACAGGTTTGTCGCTTTCGCGGCCATTGATCCAATTTATATAATTGCGGTCGATGAATTTGGAAAAAACCTGATTGGCCTCTTCTTTTTGCATCTTCAAAACTTCCATAATTCCCTCATCAGCCGATTTTGCCAGGTCGAGTTCCCATCTGGTTATTTTTTTATACACTTCAACCCATTCCTGATGGCTGAGATTGTTGGACAATTCCATACCGATGTTGCGAAAATCCTGCTGATAACCATAGGTTTTCTTTTCGCTGACGATTTTTTGGTTTTCAAGATTTTTTTTAAGACTTAGCAATATTTGGTTGGGTTTTACCGGTTTGATAAGATAATCGGCGATATTCGAGCCGATGGCATCTTCCATGATGGATTCTTCTTCACTTTTGGTAATCATCACCACAGGCAGGTTTGGTTGCAGGGTTTTGATCTCGGCAAGCACCTCGATTCCCGACATCCCCGGCATATTTTCATCCAGAAAAACAATGTCGAAGGCTTGTTCTTTTAACATATCAAGTGCTTCATCACCATTGTTTGAAGTGAAAACATCGTAGCCTTTTTGTTCCAGGAAAATGATATGCGGTCTTAAAAGATCGATTTCATCATCTGCCCATAAAATTTTGATTTTATCCATTTATAAAGGAGGTTTAATTATTAGATGTATTTTTGTTTTTCTCAAAGTTATCATTTAACAAGCATAAACAGCTTATTATTTCATTGTCTTAATAATTTTTAACCTCATCGTTTGAAAGTGAACATCAGGCCACATAATAAAAGAAAAATCATAAATGATCCTGTATATGGATTCATTACCCTCCCCGACGAAGCCATATTCGACATTATCGAACACCGCTATTTTCAAAGGCTGAGGCGCATCAAACAACTGGGGCTTACGCATTTGGTTTATCCCGGAGCTTTGCACACCCGTTTTCATCATGTGATTGGTGCCATGAATTTGATGATGCAGGCAGTGGAAGTGCTCAGGTCGAAGGGGAATGAAATAACCGGCGATGAAGCTTTGGGAGTTTACATCGCCATTCTTTTGCATGATGCAGGCCACGGACCCTATTCGCACACCCTCGAAAGTTTGCTGGTTTACAAGCTCAGCCATGAAGAATTATCCCTGCTGTTTATGAAGGCCCTGAAAATAGAAATTGGGGATGTGATGAATGTCGCCATAGCCATTTTTGAAGGAAACCATCCTAAGAAATTTCTTCATCAGTTAGTTTCCGGTCAGCTCGACATGGACAGGCTCGACTATTTAAAAAGAGATAGTTTTTTTACAGGCGTATCTGAGGGGGTAATCAATACCGACCGTATTATAAAAATGCTTGATGTTGTTGACGATGGCCTTGTGGTTGAAGCCAAAGGCATTTACTCTATCGATAAATTCATTGTTGCCCGCCGCTTGATGTACTGGCAGGTTTATCTGCACAAAACCGTGCTTGCTGCCGAGCACATGCTGGTAAATATCATCAGGCGAGCCCGGTATTTGGCAATGAACGGTGAGCATATTTTTACCACAAGCGCATTGCGGCCTTTTTTAAACCGGCATATTGGAAAAAATGAATTTGAAAATGATGAGGCTCATCTTGAAAATTTTGCAGGACTGGATGATTTTGATGTTTACACTTCCATCAAAGAATGGGTATTTTCAAAAGATAAGGTACTTTCCACTTTGTGCAAAAATCTTGTACAACGCAACCTTTTCAGAACCGAAATTCTTAGCCAACCGGTTGATGAACAAACAGTAGTTACTCTAAAAAAAAGCATTTGCAGCGCTTACGGTTTGAGCGCTGATGAAGCAGCTTATTTTATAATATCGGATGAGGCACACAACAGCGCATACAACCCCCTCCACGATCGGATCAATATTTTGTTTCGTAACGGCATAGTGAAAAATTATTCGGATGTTTCAGATCAAATCAATGCATCAGTATTGTCAAAAACCATTGTTAAATATTTTGTATGCTATCCGAAGGAATTTGATGCAAGTGTTCAATTTTAAACATTTATTGTTAATAATCGAATAATCTGTAAATTGCGCCACTTTATGATTGTATAATTTGAACATACTGGTATGATTTTTAAGGCAAAGGAAATTGCTAAAATTCTTAATGGAAGCATCGAAGGCGATGAAAATGTAAGCGTTCATAAACTTGCAAAAATCGAAGAAGGCCTTCCCGGTTCCATTTCTTTTCTTGCAAATCCTAAATACACCCAATTTGTTTACCAGTCTGCTGCCTCCATTGTTATTGTTGGAGATGATTTTAAGGCAGATTTTCCGGTAAAACCCACCTTGATCAGAGTTTCTGATCCTTACAGCGCATTTGCCTCCTTACTCGAAGTTTACAACAAAATAAAGCTGGATAAAAAGGGCATATCAAAAAATGCATCCATTGCCGAAACCGCCAAAATTGGTAAAGATGTTTACATCGGAGATCAGGCAGTTATTGGCGAAAATGTGGAAATTGGTGACAGGGTAAAAATTTACCCACAAACATATATTGGCGACAACACAACAGTTGGTTCGGGCACAACACTTTATGCAGGGGTAAAAATATATTCTGATATAATCATAGGAGCAGATTGTGTAATTCACTCAGGAGCTGTGATAGGTGCTGACGGGTTTGGCTTTGCACCACAAAGCGACAGCAACTATATGAAGATTGCTCAAATCGGGAATGTAATTCTTGAAGACAATGTTGAAATCGGGGCAAACACCACGATCGACAGAGCTACTCTTGGTTCAACAATCATCCGTAAAGGTGTAAAACTGGATAACCTGATACAAATCGGACATAACGTGGAGATTGGCGAGAATACCATTATTGCAGCACAATCAGGCATTGCCGGATCAACAAAGGTTGGTAAAAATTGCCTCATAGCTGCGCAGGTAGGGATTATCGGACATATAAAAATCGGAGATAATGTTAAAATTGCTGCCCAATCAGGAGTAAGCGCTTCGGTGAAGGAAGATTTGATAATTTTCGGATCTCCTGCCTTTGATGCCCGCGAATACCGGAGGGCTTACGTTCATTTTCGTAACCTCCAGAAAATTGTTGGCCGAATAGACAAGCTGGAGAAAAATTCAGGTCAAAATTCTTAAATTATCCTATTTATGCTGTCATTTTATCTTCATAAAAACCTAAATGTTAAAATTTTAATACTTTTGCAAACCAAAATTTGTGCCTTGGGTAGGGTATTTTTTAGCCCCGTATTTTCGGAAATTTGATGGTTAAATTAAATAATCAGTTTTTATTCAATCAGTTTTTTTTGACAAACCCTCTCGTAATATTGCACAGTTAAATTTATTGATTTAATCATTGTTCAATCAATTTTGTGATCATCATGACATTACAAAAAACTATTGGTAAGCAGGTTACAATTTCTGGTTTAGGTTTGCATACAGGTGCCAGGGTAAATCTTACCCTAAAACCGGCTCCCCCCAATCATGGGTTTGTTTTCAAACGCATCGACCTTGAAGGGCAGCCCCATGTTGAAGCTTCTGTCGAAAATGTAACAAGCACCGACAGAGGAACCTGCCTCGAAAAAAACGGAGCAATTATTTACACCATCGAACATGCACTTTCTGCACTCACAGGGATGGACATCGACAACTGTCTCCTTGAAATTGACGGGCCCGAAATGCCTATTAAAGACGGTAGCGCAAAATATTTTGTTGAAGCCATCAAAGAATCAGGAATCTTAGAGCAGGATGCCGAGCGTGAATACTACGAAATCGACACAGTGCTTAAATATTCAGACCCTGAGAAATCCATCGAATTGATTGCCTTGCCTGCCAGGGATTACAAGCTTTCGGTGATGATCGATTTTAATACCACAGTGCTTTCAACCCAAAATGCAAATCTTGATAATTTTGCCGATTACGAAACTACGATTGCACCTTGTCGCACATTCGTATTTTTGCATGAATTGGAGTATTTGCTTCGCAACGACCTGATTAAAGGAGGCGATCTGAGCAATGCCATTGTATTTGTAAACAAAGTAGTTTCACAGGATGAGCTCGATCGTTTGGCCGAATTGTTTAATAAACCCAAAGTCGCAGTAAAAACTGAGGGCATCCTGAATAACCTTGACCTTTATTTTCAAAACGAACCTGCAAGGCATAAACTGCTGGATGTAATTGGCGATTTAAGCCTTGCCGGGAAGCGAATCAAAGGCCACATTATTGCCACAAAGCCCGGCCATGCTGCAAATGTTGAATTTGCAAAAGTCATCAAAAAGCATTTCGAAAAGACAGATATGGCCAAAATACCTGTTTATGACCCTGATCAGGAACCTTTATTCGACATCAATAAAATCATGAAGTTTTTGCCTCACCGGCCTCCCTTTTTGCTGGTTGATAAAATCATGGAAATGAGCAAGACTGATGTGATCGGCATAAAAAGTGTAACCATGAATGAAGGCTTTTTTGTAGGGCATTTTCCCGGTGAGCCGGTTATGCCGGGGGTGCTCCAAATTGAAGCTATGGCGCAGGTTGGAGGCGTTTTAGCCCTCAATTCAGTTCCCGACCCCGAAAATTATCTGACTCTTTTTTTAAAAATCGAAGAAGTTAAATTCAGAAATAAAGTTGTTCCGGGCGATACCATTTTGTTTCAGCTCAAGTTGATCAACCCCATTCGCAGAGGTTTGGTTTACATGGATGGATCGGCCTATGTTGGGAAAAAATTAGTAATGGAAGCGCGCATGTTAGCACGTTTGGTAAAAAAAGATTAATAGGATGAATCAACCACTTGCATACGTTCACCCACAAGCAAAAGTTGCTAAAAATGTGGTAATTGAACCCTTTGTTAACATCGAAAAAAATGTTGAGATCGGCGAAGGAACCTGGATAGGTTCAAATGTTACAATTATGGAAGGTGCCCGAATTGGAAAGAATTGTAAAGTATTTCCCGGGGCAGTAATTTCAGCCATTCCTCAGGATCTGAAATTTGATGGTGAAGACACTCTTGTAAAAATTGGTGACAATGTGACTGTTCGTGAATTTGTTACCATTAACCGCGGAACAAAAGCAAACAACGAAACCGTTATTGGCAACAACTGCCTTTTAATGGCGTACGTTCACATAGCCCACGATTGCATTATTGGTAATAATGTGATTCTGGCCAATGCAGCAACCCTTGCAGGCCACATCACCATCGACGACTATGCGATCATAGGCGGTATGACTGCTGTGCATCAATTTGTGCAGGTTGGGGCGCATAGTTTTCTTTCGGGCGGTTGCCTTGTGCGCAAAGATGTACCTCCTTTTACAAAAGGAGCAAGGGAGCCATTATCCTATGTTGGCATCAACTCGGTTGGATTGCGCCGGCGAGGATTTTCTAATGAAAGAATAAATGCCATTCAGGATATTTACCGTACAATATACCTCAAAGACTATAACGTAACCCAGGCCACTGCAATCATTGAAGCCGATGTGCCTGCCACACCCGACCGCGATGAAATCCTTACTTTCATTCAGAAATCAACCAGAGGCCTGATGAAAGGATATGGCAGGCTTGAGAGAAAATAGTGTCCCCTTTTTTTGAAGGTGAAAATTGAAAATAGAAACAATAAAAAATTGAAAATAAATTAAAACAAAATCAACTGATTATTTATGGCTACAACAGCAGATTTTAGAAATGGATTGGTAATTAATTTTAATGATGACCTTTATTCAATCGTTGAGTTTCAGCACGTAAAACCGGGTAAAGGCGGAGCATTTGTTAGAACAAAACTCAAAAACATCAAAACAGGGAAAGTAATACCCAATACCTTTAATGCAGGTGTTAAAATTGATATTCAGCGTGTAGAAAGACGTTCTTATCAGTTTCTTTATAAAGACGGCACAGATTACCATTTTATGAACAGCGAAAACTATGAACAAACTTTCATTCCTGAAAGCCTGATCGATTCACCGCAATTTCTGAAAGAAGGTGCTACCGCTGAAATTGTTTTTCATGCAGAAACCGAAACCGCTTTGCTTTGTGAACTTCCGGCCAACGTTGAGTTGAAAATTGTTTATACCGAACCGGGCGAAAGAGGCAACACAGCAACAAATACCTTTAAAGACGCTACGCTCGAAACCGGTGCTATTGTTAAAGTGCCACTTTTCATCAATACCGATGAGGTAATTAAAGTTGATACCCGCAATGGTAGTTATCAGGAAAGAGTGAAAAGCTAAAATGTGATCAAAAGATAAATTAAGGCACAGGTCTAAATGATTTGTGTCTTATTTTTTACAATAATGTAATAATGTTAATCAGATAACAATGAAATTTGACAGAATATACACCTTGAAGGAAATTGCAGGCATTGTTGGTGCTGAGCTTGTTGGAAACGAAAGTCACGAGGTTAGAGGGATAAATGAAATTCACATGGTTGAACCCGGCGATCTCACCTTTGTTGATCATCCAAAGTACTATGATAAAGCACTAAACTCGGACGCTACAACCATCCTCATCAACAAACGTGTTGATTGCCCCGAAGGCAAAGCGCTCCTTATTTCAGAGGACCCTTTTGCAGGATATGTGAAATTGGTGAAAAAATTCAGAGCCTTCCAGCCGGCAACTGCTACTATCAGCCCTTCGGCGCAAATTGGCGAAGGAACGGTGATTCAGCCGACAGCATTTGTAGGAAACAATGTAAAAATCGGGAAGAACTGTATTATTCATTCCAATGTTAGTATTTACGACCATGTAATTATTGGTGATGATGTGATTATTCATGCCAACAGTGTGCTTGGCGCTGATGCCTATTATTTTCAGCGCAAACCCGAAGGCTACCGAAAGCTCGAATCGTGCGGAAATGTTGTGATTGGAA
Organism: Bacteroidales bacterium; assembly: GCA_021740425.1. Classification (GTDB taxonomy): domain Bacteria; phylum Bacteroidota; class Bacteroidia; order Bacteroidales; family 4484-276; genus SABY01. Next base: position 18,476 of record JAIOZV010000003.1, on the reverse strand, counting down.
ATCGTGTGGAAATTGGCGCTGTTTGTACCATCGACAAAGGGGTTTCAGGTAATACCATTATTGATGAAGGAACCAAGATGGATAACCATTGTCAGGTAGGTCATGATACATATATTGGGAAAAATTGTTTGATTGGATCTCATGCAGCCATTGCCGGGGTAACCCGTATCGAAGACGATGTTATTATATGGGGCAGGGTAGCGATAAATAAGGATATTGTGATTAAAAAAGGAGCCATTATTCTGGCAACATCTGCAGTCGATAAAACCATCGAAGGAGGCGGGAAAGTGTATTTTGGAGCACCAGCCGAAGAAGCCAGAAAAAAATGGCGCGAAATGGCTGCCATCAGGCAACTCCCTGAGCTGTTGAAAAAACTAAAGTAGGTTCTTCTGAATGAATTTTAATCAATTGATTATTTGATTTTTAACGGAACTAAAATTGTCGCAAAGCACAGAATCCCGGCATTTTATCTCTTTTGCTGGTTTGCGAATACCTCAGAAAACTCATATTATTTTCCTTTGACTAACAAATCAAACAGGTAAAACACTAATAACTTTCCTTTCGCTTGTTCTTATGGTAAAGATCCAGAGCAAGGATCATGGCAAAAAGTCCCCAAACAGGAACCGAAGCTTTATCAGAATCCAGAAAGTTGTTGAGAAAACCATGGATGAAATAGGTGATTAGTGAAAGAACCGCAACTAAGGACATCATTTTTACCTGTCTGTCTTCAGAGGTTTTATAAACTTTCAATCCGGTAAAAATACCCACGATCATTATCAAAACAATGCTTACCATGCCAAGGATTCCTTGTTCGGCCATGGGGCCGATATACTCGCTATGGGCGTTTCCCAAATCGCCGGCATTGGTACTGATAATGGTTTTTTCTTTGCTCCGCTGAAACGGGGCGTATAAAAACTGATAGGTTCCGGGTCCCCAACCAAGCAGTGGCCTTTCATTAAACATGCGTATGCCTGCCTGCCAGCGATTTATCCTTTCAAGATTGGATGCATCAGAAGAAATGTTGTAGATAGATTGCACGTGTTCAACAAAGTCGGTTGAGGAATCTTGCTCGTTGCGTTCGAGTACCTCAATAATCTGATGCTGGAAACTAAAAAAAGCAATGATTATCACCGTAAGTACCCCGGCAATCCATTTAAATTTAATTCTCAGCAAAATAATAAGGTAAACCCCGAATGCTCCGATTAAACTAATCCATGCTGCCCTGCTGTACGAAAAAATTACTGCCAGGATCATAATAGTCAGAACCATAAATGTGGACATCCTGATCGAGAAGCTATAGTGTTTATCAAATAAAAATGCAACTACAAAGGGGATAAACATGGCAATGGCTGCACCATAAGCAGTATGGTCGTTATAAAATGGGGTCATTACCCAGTGCCCCGGATCTTCATCAAAGCTGTATTGTGCGTGGTGAATCAGCGTGTAAATATTTACAATAACCAAAGCAAGTGTGTAAAGCCAGATGAATTTTCGGGTGTTGCTGAACTTTCTGAAAAGAATGGCAGCTACAAAGTAAAAGGGCACAACGAACCAAAGCCTGGCAAGAAAATATTTTACCGATACCCATGGAAGTTCGCTGGTAAAAGTGGTGATAAGCATCCAAATCAGGCTAAATAGAATGGCAAGGGTTAACGGATGCCTAAATATCCTTTTGTCGTAAGGAAAACCTCCGAAAAGTTTAATGATAAAAATAATGAGCACCCCAAACATAAGGGGCTCTGTGGGCAAGGATACACCCAGGTTGGCTTCAAAACTTCTGATATTTACCGCAAGAGGTGTTAAAAATGTAATAAACAATAAAAGCTTATCAAGTGCAAAAACATACATCAGGGCAACTATTGCAACAAGCGGAAACAGGAGCGACCAATAGAATTCCTTCATTATCAGTGCAGCATTCAATAATATGAATAATGCACTAAGGCCATATACCCAATATAGTTTTACTTTTTCAGTCAAAATGGTTTGGTTAAAAGTTACGTTTTATCGAATCGTAGTTTTCGATAAGGAGAATAACAAGAAAGGATAGAAACCAAACGCCAAGCGCAGTCAAGGCAACAATAACCCATCTCACCGGATACGATTTTTGATCGGCAGGAAATGGTTCCGACAAAACATTGGTATAGGTAATATCGCGATTGTAGTTCATCAATGCCTGATCATAGGACATTTTTACACTTCCATATTCTGCAATCAGGTCGAAATACCTGTCGTTGTAGTAGGTGTAAATGCCACCATATTTTTCAATGTTTTCTTTTAGCTTTAGCACTTCCTTAGTGTTGATGTTTTGTGCGGCGTTGTTTCCGTCAACCGTCCTGAGGAAGCCTCGTGCAACTTCACGTGATTGGTTCGGATAGTCGATGATATTGTATTTGGTTCTGATTTCATACAATTTCTTTTCCACCGAGTCGATTTCCTGTTGCTTAAGGATTAAGCGTTTTTCAACAAAATTCACAACCTCTTTGTATTTCGATTTGTGGAGGGTCAATACCTTGTCGTTATAAAAATTAATAATATCGTTAACCATATTACTGGCAACAACCGGGTCGGCATCCAAAACTTCAATCTTTACCGATTCGAAGGGGGTCTTGCTAATGGCAACATTTTGGCTGTACTCATCAATTATTGCAGATTGAAAATGCTTGTTTGATGAGTCAATTTTATACCGCTCCGACAAGTTGTACTTTTTGATTATACGATCACGAATGTCTTTTGATTGAAGGAATTGGAGCATTTGTTCCGATTCGCTTTCTTCCGAATAAGGTTCAACATTGGATGGATAAACCAGGGCGAATGATTTGAATTTTGGTGTTATAAACAAGGGTGAGGAGAAAATAACAGCAAGCACAACACTCACCAGAACGATTACTGTAAGGTGAATTTTCCATTTGAGGAACAATTTCAAGATATTAGTATTTGTAAAGTATCTGGCCATTTGATTTTCGTGTGTTTCGGTTGATGTTTCTTTTATTGTTTTCCCTTGAGTGATATTTTTTTCTGTTTTGTTTTTTTCTATTATATCCGTATCGTTTTCTTCAATTTTTTTATCCGGTTTTTGTGATGATTTTGAATCATTATGTTCCGGATTTTTTATAGGGACTTTTATATCTGCCCTGTCACGAGCCACAAACTGGGGAGGCTCCAATGGGGCATTTGGCGGATCCTTTCCTTTTGAGTTTTTCATGGAATTTCCGGAAGAAAGACGCTGGCTTTTTGGTAAAAAACTTCCAGGAAAATATGTATTTATGTTTTCGATGATCAATAAAAAGATGAGCGAAAAAAGAAAGGTTGATAAAGTGGTAACAACAACAATCAGCCATCTTATTGGATATGATTTCCTTTCGGCTTTGTATGCGCTGTTTACAACAAATTTTGCAGGTAATACTTCTTGTGCATCTGTTTTTGCTTCTTCGTACTTTGCACGAAGCATGCTTAATTGTTTCTTTTCAAGTTCCAGGTTGTCGCGCAGTGAAACATACGGGCCTCCATATTTGGCAAGAATTTCAAGTTTTGCCTCAAGCCTTTTAATACCTTCTTTGTTGCCTTTTGCAAGTTCTATTGCCAATTGCTGGTTAATCATCTCGGCCTGCGATTCATAGTCATGCACTCCTAAACCTCTGAGCACCGATAGTGAATCTTCCATTACAGCAATCTCTGTGCGAAGCTTGAAATATTGTTCTTTTACAATTTCAAAACCACGATCCGCACGCTGTTTCTGCATATCATTCTTGGTCGAATCAAGCAACTCGGTAATGTCATTGGCTATATCGGCAGCCATTTGTGGGTCTTTATCCAAAACAGTGATCTTTACAGCCATGAATTCAGTTCTCTTGAAGGAGATGTTGTTTTCATATTCTTTGTAAAGGTGAGTTACTTTATAGTTTGAGTTGGTGTCGATGTCATAGTGCTCCATCAACTTGTATTTGCTGATGATTTTATCACGGATACGGTTTGAATGTAAAATTTGTAGCAGTTGCTCTGTTTCTTCATCTTCTCCAAAATCAAGGATATCTTCTTTTATACCACTATTTTCGGTGAGCAATGCCTTCGAAATGGCATTGGTTGCAGCAGGATAAAGAATGACTGTGGATTCATATTTTGGGGTGATAAAAAAAGGGGATGAAAATACTATTGATGCTACAATTGCTATCGCTGATACGATAATGAGCGGTTTTCTCCACCTGTGAAGGAACAACAAAATATTTGTTGATTCAAAACTACTATTTTCAGTTTTCCAAAGTGTCATATACTTTTACTTCAAATAAGGGCACAAAAATATGCTTTTTATGTTTACTTTATCAATTGATTGGGTGTAATGTTCTTTGATTTGCTACATGGTTTCCTTACTTCTTAATATTTGAATAAATCCTTTGATGTTTAACAGCTTAAGTACTAAGGCGAGGAAAATGGAGAGAAAAATCATCAGGCTGAAATTTAGCATCCAGTTTTCGAACAGTTGCTTTGTAAAATTGGTGATTATTAAAACTCCGGTCACAAAGATTACCAGAGCCGTAAGATATTTATAATCAGCTTTGATTTTAAAAAGCCTGATGGCAATGATTGCCTGAATGATCGCAGTAGAAAACTGCGTGATCAGGCTGGCATAGGCCGAGCCGACTGCTTGTAATCGCGGCACTAAAATCAAATTGATGAGCAGGTTAATCAGCATTCCGCCTGCCGCTACAATATTTAATACTTTCAGGCTCCCGTTTGCAGTAAGCAATGTGCCAAAAACATAGGTGGTGGAAATCGCAACAAACCCAAGCATTAATATTTCGAAAACTTCTGCCGATTGGTTCACGTGCTCCTTGTACATCAAATCCATCAGTTCGTAGCTGTAAAAATGACATCCGATGGCAACAATGCTCGAAAGTATGATTAAAAGAGTGAAGGCCAGTTTTACGATTTGATCGACCGACTCCTTTTGTTTAATCATTTTGGCAAAGAGAGGAAGCAGCAATCCGGCAAAAAGAAAGGCAATCATATTGCCCGCATCCAGCAACCTGTAAGCCGAAGCATAAATGCCTGCTTCTGCATCGCCGGTACCATCGGGTAGTAGGCGTTCGATCATTACAGGATCGATGCGGTTGTAAAAAGCCATCAACATCACAAGAATGGCAAAAGGAAAACTCTGTTTGATGATCATCACAAAAAAGGGGAAATTCCAGTTGAGCTTCTTGAAGGCTGCCTTTTTGATGACGATAAGCAAAGCAATGAAGGCGGTTAAAAAATAGGCAGCAGTTTGGGCATAAACAAACCAGCTAATTTGAAAAGGCTGTGATGAGATGTGTCCCCAAAGCAGAATCCCGCAAATAATAATCATCAATATTCTGTCGAGGATGGATAAAAAACTGTCGGTACGGAATAGCAGTAAGCCCGAAATGTTTGATCGCAGGTACAGAATGAACGACAGGAGAAATTGGTTGAAACACAAAATCCCGAGCAAAGCAAGCTGATCGGAACTAAAACCTATGAGCAGGCCAAAGCTGAAAGTGATGATTGTGTAAAGTACAGCCAGCAACAGTTTGATGATTACTATCCCTGAAAAATGTTTGTTCAGCAATTGGCTGTGTTGGGCAATGTTTCGATTATTGTAGTTGGTAATGCCGAAATCCAGTAAAATATTGAAAAGGAAGGAGAAATTAAAAACCACATAGTAGAAACCATAGTCTTCGGCACCAACAACATTTTGAACAGTACGGTCAATGCCCAGAATCCAAAAAGGCTTTACCAAAAGGTTCAAAAATAAAAGAAGTATGAGATTTGATAAAAATTTCTTTCTCATCTGGCCGTCCGTCTATTCCACATTTTTTTTATTTATCCTACTAAAGATGGTTAAATGTGTTTTAAGGTTGCGTTTTTTTCTACTGGTTTTCGCTTCCCAAAAATCGTGGTAAAAGTAATTTTTATAGGCGTCCGGATATCCTTTCTGGGTATTTTAATTCAAACCATAAAAAAAAAGCCTGTTGCTATCAACAGGCTTTTTCGAGGGGGTGAAAGTTAATTAACTTATGTTAGCTTAATCTTACGTTCACTGCGTTCATGCCTTTTTGGCCGCTTTCCACATCAAAGCTCACTTTATCACCCTCTTTAATTTTATCGATCAATCCGTTAAGATGTACAAAAACATCTTTACTTCCATCATCGGGGGCGATAAAACCAAACCCTTTGGAATTGTTGAAAAACTTTACTGTTCCGTTACTCATGACTTAAAAAATTAAATTATTATACTTCGCAAAGGTACTATTATATCCAATAAACAACTTCTTTTAAGTTTCTTTAAAAGTTTTGGTTGAGGATTTGGCTGGTAAGTCATGAAAATAAATTTGGGAATAACAGAGCACCTGCCAATGATAGATGAAATGTTTTTCTGTTTTCATAGATTAATTGTTTCAATTTTTTGCCAATTGTATTTGGATATTCAGGTGATACAGCTCCCAAATTTTCAAGCCATTCAGGCAACGCAATAAAAAACCCGATGATAACACATTGATTAACACCGGGTTTAATTTTACTTATGTAGTCCGTAGGGGAATCGAACCCCTGTTACCAGGATGAAAACCTGACGTCCTAACCCCTAGACGAACGGACCATTATTTGATAAGAACTTGCTTTTTTTGATTTAGCGGCTGCAAAAGTAAAAGTAATTTTTAAATCTCCAAATAATTTTTATCAAATAATTTAATTTTTTTTGCGATTAATAAATCGCTACTTCTTTCCGGTAAAATTCATTACCGCTCCTCACAATTAATACATAAATGCCCGGCTGATAATCTGAAATATTCACCTGATAATGATTCAGGTTTGCATTGGCTGACACAAATCCTTCGTAAACCTTTTCCCCTGACAGGTTAAAAATCGTTATTTGTGATTCCCCTGAAATTTCCCCTGAAAGTTGAATGTTTAATTCGTTTGTTGCAGGATTTGGGAATGCCATCAGAGTTTCTTGTTCCCGGGAGGCATCATCCATCCCAACAGTTACAGGCAAATAATATGCTTCGAAACCCTGCGAAGAAATTGAATTATTGCTGATAAATACAATAAAAAACTTTCCGCTTGGTGAGTTTACAGGTTCAGGAAGATTCTCAGGAGGGTATTCGCCCGAAATGTCAGCAAGTAAGGCCATTCCATCGAAGTCGTAAATCAGGAGTTTATCATTCCCGGGTTCGGTGGCGAAACTTGTAAAATAAAGTGTTGTAGGTGATGGATTTTCCGGAATGATCATCCATTTACAGTTTGAGCTGTTATCATAATTAAAATCAAAACTGCCGTCATGAATTTCCCCGCTTGGTTCGGTGAGTACAGTCATGCCGCTGCACCAGGTTGGAGTTTGCGAGGTGTATTCGATCAGAAAGCCGTTCATGGTATTTTCGCCATTGCTTTGCAGTACTATCAATAGTTGATTTCCTGTTGAGGATAATGAGGCCGGGATTTCGGTTCCAGAATAAACTCCCAAAATTACAGACGATTCAGTTGCACCATCGTAAACAGTTACCTGATCATCATCAGCAATTTCAAAGCGTTTAAATTCGAGTGTGATGCTGCTGATTGAATCTTCGGGAGATTGTGGTGATATGAGCCAGCTTACTTGATTATCTGAAATGTAATTTGCAACCGGCCCGCTACCGTCTTCGATCGATCCTGATTTTCCTGTAATTACTTGCAGTCCGGTATAATTGTATGGATAAATTCCACCGGGAATAAAGTTGATTACAGCACCCTGCCCCGAACTGAAACCGCCCACATCATATACTGTGTAAAAACCGTTTGAGCTTCCGCTCCAGCCAAAGTTGAAATGAAAAAGGTTTGCATCATCATAACCATCGCAAACAAAGGCGTGACCACCACTGTTGCTGAATCCGGAATAATACATGGGCTGGCTTAAATCGATTTGTTCCTTCAGCAGATTCACCCAGTTGGTATTTGAATAATTTTCTTTTTCTTTGAATTGGGCAAGATTAGAATATCCGAAGTGTTGCTTGATAGCACCCGGAACATTCCAGCTATAGGCTCCTGAACCATCGTTTCCGTACATCATCTCTACAGCAACGCCGCAGTGAAATTGCAACAATGCCACATCTGGCATATCACCATCCATTTCGGTTTGCATATTGTTGAAAATGTATTCGGTTTCACCAAAATTTGCAAAGATGTATCCGTATTCTTCCCATGAATAGCCATTGCTTCCCGTGCCTTGTAAGGGGTAGCGCCAGTAGTGCATCACCATCGACATGGCCGTTGCAACGCATCCGGCATAAACGTGTCCGCCCGGACCCAATGGATCGGAGGGGCAAAGCATGTTGTACGGACTATCCTGATTCCAAAGATTTATTAGCAGCGGAGAAACCCCACGAGCACCACTTTTAACTGCCAGGGACTGTGGATTTTGAGTGGTGTAAATTTCCCATTGCCGGGCTATGGCAGGTTCAGGCTCAATATTGTTTTCCCTGATGTATGAAATCTGATTTGTGTAATCTGTTAAAAAACTGTCGAAGTTTGGATTGACACCTTTGGCAGGACAAAAACCATGGAGATCGTATCCGATCATGGGGGGGAGGGCTTCCTCTGCCGAAACAATTACAAATCCGCCATTTTCAAAATTGAAAATATATAAAGCGGCTTCATTTTTCAGGTTTTCTGTACGTGAATCAATAATTTTAATCTCATTGAATGTAATAGGATTTTCCTGAAAACTTCTTTCGAAATAAACATTCCTGGCAATATTTTCGGTTGTGGCCGGATCGATGATGGAGTTGGCGAATGAAAGTTGAAAAGTTGTGATTAGAAATGCGAAGAGAAAAAGTCTGATGTTCATGTCGAGATATGTGTTAATTAGTAAATGAGCCGGCAAAGCTAAATAAAATCCTTAGAGATCAAAGGATCAAAGTGGTAGTTCATGATTTATTTTTAAAAGTACCTAAATCCCTTTGTTAATAACCACCTTTTTGAGGGTTTGCTGTTTTTCTGTGGAAATCTTCAAATAATAAATTCCTGAAGCAGCTTTTGAAACATCAAGGCTAAGGGTAGATGGAGACACCTTTTGTAACTCCCGTTTTATTATAACTTCCCCTAATTGGTTGATCATGGAAATCCCGACAGGTTCAAATATTTCTTCATTAAATCTGATATTTAAAATTTCTTGTGCAGGATTTGGAAATACCTGAAAGGTTGTTGATTTATCCGGATTTTCAATATTTACGAGGTCAGAGTAATAACCGGCTTCCCATCCTTGCGCACGTCCTGATTCATCAGAATGGAAAAGAAAAAAGATTTTCCCGCTTTCGGAGGTAAGGGGTGGGGGAGGAGCGTCAGGTGGATAGTAGCCTGAATAATCCGCAAGCAAAGTCATGGTCTGTGAATCATAAATCTTCACATGATCCTGGCCGGATTCAATATCGAAATTGGTAAAATACACAGTAACTGAATTGGCGTTAATGGGCATAATTTGCCACATGCAGGTAGCGCTGTTGTTGTAGAAAAAATTCTGACTTCCGTCAGAAAAGGTTCCCTGTTGTTCGAGCATTACCGTTGTTCCTCCACACCACGATGGCTGATTGCTTTCGAAGGTAGCAAAAAATCCTGGCATTGTATTTTCATCATCTGATAAAAAAGTGACCAGCATTTTATTCCCCGAAGATGTGATGTTGTTTGGAATTTGATCACCCGAAAATTCCCCGATGAGGGGAGCAGAGGAATTTTCTCCGTCATAAATTTTCACAAAATCAACATCGGTTTCAGTATTGAACCTTTGGAAAGAGAGGGTGATATTGGTAACGGAATCCTCCTCATTTTGCGGATCAATCAACCACTGACATTCCGTATTGTTTTGATAATTATAAACCGGATAACTGCCATCGGTGAAGGTTCCGCGCATATAATCGATTTCATGGCTGCCTGTGCAATAATCGGGATAGGCATTGTTTACGGTATCAGGAAAAGCATTGATGATGAGTTCCTGTGCAAGATTAAAGTTATTGCCCCCCGGGGTAAGTTCTTCGGTGTAAAAGTAGCCATCATTGCTGCCGCCCCAGCCCCAGTTAAAATGGTAGAAGTGATCTTCCTGGTAGCCGTCCACAATAAAAGCATGACCATTAACATTGGGCACCGACCATCCTGCATAATACATGGGGATTTTTTGGTCAAGATGGGTTACCAGCAAGCTGTCCCAATCCATGGTGGTGCTGTCGCGAAACACATATTGGGTTTCGGGCGAAAACCTGAAATGAGTTCGCAGGGCATGGGCGGCTTTATGGTTGTACATTCCAGAACTTTGTGGGCCATACACCATGTCGCAGGCTACCCCTAAATGGAAAATTAGTTCTGCAACTTCAGGGTTTGGGTCATTGAGCACATTCATCATCTGATCATAATCGTAATTGGCTTCTTCGAAATTTGCAAAAATTGTCCCGTAGTTGGGATCCTCGTAGCTATATGATCCTTCGCCTGATTGGGGATATCTGAAATAATAGAGCAATTGGCCTAATGCCGTAGCCACACATCCTGTTACGCAATGCCCGCCAACGCCGGCAGGATCGGCGGGGCAGGCAGTGTTGTAATACACACCCTGATCCCAATTCGACACAAGCATGGGTTCAATGGAGCGCAATTTCTCAAATTTGTGGTTTTTGATAAAATCAGGGTCGAGATATGTAGCCCAAGATTCCTTTATTTTTTCTGTTGCTTCAATATTGTTTTGCTGTGCAAATCGAATCTGCCTTTCATATTGCCCAAGCCATGCTGCGGTATTTGTGTTTTGTCGGGGAGTACTAAAAGATCCATCAAAAGAATAGGCAAGTATTGGGAAAGTATTTTTTACTGTTGAAACCAGCACGAAACCATGGTGCAGGTTTACTGCATAATATATTTCATGCCCCGAGTTTTGGATAAGTTGGATATCATGGATATCAACAGCATCCAACCCAATTTTTTCGGATTGGCTGATTTTTTCGATGTAAAAATTACGGGCTAATACTGTAGCTTCCTGATATGAAACACGGTTTTGTGCCGACAATATTTGCGAAAGCAATACTATTGCTAAAAGCAGAAGAGTAAAATATATTTTCATAGTTAAAAATTTCCAGTAAAAATACTAAAATCAAAAAAAACGGGTGATCTTTTGCGAAAAAGATCACCCGTTTTTTTATTGGGTTTAAAAATTTGTGTTATTCAATGACGATTTTTTGTGTAGCTATGCCATTTACACTTTTCACATTAACAACATAAACGCCTTTTGCAAGATTTGAAACGCTAACCGGAACAAAGGTGGTTCCTTCGCCGGCAGTTTTGTTGGCCTGGTAAACCAGTTGTCCACTAATTGAGGAAATTGAAACCATGATATCCGATGAAGTATTGGTGGTGAACTTGATTGTTACCATTTCGTTGGCCGGATTTGGATAAACCGAAACAATATCAAATGGTACTTCTGTTAATTCATCAACACCTACAAGGCTTCCCAGGATTTTTACATTATCAACAAATACATTGTCGCCTTCGGCAAAAAAGTTATCAAACAATCGGCAACTTGCTTGTAGCTGAAGAGAGAAATATCCGCCAGCCCAGGGTTGCAGGTTGAATTTGCGTTCAACAAACGGGTCTGAGTTTGTTGTAGGGTTGAAATTCAGATTTCCATCCACATCCGGAATTTGTTCGGTTTCATTCACCAAAACCCTGAACCATGAGAGTGTAGTTCCAAGGCTGTAGGTTTGCCTGAGGTCGAGGGTAAGATATACACCGGCAAAATCGGTAGCATTTACATTACAAACATTTGCGGTAGAATGGAATAGTACATTGTTTTCCCAGGCTTGTTCAGGGGTAGTGTTTGCCGGGCCGCCTGTCCAGCCCTGTAAGTTGCTTACTCCGGTAAAATGAAGTCCGAATGCACCGGTGTTGGCAGCTCTGCTGTCGATCATAATGGCAGCTTTTTCGTTAGCCATCAGTTCCAGATTTTCGGCAATGCCCGACTCAAAACCATCTTCGTAGGGCAGGAGCATTCCGGCAACAGGTAAATAGTCACTGTAAGTTGTTGAAGAAGTACCATTTGCGTTGGTGGCTTCAAATATTACAGTATAAACACCGGGTTCAGTAAACTGTACCAGCGGATTTTGGGAGTTGGCACTTGTACCACTAACAAATTCATAACTATCCGGCTCAAAACTCCAATTCCATGCTGTGGGCAAATAAAGCGATTGATCAATAAATCCTACTGATTCCATGATGCAGGCATTATCGTTGTTAACCGTGAAACTGAGGTAAGGGGAAGGAGTAGCAGTAACAACAATAAAACCTTCTTTTGTTATTGTCATGGTACCAAATTCATTGCTAACTTCAAGCGTAACATCAAAGGTTCCTTCGGTGTTGTAAGTCACAGATGGGTTTTGGCTGTTTGATGTTGCTGGAGTTCCACCTTCGAAGGTCCAGCTCCATGATGTCGGGATGCCTAACGACATATCCTGAAAGTTGATGGCAGTTCCCGGCATAATCAATGGAACTTCAACCATAAAATCAGGTTGTGGCTCATAAGGTACGGCGAGAACTGCCTGATAGGCGTTAATTCTTCCCGATCCGATCATTCCAATATAATCGGGATTTTGAGCATCGATATTATCCGCGGTGGTTTCGAGAATAGTTTCGATTTGTGCAGGTGATAATTCGGGGTTCAATGAAAATAATAGACTCACCAGACCCGAAACCATCGGGCAGGCCATTGAGGTTCCGTAAAATGCATCATAGTATCCCATTGAGGTATTATCATAAGTTGAGCTTAACAGGCCATCGGGTCCGGAGCTGCCTGATCCCCCGGGAGCAGAAACATCAACAGTTTCATTGTAGTTGGAAAAAGAGGCTTTTGCATCATTTTCGTTGGTGGCGGCAACCGAAATTACATTGTCGTAATTTGAAGGATAATGAGCCAATGAATTGTTGTCGTTACCAGCAGCAGCAACAAACACAATTCCGTTGTTTGTGCCACTGTTTACTAAGTTTTGCACAGTCTGGGAGTATCCCGGCCCGCCATACGACATGCTGATAACATCAGCTCCATTGTTCATGGCCCACGACATGCCGGTTTGTCCGTATATTCCATTGGGTTCTGAATTGTTGGCAGCTTTAACTGCAATGATGCTTGTGGAATAACCGATGCCTGCAATCCCTATACCGTTGTCGGTAATAGCTGTAGCAAGGCCTGCACAATGGGTACCATGCGACCAGGCACTTGGGTCACCTGTTCCGGGAGGGTCGGAGCTGTTAGTGTTGTAGATTACATCACGCTGAAGAACAATCTTATCATGAAGGTCGGGATGCTGCGACCAAATGGCATTGTCAACAATGGCTACATTTACCGTGGGGCTGCCTTGTGTAATGTCCCATGCTTCTTCAGCATGAATTACATCAAGATGCCAGTTCCAGTTGTTGAGTCCTGTTACAAGGTTGTAAAGTGAGTCATTTGGTTGATAATCGATATACTGCATCGGTACTTTCTCGGCATATTCAATCTCCGGCATTTTTTCGAGCTCCGCGATTACATTCTCAAGTTTGCTATGGTCTTCCAGCTTTAGTTCGAAAGTCCTGATAAGTTTCGGGTCATTTTTATAGTCAAATGGCCTGACAATCGATTTAACATTGCATTTTGCAATAATGCTGGTGAAATAGGTTGCATCGCTTAGCGTTACTGATTTATCAGCCGCAACTGCAATTTCAGGATTGTATGAATCCTTAAACTTTACATACAATTTGCCGTCCTCATAATACTTTTCATATTTTTGAGCCTGAGTTTGAGAACTCAAAAGTACAAGTGCAATGGCGAAGAACAGAATTTTAATAACTTTGGAAGTAAAATTTCTCATGATGTTAAATTTAATGTTTGAAATATTTTAACGATTTGGCAATCAACCTTTATTTTTAACGTACGAAGTTGCAAAATTATGTAAATCATTTAAAAAAAGTATATAAAAATGAAAATACTGATCAAGAACATTAAGGAATTGATTCAAACAGAACACACTATTCGGCTAAAAGTTTCAGGAAAGGACATGGCAAAGCTGAATACCGAAAAAAATGCCTTTCTTTTTATTGATGATGGCATTATTGCCGATTTTGGTAAAATGGAAGAGATCAAAGCTTCCCTGAAAGTTCAATCTGCCGGCGATCTTTTTGAAATTGATGCAAGTGGTAAAATGGTTTTTCCGTCGTTTTGCGATTCACACACGCATCTTGTTTATCCTGAAAGCCGTGAAATCGAGTATATCGATAAAATTAAAGGATTATCCTACGAGGAAATCGCCAAACGCGGAGGCGGGATATTAAACTCAGCCCGCAAAATGCAGGATATTTCGGAAGAGGAATTGTTTGATGCAGCAATGGGCAGGCTGAACGAAATTATGGCCTACGGTACCGGCGCGGTTGAAATTAAAAGTGGTTACGGATTAACTACCGAAAGCGAGCTGAAAATGCTACGCGTGATTAAAAGGCTAAAGGAAAAATCACCCCTTACCATAGTTTCCACTTTTTTGGGTGCGCACGCCATCCCATCAGAGTTTAAATCAAAACAGGAAGATTATGTTGATCTGATTATTAATGAAATGATCCCTCAGGTTGCTGCCGAAGAACTTGCCGATTACATCGACGTTTTTTGTGATCGCGGTTTTTTTACGGTGGATGATACCGACCGTATTTTAAATGCAGGGATGAAATATGGCTTGAGGCCAAAGATTCATGCCAACGAACTGGATTTTTCAGGTGGAATACAGGTGGGTATAAAATACAATGCCCTTTCAGTCGATCATCTTGAATTTACAGGTAAAGAAGAAATAGAAGCCTTGCTCGGATCCGACACCATGCCAACAGTGCTTCCCGGCGCCGCATTTTTCCTCAATATGAAATATGCCCCGGCGCGCGAAATGATAGATGCCGGATTGCCAATTGCAATGGCCAGCGATTTTAACCCCGGTTCGTCACCCTCGGGCAACATGCAGCTCATCCTTTCGATGGCAAGTATTTTATATCGCTTAACACCCGAAGAAGGCATCAATGCCACTACTATCAATACAGCCTTCGCCATGGGATTGAGCGAAGAACTGGGAAGTATCGCCATCGGGAAAAAAGCAAATGTTTTTATAAGCAGTCGCATGCCTGGCTATGCCTTTATGCCTTATTATTATGGAACAAACAAAGTTGAGCAGGTTATCCTGAATGGAAAATTGCAATAGTTGCCTGTTTTTGAATCATAACTAAACTAACGAAATATGAAAGGTGTCATTTTCACTGAATTTATTGAAATGGTGGAAGATCGTTTTGGATTTTTATTGGCAGATAAAATTGTAAGCGCCTCCGATTTGCCTTCAGGGGGAGTTTATACTGCTGTTGGAACTTATGCTTTTGAAGAGATGCAGCAATTGCTGACGAATCTTAATAAAGAAACAGACATTGAAACTTCCACCTTGCTCACAGTTTTTGGCAAACATCTCTTCTCCAGATTTTATTCGCTTTATCCGCATTTTTTTGTAGGTAAAAAAAATACTTTTGAGTTTTTAAGCAACATTGAGAATTATATCCATGTGGAAGTGCTAAAATTGTATCCGGATGCCCAGCTCCCGGCCATCAAGACGGAAATTTCAACGGATGGGTCGGCCATGAAAATGATTTATAAAAGCACCCGCAAAATGGGTGATTTAGCTTTAGGCTTAATTTCAGGATGTACGCAGCATTTTAAGGAGGATATCATAGTTGAAACAATTAATGAAAATGATGGAGGTTCTGAAATCACTTTTATGTTAACAAAAAAATAATCGACAACAGCCAATATTATGGAAGAACTGGAGGCCATCAAGCGTGTACTTGAGCGAGAGCGCAAAGCCCGCAAAGAACTTGAAGCAATCATTGAGAAAAAATCGCTGGAAATATACCAGGCTAATACAGCCTTGAAAAAACTCAACAATTCGCTGGAGCAAAAAATTCAGGATCGTACCAGTGAGATTGAAGCCTCCAGGCAAATGCTCATCAAAGCCAAAGAAGAAGCCGAAAGATCAACACAAGCCAAGTCGCTTTTCCTTTCCAATATGAGCCATGAAATTCGGACTCCACTCAACGGAATCATTAGTATTACTGATATCATGCTTCGTGAAGCCGGAGAAAATAATATTCGTGAAATGCTCAATACTGTAAAATATTCTGCCGATCATTTGTTGGGAATTATCAATGACATTCTGGATTTTTCAAAAATTGAATCAGGAAAAATTACCTTCGAAGAAATACCCTTTAGCCTTAAAAATATGGTAGATCATCTTGTGAAGACGATGAGATTTAAGGCTGAGGAAAAACACCTTTCTTTTTACTTGGATTGGGATAAAAACATACCGGATATTATTATCGGCGATAAAACAAAACTCAACCAAATATTAACAAACTTATTGGGCAATGCATTTAAATTTACCGATCAGGGTTTTGTGAAAATTAATGTGTCGTGTCTCGAAAAAAATGAAAGCAAGGATGTTAAGTTGTGTTTTTCTATCCGCGATAGCGGCATAGGAATTCCTGTTGATAAACGTGAAGAAATTTTTAAAAGTTTTACCCAGTCCACCCAGTCGATTTCCCGCAAATTTGGGGGTACAGGATTGGGCTTAACCATTACAAAACGGCTCATCGAACTTCAGGGGGGTACAATAAAACTCGATAGTGAAGAAAATACAGGTTCAAATTTTGAAGTTGTTTTAACTTTTAAATATTCATCAAATTCAGTTGACGATTCTCCCTTTGCGGGTACGAAAAACAGGAATGAACTCCACGGAAAAAAGGTTTTGATAGTTGAAGATAACCAGGTCAATCAGTTTGTTGCAGTGAAAATATTAAAAAGCTGGGGTATAAATACAAGAATCTGCGAAAATGGCCTGGAAGCAATTAAACTGTTGAGCCTCGAAAAATTCGACCTGGTTTTGCTTGATATACATATGCCGGTAATGGATGGATATGAAGCATGTAAGATAATCCGAAAAGAAACCTCAGGTGTACTGGATCATTCTGTTCCGGTGATTGCGCTTTCAGCGGATGCTTTTACCGATAACAAACAAAAAATTATCGATGTGGGGATGAACGATTTCAGCACAAAACCAATCAATCAGAATGAATTATACGAAAAGATGTACAAGCTTTTAATTACCAAACCCCCAAGCCATGACTCAAAAAATTGATCATTCGATGTATAAAAACGACAGCGGTTTTATGAGTGCTGTCAGCGATAGCTTATCCCTTGCAATGTGTGTAGTTAACTCCAATCTGGAGGTTGTGCACTTCAATCATCGGTTTGCTGAATTGTTTGGCCTCCGAAACCGGGAAATTTCCGGCAAGCGATTTGGCTTAACCATTGGCTGCAAAGGACATCAAAATAACATTCACGAGGGGATTTGCAGCAATTGTAAGTTGAGATTGTCGATGCAGGCGGCCATTATGAACAGGCAAAATCAACCCAGGGAATCCATTGTAATTGAAGTGGGCGATGATGCAGAGGAAGGGGTTCGTTTGATTCAATATGAAAGTAATTTTATGGAATATAAAGGAAATAGTTTTGCTGTTGTTTTGCTGGCCGATCTCACCAATATGGGTAAGGAAACCCTGGATTTTATCAATAATTTTTACGCGAATACATAGTGCGCTTCAAATTTGTTGATACTCCATGGTGGGCAGCTTGTTAATTTCTGGCATCTCTTTTTAGATTATACGACTAATTCCGTGGTTATTTGATTTAGCAGAAAAAAAACAGAATATTTTAATAAGTCCACAGACAACAGTTGTCATTTAATATTTCAGATTATTCATGTTAAATTGCTGAAATGCAATTTTATAAATACCTGCATTTTTAATGGTTTTGTTCGGGTATTAAAAAATTTTGCCTGCTGGCGACTGGTAACTGACTGCTTTTCTCACTGTTCCAATTAATATCTTCCACTATGGTTGCAGTAGTAGCTTTTTTTAAATGAATAATTTGCACAACGTATTGCAGTGTATAATACGCAGTCGTCAAATAATATTACTTTTGCCGGGTCGTTCATTGAAACGCGTTCTTTTACATCATGGGGCTGACCGGTTTTGACAGCAAGGAAGGGATACAGTAAGCATGTCGGGCATTTGGAATGTGGCTCGTTAAAAACTATTCCAAAAGCCATAACTGGCGAAACAAACTATGCTCTCGCAGCGTAATCGAATAAAGTAGATTACTGCTTAATCCCGACACAAGGTGTCGGGACGAGACTCTCCGCAGGCGGACACGTCTTGTTCCTGCCTGGTTACGGGGCGACGTAATACAGGACTAGTCGTTTGCAGGCTTCGGGCAAGTGGCGAAAACAAAGAAGCTAAGGTTCAGGTTGGGTGTTTGTCCTCTGCCTGTTCACGAAAACCAATGGCAAAATAAACATGTAGAAAGCTCTATTGCTGCTTGTTTGGACCAGGGTTCGACTCCCTGCAGCTCCACA
>JAIOZV010000318.1 GCA_021740425.1 Bacteroidales bacterium | reverse complement strand
TCACCACTCACTACTCCCAACTCACAACTCAAAATCGGGATATAGCAAATATTTCTTTCTGATCTTTTTAAAATTTTCAAGCTTTGGCTGCCAGCTTTCGCGGATTTGTTCTTCATTGAGGCCTGAAATAATTTGTTGTCTGAGCTCAGCATTTCCTGCAAGTTTTTCAAAGTAAGTGTTAAAAAAATCGGTTTTATCTTTCAAAAAATCATAATATCCTAATAGCCAGCTTAGGTTCAACTGCGCCGGATTGGATTTCATTTCTTTGGCATAGCCAATCAAATTCTGACCATTGCAGTAAACGCCCTCATGTTTTGGATGGCTTGCAATTCCGGGAATTGAGCGTGGAGTAAATATATAGCTTCCCAAAAGAAAATCGGGGTGCCCGATCACCTGAAAGGGGTATTCAGTTCCTCGCCCTACACTCACATCGGTTCCTTCAAAAAGGCAAAGCGAGGGATAAAGGTAAACAGCATATTTGTTTGGCAGGTTGGGGGAGGGTCTCAGGGGTAATTCATAAAAATCGGAATGCTTGTAATTTTCAACAGTAATTACCGTTAGGCCGCATTGAATGCTGTCGGCCATCCATCGTTCTCCATTTACCATTTGGGCATATTCTCCTATTGTCATGCCGTGCACAACGGGCACCTGATGCATCCCCACAAATGATTTAAATTCAGGTTCGAGAACAGGGCCATCCACATAAAAACCGTTTGGATTGGGTCGGTCGAGTACCAGCACCTGGATGTTGTTTTCGGCGCAAGCTTCCATTACATAAGTCATCGTAGAGATGTAGGTGTAAAATCGAGCTCCAACATCCTGAATGTCGAAAAGCACAATATCCACATTTTTAAGATCCTCGGTTTGAGGTTTTTTATGATCTCCGTAAAGCGAAATAATTGGGAGGCCGCTAACAAGATCAATCTTGTCTTCAACCTTTTGCCCGGCATCAGCCTTGCCCCTGAAACCATGCTCAGGGCTAAAAACTTTCACCACTTTAATATTAGAGTGAAGAAGGCTGTCAACGAGGTGACTCCCTTTGATAAGTGAAGTGTGGTTGGCAACCACTGCCACATTTTTATCCTTCAAAAGGGGAAAGTATTTTTCTGTTTGCTCCGCTCCGGTTACAGGATAGGGTGCCTGCTGTGCCTGAATTTCAAATGAAAAAATCAGTGAAAGGCTCAAAAGAAATAGGTATTGTTTCATCATATTCTATACTTGTCAAATTCAACGAAAATTAAAATGCTTTGATATTTCAGATTCAAATTTTACTCTTGTTTAATAATTGTATTGATTCTAACCCCGGTAAAATAATCTTGTATAATTCTGGTTACTTTTGCACAAAATAATAAGATTGAATTTCGAACTGTTCATAGCAAAAGGAATCCTTTCGGGCGACAAAAATAACTTTTCGCGCCCAATAGTTCGTATTTCCACCATCAGCATTGCATTAGGCCTGGCGGTAATGATTCTTTCGCTGGCTATTACCACTGGTTTTAAAAATGCTGTAACCACCAAGGTTATCGGGTTTGGCGCACATATCCAGATTACAAATTTCGGACTGAACAATTCATGGGAAAAAGCACCGGTGAGTATGAATCAGGATTTTTATCCTTCCCTGAAAAACGAAAGTGGTATCAGGCACATACAGGTATTTGCAAATAAATCAGGACTTATTAAAACTGAAGATCAGATACAGGGGATTTTGTTTAAAGGAATCTGGACCGATTTCGACTGGTCATTTTTTAAGGATAAAATTATAGAAGGAAATCCTGTGGTTATGGATTCGGCAAAGCGAATCGATAATATTCTTATCTCAAAAAAGATAGCCGACAAAATGAATTTTTCGTTAGGAGATGAGGTGAGGGTATATTTTATCAATCCCGACGAAATGAGCCCCCGGGGTCGTAAATTCACGATTGCAGGAATTTATGAAACAGGGCTGGAGGAATTTGATGATTTGTACTTAATTGGGGATATCAGGCACATCCAGAAACTTAACAACTGGGAACCGGATCAGGTGGGTGGTTTTGAGGTTTTTGTGGATGATTTCAGAACCATCGATACCATGTGGGAACAGGTTTACAACGCCATTGGTTTTGAGCTCAATGCCACTTCTGTCAAAAGTTTATACCCACAGATTTTCGACTGGCTCGACTTGCAGGATATGAATGTGATAATTATTCTGGTTTTGATGGTCGCTGTGGCGGTGATAAATATGATATCAACCCTGCTCATCCTGATTCTCGAAAAAACCAACATGATAGGAGTGCTGAAAGCCCTGGGCACAAGGAATACCGCCGTGCGAAAAATATTTCTCTACAATGCTGCCTTCATCATCGGGCGGGGGCTGTTTTTTGGAAATCTGCTTGGAATCGGGCTGGCATTGCTTCAATATCATTTTCATGTTTTCAGCCTTGACCAGGAATCCTACTATGTACCTTATGTTCCCATAAATCTTGATGTGTTGCCTGTGCTTTTGCTCAATGCAGGGACGCTTTTCCTTTGTTTGATATTTTTAATTATTCCTTCCTATGTAATTACAAAAGTGAGTCCGGTTAAGGCCATCCGGTGGGATTAGAAGGGAAAACGGGGAACGAATGGAGAGAAAATACTAAAGCGTACTCTGAGAAAGAGAAGTGGGAGAATTTAGCGAATGTCGCAACGGGAAAAGCAAAGAAAGCGAATACCCAGCAAATGGGATGAAAATAATGACAGGAATGGGAGCCCTTTGTGGTTAAAAAATTTTGTGGAACTATTGCAATTTTTGTGGTAGATTTTAATTGGAACAGTCAGAAAAGAAGGCAGTTATCAGTGGGCTGTCAGCAAAATATTTTAATACCCGGGCAACACCATTAAAAACCAGGATTTATTCATAGCGCAGTGATTCGATAGGGTCGAGTTTCGCAGCTTTGAGGGCAGGAAGAATTCCTGAAAGCAGCGCAACTCCAAAACAAAGCAATACTCCTATCAGAATCCATGCCCAGGGAACAATAAAGCTTGTTTCTGTAAAAAGTGTTACAATATTCCCTGCAAGTATGCCAAGTACAATTCCGAACAAACCGCCAAGTTGCCCAATTACAATAGATTCTACCAGAAACTGGTTGCGAATGGTGATTTTATTTGCCCCCAGCGATTTGCGGATTCCTATCTCGCGGGTACGCTCCGACACGGATACAAGCATGATATTCATCAGGCCAATGGCAGCCCCAAACAAAGTAATAAAACCAATAATTAATGCTGCAAACTTGATGCTTGCGGTGTTTTCGGCAAGCATTTTTAGCAACTGATCACTCTTTGTAATATCAAAATCATTTTCCTCCTGAAGCTTGTTTTGTCGTATAACCCTGAATAAACCTGTTGCTTCGCCAAGCGCAGCATCCACACTTTGGGCATCGGTGGGCATAACATTGATGGTGAACGACATGTTGGGCTGTGAAAAATATTGCCTCACGTTGGTAATAGGCAGCAACACCTGGCGGTCGGGGGTAAATCCCATGCCGGTTCCTTTTTCTTCAACTACACCAATTACTTTGTATTTTCCGGCACCTATCGAAATGATTTTGCCAATTGGATCCTGGCCGTTTTTGAAGAGGGTCTTGGCAATTTCGCTTCCGATGATGGCTACATGCGAACCATAATAAACCTCATGCTCGCTAAATGTTCTGCCTTTTGAAATTTCATTGCCGGATGTGGCCATATAATTTTCATCGGTGCCTATAATTTGTGAATTGGGATTTGTTTTTTCTGATTCAAATTTAATGGTTGCAGTCCACGAAGCCTGAGTGAAAACAGATACAGTTGCAGGAAAATTAAATTGTTCCTTAAAATCCATGGCTTCCCTGAATTTTATGGGTTCGTAATATTTGGCCCGTTGCCGGTTGTGCCCCATCTGCACATTCATCGAACGGTTTTTTATGGTAAAGGTATTCGATCCCATCATCATCAGGTTGTCGCCCAGGCTTTTTTCGAGGGCATCGATGGCTGTGGAAATGCCAACAAGCGCCATAATTCCAAAAGCAATAATAGAAACTGTTAAGATGGTTCTTAATAAACTTCCTCTTATGGCATTGAGCGAAATCCTGAAATTCTCAACAATTATATGTTTTTGAGCCATTTTTGATCAAATTATCATGTGTGAAATTAATTCCTTTTTGAGCTAACGAAAATAATCAAATTACCTGATTGCTTATTACTTTTCTTTTTTATGCTTCCATCTGCGATGCGACCACAGCCAGTGTTCCGGTTTTTTTCGTATCCCCGCTTCGATTCTTTTTACATATTTTTCCACAATTTCTTCCTCTGAACATTGGGTTGGATATTCAACAAGCATCGAAAACTCAGCCTCATAAAATCCCCTTTTCAATTTTGTAATTTCCATGAAAACTATCGGTTGGTTAAACTTCATGGCAATTTTCGCCGGACCGTTGTAAAAAGGTGTTTCGCGGTTCATAAATGTTGTCCAGAAAGGATAGTTTTTGGGTGGAGTCTGATCCACAAGAAACCATGATACGTTTTTCCTGTTTTGTTGTTTCTCGGATACCAACATTCTGAAAATGTCATTCATAGCAACCATTTGCGATCCGTTGGCAAATTTTGTGCGCAGGTTTTTTAGTAAATCATCGAAGACTTCATCCTTTAATGGTTTGTAAATAGCTAAAAAATTATGTTTGATTTTTGGCTCAATGCCAATCATCCATTCCCAGTTTCCCTGATGTGCCGAAACCAATATGGCGCTTTTATCCTCATTGTAAATCTTATCGAAGATCTCAATATTTTTATATTTAAAGCGCCTGTCGATTTCTTTTTTAGTGATATGCAGGGTTTTTATGGATTCAAAAACGGAATCGCAGAAATGTACATAAAACTTTCGCGCAATGGATTTTCTTTCTTCTTCGCTCGTGTCAGGAAAGGCAAATCTGAGGTTTTCGTGGACTACTTTTTTTCGATAGCCAATTAAATAGTAAATAATAAGAAACCACAAATCTGACAGCAAATAGAGGGCTTTGAAAGGTAAAAATGCAAACCCGGCAAGAAAAGAGAACAGGAGGTAAAAACGAATTTTTGACAATTGATTTTTCACCGGAAATCAGGTTGTTTTACATAAGAAAATTAAGCATGTATCAGGCTTTTTTTCCAAAGGCAAGATCCCCGGCATCTCCCAGCCCCGGCACTATGTAGGCCTGAGCCGTAAGTTCGTCGTCGATGGCACCAACCCAAAGGCTGACATCA
>JAIOZV010000002.1 GCA_021740425.1 Bacteroidales bacterium | reverse complement strand
TTTTCCCCGGGACTTTCAAACGTCCGCAGGACTTTGAAACGTCAATAAAAAGAAGTTTCCCCATTTAACGTTTCCATGTCCTCTATATCTGGCAATTTTGTAATTTTTCGTGTGCCTGGTGTTAAAAAATCTTTATCAATGTCTTCATATCTACTATCCTTCATCTCAGCTTCCATCAAAAAACCATACTTTTGCCGACTTATTTTTTAAAATTAATTTTCAAACAAATTATGAATACGAAAACATTGAATAAGCCAAATTATATTTTCGAAACAAGTTGGGAAATCTGTAACATGATCGGGGGCATTTACACTGTACTTTCAACAAAAGCTCCCCTGGTACAAAAAGAATATGGCGATAACTACATTACCATAGGCCCTGATGTGTGGAAAGAAACCCGAGAGAACCCTGATTTTATCGAAGACCGCGAGCTGTTTAAAACCTGGCGTGAAGCTGCAGCAGCAGATGATCTCCATTTTAGAGTGGGGAGGTGGAATGTTGAAGGTAAGCCTATTGCGCTTCTCGTGGATTTTACCACCCTCTTTCCCCAAAAGGATAAAATATTTACAGAGCTTTGGAATAAATTTAAGGTAGATTCGCTAAGTGGCGGCTGGGATTATATCGAGCCTGCCATGTTTGGCTATGCCGTGGGTCAGGTTATCGAAAGTTTTTATAAAAACAAATTGTCTTTCTCCGATAAGGTGGTAGCTCATTTTCATGAATGGATGACCGGAACAGGAGTGCTATATTTGAACGATCATCTTCCACAGGTGGCTACAATATTTACCACCCACGCCACCACCATTGGTCGGGCAATCTCCGGAAACGGTTATCCGCTTTACAGCAAACTTAATGAATACAATGGCGAAGAAATGGCAAGGCGTTTTGGTATGATGTCGAGATTTTCGCTTGAACAAAAGACCGCCATCCATGCAGATGCATTTACCGCAGTTAGCAATACCACTTCCGGCGAAACCGCAGCTTTGCTCGAAAAGGCTGTTGATGTGGTTACACCCAATGGCTTTTCCAAATCGTTGATTCTTGACAAAGCACCTGCCGCCAAAAAAAGAAGTGCAGCACGGAAAATTATGTTGCACGTGGCTGAGGCACTACTCAATCAAAAAATTGAGGAGGATGCTTTCCTCACCATTACAAGCGGCCGCTATGAGTTTAGAAACAAGGGGATAAACCTTTTTATTGCAGCAATTGCCGGGCTGGCAAAGCAAAATCCTGAAAGAGAGGTGGTGGCTTTTGTAAAAATTCCTGCAAACCATACAGGACCTATTCAGGGTGTTGTGGAACGCATGGAAAAACCCGATTTTAATAACCCGCTTTCTGAAGTTTTTTTAACACACGGCTTATACGATTATCATCACGATGCCATCCTTTCTGAAATTCGAAGGCATGGGATTAAAAACCTTCCGGGCGATAAGGTGAAGATAATTTTTGTCCCGGCCTATCTCAATGGAAACGATGGGGTTTTTAATATGTCGTATTACGATTTGCTGGCAGGTTTTGATTTTACCGTATTTCCATCATATTACGAACCCTGGGGTTACACGCCTCTCGAAAGCATAGCATTTCGTGTTCCCACACTTACCACTTGTCAGGCGGGTTTCGGGCAATGGGTTCAAGAGGAGTTTAAAGACAAGCATCCGGGAGTAGTGGTAGCCAATCGCACAGATGATAATGATGGCGAAGTGGTAGGTGAAATCTTAAAATCCCTTTTGGGATATCTGTCGCTTACGACTGATGAAATGGAAGAAGTTCGCGAGAATGCTGCAGAAATAGCACATACAGCCATTTGGGAAAAATTTTATGATAGATACCGTGAAGCCTATTCGCTTGCTCTTGATAAAACCCATGGCAGGGTTGAGCCGATCCCAACTGCATTTTTAAAAGAAAAAAAGAAAGTTTTGGTCGAGGCTCCCCAGCAGGATCTTCCGGTATGGAAACGTCTGGTGGTAGAGCCAAAAGTCCCCGAAAAACTTAAAGGTTTGCAGGATATTTCGCGTAACCTTTGGTGGTCGTGGAACTTTAAGGCTACTGAGATGTTCGAGTCGATCAATCCTAAACTTTGGAATGATTTTCATCAGAACCCCATCGAACTTTTGGATTCATTAAATATTTACGAATGGAAGGAACTTGAAAAAAATGAAGCCTTCATCGAGAAATATTACGAAAGCTATAATAAATTCAAGACATATATCGAAGAATCCAAAAACAAGCCCAAAGCACAGATTGCCTATTTCAGTATGGAATATGGGCTGCATCAGTCGTTTAAATTGTATTCGGGCGGACTTGGAATTTTAGCAGGCGATTATCTGAAAGAGGCCAGCGATTCCAACGAAAACCTGGTGGCCGTGGGTTTGCTGTATCGCTATGGTTATTTTCAACAGAGCATTTCACTCTTTGGCGATCAGGTGGCACAATACCAGCCGCAGAAATTTTCGCAGTTGCCCATTGTAAAAGTATTAGACAAAAACGGTGATCAACTTCAAATTAAAATCGGACTACCCGGAAGAACACTTTATGCAAGGGTTTGGAAAAGCGATGTGGGCCGTATTCCATTATATTTATTGGATACTGATTTTGATGAAAATCAGGAGGTTGACAGGTCGATAACCCATCAATTGTATGGGGGTGAACTGGAGAACCGGCTGAAGCAGGAAATTCTGCTTGGTATCGGCGGTATAAGGATGCTCGAGGCCTTGGGCATTCAGCCCGATATTTTCCATAGTAATGAAGGCCATTCCGCTTTTATTGGCCTCGAAAGGCTGAGGTATCTGATACAGGAAGAAAAACTGGATTTCAATAAAGCCAAAGAGGTGGTTCGCTCGTCCACTTTGTTTACAACGCATACACCCGTTCCCGCAGGTCACGATTATTTTAATGAAGACCTGCTCAGAACCTATTTTCCTCACTATCCCGAAAGGCTTAACATTTCATGGATCGACATGATGAATCTTGGTAAATTCAGAGAAAATGATCCCCACGAACTTTTTTCGATGAGTGTGCTGGCCACCAAGCTTTCACAGGAAGTGAACGGGGTGAGCCGCATCCACGGCCGCGTTTCACAGGAAATGTTTGCTCCGCTTTATGAAGGTTACTTTCCTGAAGAGCTCCACATTGGCTATGTAACCAATGGTGTACATCTGCCTACCTGGGCAAGTAAACCCTGGAAATTGCTCTACAAAAAGGTTTTCGGTGAAGATTATAAGTGGCATCAGTTGGATTTTGCTATGTGGCAAAAAATGCAAAATGTTAATGACAGCGAAATTTGGGAAACACGCAAACAACTCAAGAAGGAGCTTCTTGATTATGTGAAAACCAGAATAGAAGGAGAAATGACCTTTCGTCAGGAAAATCCAAAGCTCATTATCAATACCATTGAGGCTATCGAAGAAAATGCACTGACCATTGGATTTGCCCGCCGTTTTGCGACCTATAAACGTGCAAAATTGCTGTTCTCAAACCTCGACAGGCTTCGTCAACTGGTAAATATGCCGGGCAGACCCTTGCAGTTTATTTATGCAGGGAAGGCTCACCCCAAGGATGTTGAAGGTCAAAACCTGATCAAACGAATTATCGAAATTTCCAAAACCGAAGGATTTATTGGCAAGGTGATCTTTATCGAAAACTACGATATGGAACTTGCCCATAAATTGATCCCCGGAGTGGATATATGGCTCAACACACCAACCCGACCCCTTGAAGCTTCGGGAACGAGTGGAGAAAAAGCTGTGATGAACGGTGTGGTTAACTTCTCAGTACTTGATGGCTGGTGGGCCGAAGGATTTAAAGCCAATGCGGGGTTTGCCATTACCGAGGCCAGAACTTATGCCAATCAATATTTCCAGGATGAACTGGATGCCGAAATCATTTACAATGTTTTTGAAGATGAAATTTTGCCACTTTATTTCGATCACAACGATGAGCAGGTTCCCGAAAAATGGGTTCAGTACATCAAAAATACCATCACCGAAGTAGCTCCTCATTTTACAATGAA
Organism: Bacteroidales bacterium; assembly: GCA_021740425.1. Lineage (GTDB taxonomy): Bacteria > Bacteroidota > Bacteroidia > Bacteroidales > 4484-276 > SABY01. Next base: position 36,239 of record JAIOZV010000002.1, on the reverse strand, counting down.
ACGCCAGTTGGAAGATTATCAGCAAAAATTCTACAGTAAGCTCATCAATCGTATTGCTCTGGTTAAAAACAATAATTATGAATTGGCTGGAGAATATGCTGCATGGAAACAGGATATGCGAAATAAATGGCAGGAAATTAAGCTGGAAAAACTGATGGTTCCTGACTCTTCGGGTGCTCCACTAACTCTCGAAGACACCTTTTCGACCGAAGTAACATTATTTACCAATGGCATTGCACCGGAATACATTGGAATTGAAGTCATATTCGGGAAAAAAGTAGAAGGCCAGGTGAAAAGGATTGTTTATAGTAAAGAATTGACAATGATCGAAGCCAGGGATCAGCGTGCACGGTATGCCGTTGACATTCCCACTTTTAAAGCAGGCGCTTACAGCTATGCTTTCAGGATTTATCCTAAACACAGATTGATTCCGCATCGCCAGGATTTTAACCTTGTTAAATGGGTTTAGATTTGGATTAGTAATAGTCTCAAAATGGTGATTGGTTTTTATCAGTCACCATTTTTTTTGTGGTATTCACTATTTTTGTGCCTGAATTAAAAAAAACGGAGATGCAATTTTCTGATTTTATTGGTAGATACGATAAGCCGGGCATCGTGATTTTGCTGGAGGGAAAGCGCAAAGTTTTGCCGGAAGATAAATCTCTGCTGCCTGCCCTGGGCGAAAAGCTGTGCATGGAAATGAAATATGCCCGTTTTAGAAGCGGTAATGCCACAGGAGCAGATGAGTTATTTGCAGAAGGAATTTCGAGAGTGGATGCAGGAAGGATGGAGGTAATCCTGCCGTATTCAGGTCATCGGAAAAAAAATGCGGAAGCCTATCACAGGCATTCACTGGACGAAATCAATCTGGCTGCCGAACCCGAAATAGCCTGGCATACCAGTGTAAACAGGAAAAACAAAAAGCTGATCGATGATTTTGTGGGAGGAATCAGCAACAATGTTACCATCAAAGCTGCCTACCTCTTGCGCGATACCGTGAAAGTTATAGGCACGCAGTCAGGTATTCCACCTGCCGGTTTTGCTCTATTTTATGATGACCTGCTTAACCCGGGTTCTGGCGGAACCGGACATACCATGATGGTGTGCAAAAACAGCAATGTGCCATTTGTAGATCAAACCATCTGGCGTTTATGGTTAAAATGATGACAGGAAAAAGAAAAGCCATCGAATTGGGAAACCCGGGTTTGGTCTTTCCGGGCAAAATTTCAATGTTAAAAAATGTGCTAAGTCCCCGGATATTTTTACAAGAAAAATCATTTAAATCAAAAGGATGAACCAACACCTTGCCTTTTATTCACTTCATCTGAAACAGCTAAAACGCTTACTTGAGACCCTCGGGATATTTCGGTTCCTTGTGGTACTTGGAGGAGGAGCAGGATTGTTGCTTGCATTTTTTACCTTTTTGTCGCATAGCGAAAATATGGAAATCGCTGCGGGAGGGATTTTCATTTTGTTGTTTTTCCTTCAAATACAGCGAAAGGATAAAATCTTCCTCAAAATCAATTTCTACCAATTCCGTAAAATCCTCTTTTTTCAATACCTGCTTTTTTCAACTCCGGTTTTGGGATTTCTGATTTATTTCCAAAAATGGTACTTGCTCATTATACTTTTTACAGGACTTGTAATCCTGCCTTTTATAAATTTTAAGATTAAAATCAAAAATCTGAATACCGGAATCCAGCAATGGCTGCCTGATACGTCCTTTGAATGGAAAGCCGGATTGCGCATTAATTTCTTATTGATAGCCCTAACCTGGATTGGCGGGGTCGTGTTTTCGTTTATGGTGGGTGCTGTTCCTCTGGCGCTGTTAATTCTTGGTATTCTCCCCTTAAAATTTTACGAAAATGGTGAGCCACTCAGCATGTTGATCGCATCCGAAAAATCTCCTGAAAGGCTAATCCTTGAAAAATTCAAAAACCATGTGGCAATTTTCTCTATTCTCAGCCTGCCATTGGTTCTAATGTTTATAATTTTTCATCACGGCCTTTGGTACATCGTGGCCATAGAGTTTGTGGTTTTTCTTTCGCTTCACTTGTATTTTATACTGCTCAAGTATGCCTTTTATCAACCCGGCCAAAAACCCGGCGGAGTGGAACTGTTCTCCGGAATTGGCGTGGTTGGCGTGGTTTTACCCATATTTTTACCCATTGTGTGGCTGCTTTGCATCAGGTTTTATTTCAAATCCAAAAGCAATTTAAAACAATATCTTCATGATTTCGATTAAGGAATTAACAGTATCATATTCTAAGCGAATAAAAATTCTGGATGGATTGAATCTAAATATTTCAACCGGAAAAATTCACGGTATTGCAGGATTGAACGGCTCCGGGAAAACAACATTTCTGAATATTTTGTACGGATTGCTCAAACCTGACATGGGGACTATTGAGTCAGCAGATTTTATTGTCTCAAAAAAAAACATTTCATTCCTCCCCACCGAAAATTTTTTCTATTCCAATATTACAGGCAGGGAATACCTCGCACTATTTAAGCATCAAAATTTTATGCTTGATAAATGGAATGAGCTTTTTGGCCTGCCTCTGGATCAGGTGGTGGATGATTATTCATCAGGCATGAAGAAAAAACTGGCTGTGCTTGGACTAATAAAACAAGACAAACCCTTGATGATACTGGATGAACCATTTAATAACCTGGACATCGAAACAAACCGCTCATTGCGTAGTTTGCTGATAAAGATGAGCGCCAGGGGGAAAACAATTATTATTACTTCACATATTATCGAAACATTGACCAACCTTTGCGATCAAATACATCATCTCGAAGGAGGAAAAATTAAGTTTACCCGCGATAAAACTGAATTTGCTGCCTTTGAAAAGGAATTGCTAAAGTCCATCGAATTGAAAACCGAAGGAACGATCAGGGAATTGTTGGGGTAAAATTTTTAGACCAGCAATAAACATTCAGGAGCCTGCCAAAATAATCGTCACATTCTTTTTTCTGTATCTTTGCAAAATTCAAATCAATCATTGGAATGAATATTATTGTGACAGGTGCAAGCCGCGGTATCGGACGGGCTTTGGTACTTAAACTTGCCGAAAATAGCGATTACCGCATCGTGGCCATTTCAAGAGATGCCAAAAAATTGGATGAGCTTCAGGCTGCTGCCAAAGAAATAAACCCTGATTCAAATGTAATTCCGGCAGCTTTCGATTTGAGTAGTGAAGGATATGCCTTTAACCTTCTTCCCAAAATTTTAAAACATTTTAATGCTGTTGATGTACTTGTGAATAATGCAGGTAAATTGATCAAAAAGGATTTTGAATCGCTGACCGATGCTGACTTTGATGAAGTTTTTAATGTAAATGTAAAATCGGTTTTCAGGCTGTCGCGGGCATTGTTGCCCAATTTTAATCCGGGATCTCATATTGTAAATGTGAGTAGCATGGGAGGAGTTCAGGGAAGTTCAAAATTTCCGGGACTGTCATTATACAGTGCTGCAAAGGGAGCTGTTTCGGTACTAACCGAAGCCATGGCCGAAGAGCTGAAAGACCGTGGCATAAGAGTGAATTGTTTGGCATACGGAGCTGTTCAAACCGAGATGCTCGCAGAAGCCTTTCCCGGCTACGAAGCCCCATTAAAAGCCAATGATATGGCCGAATATGCGGCCTGGTTTGTTATTCACGGGCACAAATTTTTTAATGGTAAAATATTGCAGGTATCCATTTCAACACCTTAAAACCATAGGACATGGAAGATGATTTGGTAAAACATCAGGGAATAATTTCAGAAATCAGTAGAGAAAATATCAAGGTGAGCATTATTGCGCAGTCGGCATGTGCATCTTGTCATGCAAAAGGTTTTTGCAGCGCCGCCGATATGCAGGAAAAGATTATTGATGTAAAAAATCCCGGAAATTTTGATCAAAAGGCCGGCGATTTTGTTACGATTACCATGAAGAAAAAATTGGGAAATAAGGCTGTACTTTACGGATACTTTTTGCCATTTATACTTTTAATGGCTACACTTATTGGCTCACTGAGCTATTTTGAAGATGAAGGCCTGGCAGGGCTTGCTTCGCTGGCAGTGCTCATTCCATACTACTTTGCGCTTTATTTGCTCAAAGATAAGTTGAAAGAGAGTTTTGAATTTCAGATTGAAAAAAATACATTTACTACAAATTTTAATACTGCTAAACTATGAAACGTTTACTTGTAATGCTACTCGTTGTGGGCTTGATATCAGAATGCCTGATGGCTCAGAATGTTATGAAACCCGCCTTTACCCGAAAGGCTGCCTATTTTGATAAATCCCCGGCCTTGCGCGATATGACTGTAATTGTGCCCGGACAACGAAAACGTGCCTGGAAAGATGGCATTATCGAAAATAAATCAGTTGATATGGAATTCGAAAGAGAATTTCCGGCAAAGGAAGGAAGCTACGATAAAATTCAATTGCAGCAAGGCCCTCAAAAAAGCCGTGGTCCTGAAGTAAATTTTGAAGGTGTTGCCAATGTCAATGGGGTTTATCCTCCCGATACTGATGGCGATGTCGGGCCAAATCACTATTTTCAAATGATTAACCTTTCGTTTGCCATTTGGGATAAAAATGGCAACAAATTGTTTGGCCCTGCCGATAACAGTACCCTTTGGTCGGGCTTTATTGGCCCCTGGACAGGCACCAATGATGGCGACCCCATAATTTTGTACGACGAAGATGCTGATCGCTGGGTGGCTTCGCAGTTCGCCATCGAACTTTCCAACGGAAAGTCCTATGAGTTGGTTGCAATTTCAGCAAGTGGTGACCCTTTGGGGGAATATTATCGCTATGCTTTTGAATTTAATGATTTTAATGACTATCCCAAAATGGGTGTATGGGGCGATGCCTACTATTGTACATTCAACTTTTTTAGCGGTGGATTTATTGGCGGGGGAGTTGCAGCCTTTGAGCGCGACAAAATGCTTGTTGGAGATCCGGATGCAAATATGGTTTTCTTTGGCTATTTTGAAGATAAATACAGCCTCCAGCCCTCAGATTTTGATGGCCCTTTACCACCGGCAGGAGCACCAAATTATGTAGCGACCATCGATTCATACAATACTTCAGATTTCGAGATTTACGAATTCCATGTGGATTGGAATACCCCCGGTAATTCAACCTATCAACTTGCGGTGGCTCTCGACCCGGGCTATTTTAATCCCGAGCTGAATGGGATTCCTCAACCCGGAACATCCCAAAAACTCGCTACACTTTCCCAAATGCTGATGTACAGACTGGCTTATAGAAATTTCGGTACTTATGAATCCATGGTTGCAAACCACACAGTAAATGTGGGTTCAAACCGTGCAGGAATAAAATGGTATGAATTCAGAAAAGAAGGTGGCAGCAACTGGTACATTTATCAGCAGGGTGTGTATGCTCCTGATGACGGCCTGCACCGCTGGATGGGATCGATAGCCCAGAATGCTGAAGGTACCATAGCTTTGGGATATTCAGTTTCGAGTAGCGATCATTCCCCATCTATACGTTATACCGGAAGGCCTGCTGATGCTCCACTTGGTGAAATGACCTACACTGAAGTGGAAGCGGTTACAGGTGTTGGGAATCAGGCAAGCATTAACCGATGGGGAGATTATGCCAACCTTGATGTAGATCCCGTGGATGATACAACCTTTTGGTTTACTACCGAATATACCAACAACGCCTGGAAAACCAGAGTATTCTCCTTCAATTTTGCTCCCATTGTTGCACCTACAGTTTATGCAGGGGAAGATGGTTTTGTTTGCCAGGATACTGTTTTTGTTGCTCATGGCCAAACTTCCTATGCAAAAAAACACCTTTGGACGAGCTCCGGAGATGGCATTTTGCCAAACCCTCAAAACTTAACTGTAGTATATTTTCGCGGTCCCCAGGATCTTATAAACGGAGGTTTCTGGTTAAAGTTAACGGCTGACGGCTACGAACCTGGTGTTCAGGTTGCCGACAGTATTTTTGTTAATATTACCTATCTCCCCGAAGTTTTTGCGGGAAACGATACTGTGATTCATGCAGAGGCATATTATCAGGCCAACGCTGCCGTTGAAAATTACAGCCTTTTGCAATGGATTTCGAGCGGTACCGGCGATTTTAGTGATGCTACATCGCCGCAAACAATTTATTATCCAAGCGTAATAGATCAAATGACTGGCTATGTAAATCTTACCCTCTTTGCCTCTCCCCTGCAGCCCTGCCACATAAGTGATGATGATTCTTTTACTTTGACTTTAGACCCAACTTTGTCGGTGAATGAAAATACCTCCGCAACAATTTTTGAAATTTCTCCAAATCCTACCTCAGGGCAATTTGAAGTTAAACTAAGACATTTGAGCGATCCGGCTACACTGAATGTTGTCAACACAGCAGGTGATGTAATATTTACAGAGCATATTTCATCAACGGATTTTATAAGGAAATTCGACTTCAGATATCAGGCCAAAGGCATTTACATGATTCAGGTTGATGCTGGTAAAAATTCCTTTAGCGAAAAAATAGTAATTCAATAATTACAAGTCAAAAAATAATTGGTAGAGCCTTTTCAGAAATGAGAAGGCTTTTTTTATTGAGTTTTATTCTTTTTTATTTCTGGAAAACCCATTGCTTGAGAATATTTGCTTTTTCTAAATGATTATTAATTTCATCCTGAACACCTCAAATCTTAACCTTTCCACAGGTGGTTTTAAGTATCATAGACCAAATTAGCTTTTGATCTGATCTATCCATTTTCGATGCAGCAACTCTACCCTTTTTATTTATCTGAGAAATAATGAAAAAAACAAGCTTCTGAAATTTAGAGCCCTTCTAAATTGTGTTGTAACTAATTAATTTTTAATGGATTAATTGAGTATTTACCGGATAGTGTTCATTTGATGGCCTATAAGTATCTGTAAAACAGATATTTTAATTCATTTTAAATAAGGATGCAATAGTATGATTTTTAACATTTGTTTATAATTTTGCCCGACTTGAAAAGCTGGTTCAGAAAACATGGATTTCTTACCTGCTTTAATAAAAATGAAACAAAGTTCAGTTCATTATAAAAAGGAGCAAATCGTGAATGATGTAATGATTTACGCAGTAATCTCACTCAGCGCCATTGGCGTTGCGGCTGCAGTCATACTTTTTTTTGTTGCACAAAAATTTAAGGTTATCGAAGACCCCAGAATTGACACGGTGCAGGAGGCATTACCAAGTGCCAACTGTGGTGGTTGCGGATATGCAGGCTGCCGGGCCTTTGCAGAAGCAATCGTAAAAGCAGGAAGCCTCGAAGGACTTAACTGCCCTGTTGGTGGCAATGCGGTGATGTCGGATGTAGCAAAAATTATGGGACTGGAAGTAGAAGAAAAAGAACCCATGATTGCTGTATTGCGCTGCAATGGTTCCAGAGAAAATGCCCCTCAAAAAGTTAAATACGAAGGCGCTGCCACTTGTGCCTTTGCTCATGGCTTGTATTCGGGCGAAAGTGCTTGTCCTTATGGATGCCTTGGATTGGGCGATTGTGTTGTTTCCTGCGATTTTGATGCACTGTACATGGATGAAATTACAGGGCTTCCTGTGGTAATTGCAGACAAATGTGTGGCCTGTGGTGCTTGTGTAAAAGCTTGTCCGCGTAATATTTTTGAACTGCGTCCCAAAGGCAAAAAAGACAGAAGAATTCATGTGGCTTGCATCAACAAGGAAAAGGGTGCTCCTGCAAAGAAAAACTGTGATGTTGCCTGCATTGGATGTGGTAAATGTGTTAAGGTTTGTCCTTTCGATGCCATAACCCTTGTGAATAACCTTGCCTACATCGACTTTGAAAAATGTAAATTGTGTCGCAAATGCGTTGAAGAATGTCCTACAAATGCTATTCACGAAATCAACTTTCCACCCCGAAAGCCAAAGCCTGAAATAAAGGCCGGGGCTTCCGAAAAACCCTCACCGGCTCCTGAACCGAAAGAAATGCCGATTGCCACAGAAATTAAAGCAAATAATTAGTGATTACAGATTTCAATATATAACGAAATGATATTGAAAACATTCAAAATGGGAGGTGTTCATCCCCCCGAAAATAAATTCTCAGCAGGTGTTGCCATCGAGTCTTTGCCTGTTTCAAAACGTGTGTACATCCCAATATCCCAGCATTTGGGGGCACCCTCCACCGTTTTGGTAAAACGAGGTGATGAGGTGAAAACCGGCCAGTTGATAGCTAAAAGCTCCGGCTTTATTTCCGCCAATATTCATTCATCAGTTACCGGAAAAGTTTTTAAGGTTGACGAGGTGATGGATCAATCCGGATATCGAAGAACATCAGTAATTATCGATACCTCGGATGATGTGTGGGATGATGGAATTGATGTTTCCTCTGAATTGGTAACTGATATTTCCTTATCAAAACAAGAGATTATTCAGCGTATCAACGATCGGGGTATCGTAGGGCTGGGAGGTGCTACTTTTCCTACGCACGTAAAAATGATGGTTCCCGATGGAAAGAAGGCTGAATACCTTATCATTAATGGTGTGGAGTGTGAACCTTACCTTACTTCCGATCACAGGTTGATGATGGAAAAAGGCGAAGAAATGCTGATAGGGACATCCATTCTTATGAAAGCGCTTGGAGTGGAAAACGCCATGATTGGCATCGAAAACAATAAACCCGATGCCATTGGTCATCTTACTCAACTGGCGCAAAAATTTAAAGGAATCTCGGTTCATGCTTTAAAGGTGAAATATCCTCAGGGTGGTGAAAAGCAATTGATCAAAGCACTCACGAGCCGGGAGGTTCCGTCAGGAAAGTTACCCATTGAAACGGGTTGTGTAGTTGATAATGTGGGGACAGCTTTTGCTGTTTATGAGGCAGTTCAGAAAAACAAGCCACTGATTGAAAGGGTGGTCACCGTTACCGGCAAAGCTGCAAAAAAGCCTTCCAATTTTTTGGTACGCATTGGAACACCCATTAGCGATCTGATAGAAAAAGCAGGCGGATTACCCGAAAATCTGGGAAAAGTAATTGGTGGCGGACCTATGATGGGTAAAGCGCTCATGTCGATTGAAGCACCAATTGTTAAGGGGTCATCAGGCATTTTGCTAGTTCCTGATGAAGAAGCACACCGGACACCTCCGAAATCATGCATCCGTTGTGGAAAATGCATTACAGTTTGCCCCATGGGATTGGAACCTTATTTACTGGCACAGGAGATAAAACATGAATTTTATGAAAAGGCTGAAAAAGACAGAATCATGGATTGTATCGAATGTGGTTCATGTCACTATACCTGTCCATCAGGCAGGCCTTTGCTTGATTTTATCAGGCTTGGAAAAAACAAAGTAGGTCAAATTATCAGAACAAGAGGAAAAAATTAAACTATGGGTACTTTACTTACGATATCAGGCTCTCCGCACGTCCATTCAAGCCAGTCAGTGCGCAAGATCATGTACAGCGTATTTTACGCCATGATTCCGGCTATGCTTGTTTCCTTTTATTTTTTTGGTTTGGATGCAGTAAGGGTAATGGCAATTTCAGTAATTGCCTGCATATTGGTTGAATATCTGATTCAACGTTATGTGATCAAAGGGGATTTAACCATCAACGATGGTTCGGCAATAGTTACAGGCGTGTTACTTGCTTTTAATGTACCTACCAATTTGCCAACATTCATTATCATTATTGGGGCGGTTGTTGCCATTGGCATTGCCAAAATGGCCTTTGGAGGCCTGGGCAAAAACCCTTTCAACCCGGCACTTGTCGGGCGGGTATTTTTATTGATCTCATTTCCGGTGCAGATGACAAGCTGGCCAGTGATTAAACCACTTTTTGCTGCTTTAAAAACTGATGCAGTTTCTGGTGCAACTCTATTAGGGTTTTATAAAGAAAATTTTGATAAAATAGCTACAACCCAGGAAACTGTTCATGATTTTATTAGTGCTGGCCTGCCACAATATGATGAACTTGGTACAGTTGTTTCCCATCAAGTTTTGAATTATCAGGATTTGCTATTGGGACAAATGGGGGGATCCATGGGTGAGGTATCTGCTATTGCTTTGCTGTTAGGTGCAGCCTTTATGTTTTATAAAAAGGTGATCACCTGGCAGATTCCAGTTTCATACTTAGCATCATCCTTATTATTTGCTTTTGTATTTTGGCTAATTGATCCTGAACTATATCTTAATCCGGTTTATCACCTTATGGCTGGTGGTTTAATGCTCGGTATTTTCTTTATGGCAACAGATATGGTAAGTTCGCCCATGTCGGCAAAGGGGCAGATTGTTTATGGCATCGGTTGCGGTGTGATTACAATGGTAATCCGTTTTTGGGGTGGATACCCCGAAGGGGTTTCCTTTGCGATATTAATTATGAATGCATTTGCACCCCTGATCAATACCAGCTTTAAGCCTGCACGATTTGGCGTGGTGAAGGTAACAAAAGCATGATGTGGTTACAATACACCTGTCCGGATTATGATATTAAAAGAAAATGCAGGTAGTGTTTTATTAAATAAATCAAGACATTAAATATTTCGCTAACAATGGCACAAAAAGAATCAACTTTTACAAACATGTTTTTAACCCTATTGATTGTTACGGCAGTATCATCATTGGCGGCAAGCAGCGTTTACAATTTGACCAAAGAGCCTATTGCTGAAGTGCAGCGCATAAAACAGCAAAAAGCCATCGAGCAGGTGATGCCGGGTTTTACAAATTATATAAGGAAAGCCGTAAAGCCTGAGGATGCCAGCGATTCGCTGATATTTTTTAATGGGTTTAAAAATGAAACTGCTATTGGTGTTGCAGTAAATACATACACAAATATCGGCTATAGCGGATTGATAAAATTGATGGTTGGTTTCCAGCCTGACGGAACAATTACCAATGTGGAAGTTCTGGAACAAAAGGAAACACCCGGATTAGGAACCAAAATGGCGACAAGCTGGAAAGATCAGTTTATGGGAAAAAACCCAAAAGAATTCAAACTGGCTGTAAAAAAAGATGGAGGAGATGTTGATGCTATTACTGCCGCAACAATTACCTCACGCGCATTTTGTGATGCAGTGCAGCGAGCCTATACTTCGTATGAAGAAATGAATAAAGAAAATAATTAGGAGGGACAATATCATGACTCAAATGCAAAACTTCACTAAAGGATTCTTTAAGGAGAATGCTGTATTTGTAATGCTGCTTGGCATGTGTCCGACACTAGCAGTAACCAACTCAGCCATAAACGGACTGGGTATGGGACTCGCAACAACTTTTGTATTGGTGATGTCGAACCTCGTTATTTCACTTATCAAGGATCTTGTACCAAGCAAAGTACGTATCCCGACTTTTATCGTGGTGATCGCTTCTTTTGTAACTGTTGTGGATTTGGTTATGGCAGGATATGCACCGGCTTTGCATGAGCAACTTGGAATTTTTATTCCATTAATCGTGGTTAACTGCGTTGTACTCGGGCGGGCTGAGGCTTTTGCCTCAAAAAATAACATTGTATCTTCGATATTCGACGGGCTCGGGATGGGACTTGGCTTTGCCATGGCACTTACAATCCTTGGCAGTGTCAGGGAAATTCTGGGTAATTTATCAATTTTCGGAATTAAATTCGCCCCAGGTGATGGTATTTTAGTATTTATACTTTCACCAGGAGCTTTCATTGCACTTGGATTTCTAATTGCCTTAGTCAACAAACTTACCAAAAAAGCATAAATCAGAACATCATGGAATATATCATTATAATAATCGGAACAGTATTAGTTAGCAATATTGTATTGTCTAACTTTTTGGGAATCTGCCCGTTTTTAGGTGTTTCCAATAAAATTTCAACTGCCAGCGGAATGGCCGGAGCCGTCTTGTTTGTAATGACAGTTGCAACAATTGTAACCTGGCTGATCCAGAATTATGTGCTTGCTCCTTTTAATCTGGGCTTTCTCCAGACTATATCCTTTATTCTTGTGATAGCTGCCCTGGTGCAGGTTGTCGAAATAATTCTTAAAAAAGTAAGCCCTCCCCTTTATCAGGCTTTGGGTGTTTTTTTACCTTTGATAACAACCAACTGTGCCATCATGGGTGTTGCTTTACTGGTTATTCAAAAAGAATTTAATCTTTTGGAAGGTACAGTGTATGCCATCGGAAATTCACTGGGATTTGCACTTGCATTGATACTTTTTGCAGGTCTTCGTGAACACCTCGAACTGATGGATGTTCCCAAAGGGATGCGCGGAATGCCCATCGCACTGGTTGTTGCAGGAATCCTTTCGCTTGCCTTTATGGGTTTTGCCAATCTGGTGAAGTTTTAGAAAACAATACACATAAAAATACAAAAGCCTCCTGCCACTGGTTGGGGGCTTTTTTTATACCTTTCTTTTTCCACCTTCAACGTTGAAGCCTTTTCTCAGGTTTTCGAGAGGGTGAGCAGATACACCCCGGTTTTGAGCGTAGTGCCGTAGTTGTTGTCGATTAAAGATTAGTTGATAAATAGCATAACATCATTGTCACTTTTTTCCCTAGCATAACATCGTTGACACTTTTTAAAACAGAAGAAGTTTTTTGACATATTCTTTTCGGTAAAACGAGATATTATATGTTTCAACCCACCAGTTGCTTCATACTCTTCTCTCCTTCCTTCAATACCATCGTTGATCTCCTCACAGCAAAGCAAACTCACCGGCGACAAAACAATAAAGAGCAGATTTCGACTGTGAACCACAATGGAACTGAAAGGCGAATAATTTAGGATTGTACGCAATTCAGCAACCATGGGCTTGAATTTAGGAAATATATGGCAATGTTAAGAGAAAGAAATGCAAAATCAAAATATTGCTAACCCGTCAATTAACATTCCTTAAAATTTGTTAATCTTATCAAAACTTTACTATATTTGTGAAACGCATCTTAACCAAAATGGATATAGAGCTCTAATTAAAAATTTTATAAAATGAAAAAATTTGGCATTTTCTTAACGATTTTTGCATTTGCTCTCTTTATCAGTAACTGCAAAAAAGACCTTAACAATAATCCTGAGCCTGAACCACCCGTTGATACTACCAAAAAAATGTCGGATTTAGTCATTCCACAGGACTTTAATTTTGAAACATCGGTGACAGCCCAAATTACCATTAATGATTTTAAATCATCTAGGGCTGATGGAGATATCAAGTACGAGGTTTATCTTTACAATTCCAATGGCGTAAATATCGATGTTACCACCCTGGGCGATGATGGAGATCCGTTGCACCAAACAGGAAAGTTGGTTGATGTTTTGAATAATCTCAATGCCGTAAAAATTACCGATAATCCAAATTTCACCCTCGATATCACCATTCCAGGATATTATGATACACTTTTTGTTACCAGAAATGATTTGGGACATTATACGTCCATGATGATTCCAATCACTGCCCAAACATTATTTGTCCATTTCCCCTTAGAGGAAATTCCTGATCATTCAGGACAATTGAAAGATGATCCTACCGATATTTTATATGCTGTAAATAGTTTAAGCGAAATGTATTCGATAAATCCACTGACAGGAGAGGTGGAATATTTGCCAAATCTGCCTTCAAATACCGGCGGCAGTTGGACCTGTGCAATCGATCCAGTCGAAGAAGTTCTTTATACAATTGGCATAAATTCACCCTATTATCTCTATGCTTTTGACCTGAACGATCAAACCTGGGAAAACAGAGGTAAAACACAGTATCAGGGACCGAGGCTTGGTTACAACATCAACGATGGCATGCTTTACTATTCCTTCGGCTACTGGATGTTGCTGATAAATCCCGAAAATGGAAAACTGGTTTCGTATTACCGGATTTACGGGCTTGATGATCTTGACGGTGGAGATGTTTGTTTTGCAAACAATGGCACCATGTACATTTCGAGTGAATCGGGTCTTTACAGGTGTACTTTTGACAGTCGCAACAGCATTTATGCAGAAAGACTCTCAGCCGAAAATCTACCAAATTATCCCAACTCCCTCACCTTCGATCAAAACCAGGAACTGTGGTGGGCTTCAAATGTTTTTAATGAAGGCCTGAATAAATGGGAAGGCAGATCCTTCATTATGGATACGGTTACCGGCGCTTTTGAAGACCGCTGGACTTTTACAAATAATTATATCCACGATCTGGCCACCATGCCTCTTGATGAAAATCAAATTAACGATTTGGACAGCGATGGAGATGGCATCATCGACTTTTATGATGAATATCCCAATGATGGCGACAGGGCTTACGATACTTACACACCATCGGTTTATGGCTGGGGTACTTATGCCTTTGAAGACCTTTGGCCTTACGAAGGCGATTATGATTTCAATGATCTTGTTTTAAACTACCGTTACACACATGTTTTTAATTCGGAAGATAGAATTGTTGAAACCTATTTAACTTTTAATATTAAAAATATTGGAGGCAGTTTTCGCAATGGGTTTGGCATAGAGCTGGACATGGATGAATCACTCATCGAAAATGTCACCGGCTCGGTATTATCCGGGTTGGTTACACTAAATGGCAAAGGGCTTGAGGCAGGCCAGGCAAAACCCGTTGTGATATTGTTTGACGATGCAATGCAAATCTCAAAAAATACTTCCGGCATCAGGCTGGTCATCACTTATTCCGATCCAATTGCTACGGCAGATTTTGGAACAAAAAATCCATTTATTTTTATTAATCAGCATAGAGAAAAAGAAGTTCATTTGGCCAATATGCCTCCGACATCCCTTGCCGATGTAAATTTATTTGGAACCGGTGATGATGACAGCAATCCTGCCACAGGCAGGTACTACAAAACTTCCTCCAACCTTCCCTGGGCCATCGATATTATCCACGATTTTGTATTTCCGCAGGAGAAGGTTGCGATAATCCAGGGGTATAACAAATTTGCAGATTGGGCCGAATCCGGTGGAGTGAATTATAAGGATTGGTACAAAGATCAGGATGGGTACAGAAATACTTCCTACCTTGTTATCGACAGCCAATGATCTTTTCAATAAACTCTGCTGGTACAAAAAAACTCCCGGAAGGTTATTCTTTCCGGGAGTTTTATTTTAAATGCGAAAGTTGAAGTTTATGAAAAACCGCGGAATGAGGCCTGTGTTTTTATCATTCATACCTCAGGGCATCCACAGGATTTTGTTTTGCTGCTTTAATAGAATGCCAGACAACGGTGGCAAATGCAAAAATTGCAGATATCAGTAATGTTACAAGATAAATCCACCAATTATCAGAAGCTCTGAAAGCAAAATTTTCTAACCATCTTTCCATGATAATCCACGCAAAAGGCCAGGCAAGAATATTTCCGAACACCACCAGCATGATAAACTGTTTGCCAAGCAGAATCACGATTTTTGCTGATTCTGCACCAAATGTTTTTCTTATTCCAATTTCTTTGCGCCTCATTTGTGTTGTAAAGGTTGTTAATCCATAAAGCCCTAATCCGGCAATAAAAATGGCAAAAAAGGATGCCCATGTAAAAATCCTGCTGAAATTTCGTTCATCAGCATACACTGATTTTTGCAAACGATCCATAAAATCAAAAATGAAAGGTTCGGTCGGGAACAATTCTTTCCAAATATTTTCTGCTTCTGAAATCACAATTCCGGCAATGTCCGAGTATTTTAATACAAGATAATTAAATCCGGTTTGATAGCCATCCCAAGGTCTGTTGGTGATGATCAGGGGTTCAATGGCATGATGCAACGGGGCAAAGTGAAAATCCCTTACAACGCCAATAATTTGATGCTTCCCATTTCTTGATAAATACTTTCCAACCGGATTATTCCAGCCCATTTGTTTCATAAATGCTTCGTTTACCATGATGTCGCCGCTTGACTTTACTTCATCTGAAAATTCTATACCCTGAATAGTTTTAATTCCGAGTGTTGTCAAAAAATCAGCATCAACATCCATAATATAAAACATCATCGATTCGGTTTGCCCTTCGGGGATGTAGCCGTTGGATGTAAGCCCGTGGCCGGGAATGGCTGTTGCTGCGCCAAGAGCCAAAACCTGTGGAATGGTTTTTAGTTTATTTTTCAGCAATTCGTAAGCCGTCATTGATTTTTCTCCGGTCAGGCTGATGATCATATAATTTGCTTTTTCGTATCCCAGGTTTTTCTTATTGATAAACGAAATTTGTGTGTAAACAACCATTGTGCAAATGATCAGTCCTCCGGCAAGAAAAAATTGCAGTACAACAAGAATGTTTCTGAAGGATTTTCCTTTACGAATACCAATTGCTCCACCTTTCAAAACCCGCATGGGGGAAAAGCCGGAAAGGAAAATGGCCGGATACACTCCGGCAAGTATGCCTGTTAATAAACCAATAAGAACCAGGCTGCCGGCAACTGCAATCATGGAATTGCCGGAAATGGAGATGTTTGTTCCCAAAAGGTTTATAAATCCGGGCAATAAAGATTCAGCAATTACCACCGACAGGATCAAGGCCACAAAGCTGAGAAAAATGGTTTCAAACAAAAATTGCCTGATGAGCATTCCGCGAGTTGCCCCCAAAACTTTTTTAATCCCGGTTTCTCTGGTGCGTTTCGAAACCTGTGCCGTCGAAAGGTTGATGTAATTTATACAGGCAATTAAGAGAATAAAAAATGCCAGTGCTGCAAATACAAGAAGGTTTTGTGTATTCCCTGATTTTGGCAAAGTTTCGGGAGCCTGAGAATGTAAATACACTTTTGAGAGAGGGTCAAAATCGAGGGATAATTCTGCCCCGTAGTTTCGGTATTTGTTGTTGATATTTTCATCGAGAAAGGGCATTAGTTTTTCTTTAAAACTTTGGGTTGAAATTTGAGAGCCGGCAAGAACATAGGTGTAATAATTCCAACCACCATCCCACCCAAGATTAAACCCATCCATTTTGTAAAGCGATGCAAATGATAGTATTGCATTGTAGAGAATATGCGAATTTGAGGGGCAATTTTCGATAACTCCGGTAATCTTAAAATTGTATTTGTCCTGATACCTTAAAACTTTGCCAACGGGGTTTTCATCACCAAAAAATAGTTTTCCTGTTTCGGGGGTAACCAGCATGGTAAAAGGATCTGATAAGGCGAAATCGGGATTGCCTGACAGAAGGTTGAAGGAAAAAATATTTAAAAATGAAGAATCAACGAAAATCAGATTATCAACAACCAGGCTTTTGTTGTATGCAACAAAAAACTGATCAGAAGGACCGGATACTCTGGTCATATTTTTAATTTCAGTAAATTCACGCAAAAGCGAAGGCCCGATTCCTGCGGTGGATATGCATGATTTGCTGAAGTTATCGCGGCTTTTCATGTTTGTAACCATTTGATAAATCGAGTTTCGGTTCACATGAAAACTATCGTAGCTGAACTCGTGGAAGACATAAAGCAAAATGAGCAGACTTACGCCCATCCCGACAGCAAGGCAGGAGATTTTAATGATGGAATACAACTTATTTGCATTAAACTGCCGGTACATCAATGTTAGGAGGTTTTTAAACATAGCACAACTATTTTTTTCGGATTACCAAAAATTATACCTGTGAAGATATTGTGCTGAAAGCGTGGAAGCTACAAATCAGCAGGTTGTGGAAGCAATGAGCTAATGTTTAAAAACGAACAGTTATTCCCCTAAAATGAACACTTTAAATAATGACTAAAAATGGTTTTATAAAAATTTATAATTCCCATTGGTCAATTTTTATTTTCAGGGTATCGGAGTAACCAAAGTTGTATTTACGATTGGGGATGGTGTTGCCATTTTGGTCAAGTTCTTCAAGTTCCCAGCTTCCAAGGGTAAATTTATATTCGATGCCATTTCCGCTGCGTGGGATAGTAATGTAATATTCCCCTTTTAGGTTTTTATTCAGAATGTAGTCGGGGTCGCCAGGGTTCCAGTTGTTAAAAGTTCCTGTTATATAAATGTGTTTATCGGAGGGTGTGTTTTGAGGTACCTTGTAAAGTACAATAACAACTTCCTGCTGATCGAAACGCGGGATGTCAAGCCAGTTCATTACTTCAATTTCTACCGTATCAATCCCCGTGTAATCAAAATGACGATTGGATATTTCAAGGCCATATTCATCGGCTTCCTGCGATCGCCAACTGCCTCTTGTAATTTTATAATCGATACTGCGCCACGCATCAACAAGTTTAATATAGTACTTCCCGTTATCGGTTTTGGTAAACCTGTATTTTCGCTGTCCGGAATTCCAGTTGTTAAACGACCCTGCAATATAGAGATTATCATTTGGCGGAGTGGTGGGCGGAACATTATTCAATACCACGGTGTAGGATGGTTGTTTTACTTCCGTTTGATCAAGCCAGCCATGAATGGTAAGGTGGACTGTATCGGCACTTCCAAATTCATATTGCCTGTTGTTCATTCTGTAGCCAAGCATATCCACTTCCTCCTTCGACCAATCACCACGGGTAATTTTAAACTCCACCCTTTCACTTTCGCGGGGGAGGGTGTATTCGAATTGTCCTTTTTTATTTTTAAGGAATTTATACTTGTTATCCTTTGGATACCATCCGTTAAAACTTCCGGTAATGAATATTTCGGCGTTATCGGGAGTTTCACCAGGAATTTTATCAAGGATAATTGTTACCCGATCGCGAGGATTTTCAATCAAATCTTCCCAGTTTTCCACATCTATAAACAGGGTGTCAACCATGCCGAAGTTCACCTGACGTTTTTCAATTTCATAGCCAAACTTATCGGCTTCAGCAGATAGGAGATTGCCTCTGGTAACTTTGAATTCAAGCAGGCGATCCATGTCCTTTCGTGGGAGTTTAATCATGTATTTGCCGGTGCCGGCATCTCTTCGCAGGTAGGAGGAACTATCGGGAGCCCATTCGTTGAAATTTCCTGCAAGCGCCAGGGGCTCGTTCTCGGGGGTATTTTCTGGTATTTTATCAAGTACAATGGTGAGCTCCGGGCAGTTGATGGGTTCAGTATCTTTCCAGCTCAAAATATCTATCACAATGGTATCAGCCTGCCGGTAGTTGAATGCTCTGTTGCTGATATCGTAACCGCAAATATCAGTTTCCACACTCGACCACTCCCCTCTGGTAATTTTAAACTCAAGATTCCCAAATCCGTTAGGTAAAGTGTAATAATAATTGCTGTCCCGATTCATCTCAAAGGTATATCTTACATCTCCCGGATCCCAGCGGTTAAAATTTCCAGAAATAAACAGCCTGGAACCTGCCGGTGTATTTTGAGGGATATTCTCAATTCTGATAACTGGCCGGGTGCACGCACCTGCCAAAAACAGCAATAGCACCGGAAATAGCCGGAAAGCAAAAGCATTGATATTAAAAAAGCTAATTTTCATTGATGGTTATATGTGCTCATTGTTGGTCATTTGTGGTCATTTGTGGTCATTTGTTGTCAATTAAATCATTATTGATACCGATTAGAAAAAATCAAATAGCCATTAACCAATTCAGATTCACTCGATGAACCTACCTGTCCATCCATTTCATAAAATCAGCAACCTTGGCTCTGCTTATTAAAACTTCTTTTTCCGATTCGGGCAGTAATTCCACTTTAAGACGGCTGTTCAAATATTTGTAAACTTTGTCGATTGCGCTGATGTGTGCTACCACCGACCTGTTTAATCTGTAAAAACTTTTTGGATCAACCAGCGAGTCGATTTCTTCGATTGAATATTCGATGATGTAGCGGTTTGCGTTTTTGTTGATCAAGAAAACCACATTATCTTCAGCGTAGAAATAGGCTGCATCTTCCACCGGAATGTATTTTATCTGGTCGCCAATCTTTGCTACAAACCTTGATTTGTATTCCTTTTTTCCTAAATTTATCAGGCTCTCCAGTTGTGTTTTGGTAATGTTTACACTTTCATCTTTTTCTTTTCCATACTGATCGCGCAAGCTTTCATACTTGTTGATGGCGCGCATCAGTTCGGTGAGTTTAACGGGCTTTAGCAGGTAGTCGATGCTGTTGAGCTGAAATGCTCTGATGGCATATTCATCGTAGGCAGTGGTGAAAATCACAGGCGATTTTACATCCACTTTCCTGAAAATATCAAAGCTGATACCGTCAGCAAGCTGTATGTCCAGGAAAATGAGATCGGGCGGCGGATTTTCTTTCAGCCATTCAACCGAATCTTCCACGGTATCAATCATATCCAGAATTTCAAACTTTCCTTCGGCAATATCCAGAAGTCGTTTTAATTCCTTTTGTGCAAATGGTTCATCCTCTATTATAAGTATTTTCATTTCTCGATGTTTTACGTTTTGCAGTTTGCTTCACAAGCCAGCAACAAGTAAGCAGCAATCAGCCTGCTACCAGTCGATCAACTTATTCTCTTTCGCATCCAGCAATGGAATGGTGACAATAAATTCGTTTTCTGTTTTTTCAACCACCATCTTTCGATCGGTTAACATTTCCAAACGGTTTTTGATATTATCAAGCCCAATACCTGTTGAGTAAGAATTGTTGGCCTTTGGCTGCAAATTGTTTTTTACCAGTAAAGTATTATCATTTCGGGTAAAAATTTCAATTGCCAACGGCTTCCGTTGCGAAACTACATTATGCTTCACTGCATTCTCAATTAAAATTTGCAAAGTTAAAGGAGCTACCATCTTATTGTTAAACCTTGGATCGATATTTAACTCAAACTTAATTTTGTTCTCGAAGCGGAGGCTGAGCATGTAAACATAGGATTTGGTAAAGCTAAGTTCCTCAAGCAGGCTTACAATATCAGCTTTTCGATTTTCGAGGATGTAACGGTAAACCGATGACATTTCACGCACATAATTGGATGCCGTGTCCTGGTTTTCGTAAATCAACGATGACAAAGTATTCAGGCTGTTGAAAAGAAAATGAGGATTTACCTGAGTTCGCAGCATTTCGAATTGAGTTTCCAGATTTGCTTTTTTAAAGCGTTCAATTTCTGCCTGCGAAAATCTCCATTTATCCAATAAATGAATACCCATATCGATGAAAACCAACAACAAGGAGGCAAATAGAAAAAATACCCCAATCACCATTTCGTCCAAAAGCCGTATAAATCCCATAGGGAAAAAAAGCAGGTTGAACAGGGTGCGGATACTCATGACCATCAATATGACAAAGAACGTAATAGCAAAAACCTGAAGATAAAATCTACCTCCCGGCGATTTTTCCCATGATAGGGTTTTATTCATCCATTTGCCCAATTTACTAAGGCCATACATGACCATAAATGAAATGGCAATAGAAAACAAATAACCCCGGATGCTGCCCAAAAGCGGGTGATTCCTGTAAATCAGACTGAAAATTACATCTATCGAAAACTGAAAAAAACATCCCAGCAAAATGACGATTAAAATCCAGGCTAACCTTTTCTTGTACAGATATTCAAACATCCTTTACGCTTTCAGGTTTTGAAATGAAATTATTTGAAAGAACAAAATTGTAAAAAAATGGCCTTCGATTTACATCGAAAGCCATATTATTAGGTAAAACAATTATTTAATAATTTTTCTGTAAGCAATAAGTTCGTTGTTTTTGTAAACACTGAAGTAATAATTTCCCTCAGGGAAAGCTGAAATATCGTAGGTGAGCTTTGCGTATGAAGCGTCTTTCACCATTTTTCTGTAAAGAATATTCGCGTCATCATCGCTAACCAGGATTTTTAATTTTGATTCGGGCGATTTAACCATGCGAACCAAAACCATGGCGCTATCTTCCTTTGATATCGAAGCTGTTGCCCCGCCGGGAAGGTTTCTGCATTCCAGCGCGCCTTCTGCCGATTTCACAACTTTGGCTGTGTAGATCAACTCATCACCTTCAATCACCTGATAGGTATAAATTCCATCGGGGAAATCAGAAATTTTGTGACTTACAATTTTGGTTCCTGAATTTACAAGGCTTTTGTATGACACCATTCTGCCGGTATTATTAAACACTTTTACCTGTACTTCTCCACTGGATTGCCCTTCAAGGTGAATCTCTACTGCCTTGTTGTTTTTAAGGTTCAAGCTTGCTCTCAAATTTCCAAAATCTGATCCGAAGGCCGAAAATGTATGCGCAAATAAAAATAGTAGGGCACTAAATTTTAATGTTAGTTTTTTCATGTCTGTTCAATTTTAAGTTAGTTCAATCAATTCTGTTTAAATGTTTGATGGAGCAAATGTACGGGCAGTGCTAGTCTGAAAACAATCAAAAACCTGTGAAATGAAAGATATGGAGGGTGAATTGTAAAATTTGCATTGTGAAATTGTTGAAAAGTCTTTCTACGATCCACAATGATTAAAAGTTGATTGATGTAATTTTACGAGCTAATTGTTTTTTTGATTCTTGAATTGGTTTAAGTTACTAAAATATGAGTGTAGCATTAATCGACTATTACATTAAAAGATATGCAAACAAGACCATAATCGAAAGAGGATGGTGGCTTTATAAGAATGGTGCCATTTTGGAATTGATACATCACGACGATGGTAAAACTGTTGAAGTTGTTGTGGAAGGCGAAAAGGATATCTACACGGTTATCATTTCCGATTATAAAAACATGAACATTGAGGCTGTGTGCGATTGTCCGTACAATTTTAACGGGATTTGCAAACATAGTGTGGCTGCACTTTACAAGCTTATTGCTGCAATCGACAAAACCAAGGTTATTTCTCCGGTAGTGCAACCAAAACCAAGCAAACGAAAAACCACCACACCGCTATGGATTGAACATTTCGATCGGCTTTCATTATCGAATCTCTCCAAATATTACAAACAGGGATATTACTATTATTCGAGAAGAACAATTGACAGAATTCAGATCACCGATGAAGGCTTATCGTTTATTATTTCGGATTTCTATAAGCAGAATTACGAATACATTACCAGAATTTACAAATCCAATGATCAATACTATTCATATTGTAGCTGTGGGGAAGAAGTATTGGTGACCTGCGAACATGAGGCTATTGTTATTGAAACTTTGATTAATGCAGGGAAGCGTGTTTTGCCCTATTTTGAAAATGCCAAGCTGGAAGAGCTGATGAATCAAGTATGCAAAGACAATGAGCTCCCCGACACTTATGCAAACAGCCGGTTTTTGCAGATTAATCTGGACAAGAATTTCATGCCGCTTGTGTTGTTTAAAGGCGAATTGAAAGGGCTGGTAAATCAAAATACTGGCTTTAAATCAGGGAATTTTTATAATGCATTTGAAAAATATGTTAAGCTCAATAAAAATAAAGTAAGAAACATATTTGATACGGAAGAGTACGAAAAAACGGGTGTAGGCTTTGTGTTTGCATTCATCCCTGGCGAATTTGGGGTTGGCGATTCGGTAACTCCAATTTTTGGGAAACTAAATGCGGCGGGAAATAAAATCATTTCCAATATCGAAGAAATTACTGTTTCGGATTTGTTCGATATTAATGTAAATCAAAATGAAAGAGAAGCAATCATTTTGTCGGAGCAAATCGCCGGTGTTTTAAAAATGATTGGAGGCGAAAAAGAATATGATGACAACTATTATTATTTAAATAAGAATTTGGGATACCTCAAAAATTTATTTCTGCTGCTTCTCGGTAATCCCCTCATTTATCGCTTAAAGGATGAATATAACGCAATAAGAAAATCAAATCTTCACGCGGTAAGCATTGCTCCCGAGCCAGTTGATCTTGTGGCAAAACTGGTTTCAGAAGGTATGTTCATTGCGCTGGTGCCACAGTACAAAATTGGAGAAACCCTGATAGACCTTGACGATAAAAGTATAGTACAACACTCGGCATTGATATGGGAATTTCAGGGCGTACTGCATCTTTTAAGAAGTGTTTCGGTACTTGATGCCATAACCTTTGTTATATCGGTTGGGGTGATGAAAACCATAAACGCCAAAGCCGGCGAATTTATCACAAACATTGTAATCCCGTTTTCTGAAAGGTTTAAACTGGATATCGATGGACTGGATAATTTTGAAACAGATGAGATTTTCCTAAAACCACTCAAAAAGCAAGTTTTCCTTTCCGAGCATAAAAACCTCATTTTATTTACGCCGCTTGTAGTTTACAATCATAAAAAGGAAGCCGATGCCATGACAGCCGGAAATTTTATTGAACAGGTCGATGGCAAAATCATCATTTATAAGCGCAACGAGGATTTTGAGGAGGAATTTCTCGTTTTTCTAAGAAGCCTTCATCCCGATTTTTATTATCAGGAACAAGAGAGCGCTATGGGGCTTCCGGTGGCTGAAATGTTGAAAAACAACTGGTTCTTTGATGCATTTGATGCCATGAAGGAGAAAAACATAGAAGTACATGGCCTTCAAAAATTAAAGAGTTTTAAATATTCTCCCTATCGGGCCACCATCAATACAGGAATCAGTTCGGGGCAGGATTGGTTTGATGTAAATCTTGAAGTTTCATTTGGCGATCATAAAATTCCGCTGCTTCAACTTCGTAAACACATCCTGAATAAGGAAAAATTTATAAAGCTTGGGGATGGCACAGTGGGCATGATGCCCGGGGAATGGATCGATAAACTGGAAAAATATTTCAGGATTGGGGAGATAAAAAAAGATAAACTTCAGGTATCGAAACTCCGCTTCAGTCTGGTGGATGAGCTCTTTGACAATATTGATGATACAGACATTCTTCAGGAACTGGCCGAAAAAAAACGACGGCTCGAAGGCTTTACTGAGATATCTAAAGTAAGAAAACCTTCGGCAATAAAAGCCACTTTACGCGATTATCAAAAAGAAGGACTCAACTGGTTAAATTTTTTAAGCGAAATGAGCTGGGGTGGCATTTTAGCTGACGATATGGGGCTTGGCAAGACTTTGCAGATATTGGCATTTTTGGCAAGTTTGAAAAATAAAAACCCAAAAACATCACTTGTGGTTGTTCCAACCACACTTATTTTTAACTGGGAAAATGAAATTAAAAAATTCTACCCCACCCTGAATGTCATGTTTTATTATGGCTTAAACCGCGAAAAGGATGAAAATGTATTCAAAAAATTCAATCTTGTCATTACCACCTACGGCCTAATGGTCAACGATATTGAGGTACTGAGCAAGCTAAAATTCAATTATATCATTTTGGATGAATCCCAGTCTATCAAAAATCCGTTTTCAAAACGATTCAAAGCGGCCTGTCTGTTGCAGGGCAAAAGCAAACTCACCCTTACCGGCACCCCCATCGAAAACAATACCTTTGATTTGTTTGCACAAATGACTTTTGCAAACCCGGGACTTTTGGGAAATCAGAAATCATTTAAGGATTATTATTCTTCACCCATCGACAAGGAAAAAGACCAGGGTAGGGCCAATGAGTTGCGAAAATTAATTTCTCCCTTTATATTGCGCCGAACCAAAGAGCAGGTGGCCACCGAGTTGCCGCCAAAAACCGAAGATGTGATCTATTGCCAGATGGATCATCAACAGAGGATTTTATACGATGATTACAAAAACCGCTATCGCGATTTCATCCTCAATAAAATTGATAATGAAGGCTTGGGCAAAAGTAAAATGTCGATTCTGGAGGGGCTGCTTAAATTGCGTCAGATTTGTAACAACCCAAAGTTGATCGACACAGATGAAAATCTCCCGGATGAATCAGTGAAACAGGAAGAAATAATGAGGCAGATCAACGAAAAGACCGGCAAGCACAAAATTGTGATCTTTTCGCAATTTGTAAAAATGTTGAAACTGATCGAAAAGGAGCTGCAAAATGAGGGGCACGATTATGAATATTTTGATGGGAGCTCATCTCAAAAGAAAAGGAAAGAGAGTGTTGAGCGTTTCCAAAATGATGAAAATTGCCGTATTTTTCTAATTAGCCTCAAAGCCGGTGGCACTGGCATCAACCTTACTGCTGCCGATTATGTTTATATTTTTGATCCGTGGTGGAATCCTGCTGTCGAAAACCAGGCCATCGACCGTACTTACAGGATTGGGCAGGATAAAAAAGTTTTTGCTTATCGCATGATTTGTAAAGACACCATAGAAGAAAAAATTATGCAGTATCAGGCACAGAAAAAGGCTCTGGCTGCTGATATCATCCGCACCGACGAAAGCTTTGTAAAACAGCTTACACCCGAAAACATCAAGGATTTGTTTGGGTAATTTTTTACTTGCCGTTGTTTATTGGGTGTGAATGCTGACAGGATTCCAAACCCTGTCAGCGTTGAATTTTGTAATTTTATCTCAATGCTTCCACCTCTTCAATTGTTTTAGGAATAGGTTTTCCCAAAAGGCGATATCCGGTTTCGGTTATCAGGAAATCTTCTTCGTTTCTGCAGCCGCCAAAATCCTTGTAGGCTTCCAGTTTTTCATAATTCAGGAAATCCGTGAATTTTTTTTCAGCCCGCCATTTGTCGATCAAATCTGGAATAAAATAAATTCCAGGCTCGATGGTGAGTACAAAACCCGGTTCCAGTTTTCGACCTAACCTTAGTGATTTTGCTCCAAATTGCGTGCTTTTGGCTTCATTGTCGTAGCCCACATATTGCTCGCCCAAATCTTCCATGTCGTGAACATCAAGTCCCATCATGTGGCCAAGGCCACAGGGGAAAAACATAGCATGTACACCTTCGGCAACGGCCTCATCTATATCGCCTTTAAAAAATCCTAAACTTTCCATTCCGCGTAAAATTTCGCGTGCCGATTGGTAATAAATTTCCTTGAAGGGAATGCCGGGTTTCAACATTTTTATTGCTGCTTCGTGCGAATTCAGGGCAACCTGGTAGATTTCCTTTTGCCTTTTTGTGAATTTTTGATCCACCGGAAAGGTGCTCGACATATCGCCGGCATAGCCCATTTCGGTTTCGGCTCCGCAATCAAGCAAGAATAATTGGCCTGGTTTGGTAATGTTACCATGATAATGATTGTGCAGGGTTTGCCCGTTGATGGTGGCAATTACCGGGAACGAAATATGTCCGCCGGCAGCCTCAGCAATGCGTATCATTTCGGCAGCAATTTCCGATTCGCGCATCCCGGGACGGAGCATTTTCATTGCTGAAATGTGCATTTCGCCGCTAACATTTACCGCTTTTTCAATTTCAGCAATTTCTTCAGGACTTTTGTAATTCCGCTGTGCAATCACCGCTTTCACAAATTCAAGTGAGGAAGCCTCTTTTTGCTTTGAAGGAGGAATTTCCAACAATTCAAAAATCTTTATCTTATTCTCAGGCCTGTAGGGAGGAAGAAAATGAATTTTCCTGCCAAGAGTTAAGGCGTCTTTTAACTCGGTTCCAAGTTGAGCAATTGGTCTGGTTTTCTGAATTCCAGAAGCCAGAAAACGATCAGCAATTGAGGGCTGCTTTCCCATCCAAACCACATCATCAATGGTATAATCATCACCAAAAACTATTTCTTCACCGCTTTCACAATCGATAATTGCAGCAAGGTTGGGATGGCTTACGCCGAAAAAGTACAAAAAAGTACTGTCCTGTCTGAAATGGAACGTATTGTCGGCATAGTTCATCGGGCTTTCATTGTTTCCCGGAAACAACAAAATTCCATTGCCAATGTCCTTTTTAAGCTGATTTCTGCGCTTGATGTAGGTTTCTTTTGAAAACATATTTCTGGATATTGATGTGAGAAAAATGTATTAAAACCACAGAGGCACGGAGAGCACTAAGATTTGCTGTTTGCCTTAGTTGCTCATAGTGCCTCAGTGCATGGATAGATTATTTCTTATTCAATAATGATTTTTCTGATTTCGGTATATTGTGAAGCTGTAATTTTCAAAAAATAAATACCTGAATATGTATTCTTTAACTGAAGGTTAGTATCACCAGTACCTTCACCCGATTGAATTAAATGCCCTCTGGAATTATAAATTTTATAAGCGTATGCTTCATTCATCAAACCATGAATTGTAAATGTCCCGTTATTTGGATTGGGATGAATAGTGAAATTATTGTTTGACTCCTGACTTTCAAAAATCGCAGTGGGTGAAGTAACCTCAATATCGGAGATGTAGAGGTTGTTTCCGTATTTGTTGTAGCCCTGAAACATAAACTTAACATTTTGGATACTGGCGAATTCGCTCAGGTCGATCGAAACACATTCTGCACCGTAGCCGTTTCCGCACCATTCATCCGGGCTTGACGGATTAAAGGAACTTGTTAAAGCTTCTCTGGTTTCAAAACCGCCGTTTCCATCGGGACCCTTGGCGAAAATGCGCTGCCATGTTTCGCCGCAGTCTTCCGAAATTTTAATTATCAGCGAATCGTAGAGCACATAGCGATAAGTGTAGGCATAATTGAATTTTAGCGTGGGTTCATCAAGGCCTTCAAGGTTGATGGCCGGAGTAATTAAATTGTCACGTTGCCCTATGGAAGTGTATGCAAAGAAATTTATAAATGCGGCTTTATTGCCGGTAGGTGAATAATCGGGTTCAACGATTTCCCATGTGGTTTTGCTGTCTTCATTTTCAACCACCCAGTTTTGGGCTTCAAAACCATCATTAAATTCTGCCTGAAATGGCAGAGCAAATCCTCCCGAAAGAATGAATGATTCCTTTTCGAGTGCAGAAGATCCATTGGCTGAGGTAGCAGTAAGTGTTACATTGTAGTTTGCATTGGACAGAAAAACCACGGCAGGGTTTTCGCTATTTACATTGGTGTTCTCTACAAATTCCACATCAGCAGGTTCAAAACTCCATTCCCATTCGGTTGGGCAATATTGTGTATGGTCAGTAAAATAAACAATTTCACCGGAACAGATGGCATTATTGGAGGCAGTGAACTCAACATCGGGCAACAAAGTTTCATCTACCAAAATATAGTCTTCCATAACCAGCGTGTTACTTCCAAACTCATTGCTTACTGTCAGTGTAACATCATAACTACCGGGTGTTTCAAATAAAATATTTGCAGGGCTTGGCTCATTGGAAGTGGCAGGGTTGCCACCTTCAAAGGTCCACGACCACTGAGTTGGAACGCCAGAGGAGTGATCGGTGAAACTAACGGGGCAGGAAGGAGGTACCATTTGCATATCAGCGCTGAACGAAACAACCGGTTCGGCGTGATACATGTCTGAGCTCCACAAACCACGTCCATAGGTTGCTGCACGGATAACATCACCTGCTGGATCGTCCTGTTCATAATAAATCTCAACTTCGGTTACACGAGCACTTGCTGGAAAACCGTTGTCGAACAGCATCCAGTCGTCCATGAAGGCATCCTTGTAAAAAACTCCAATATCAGTAGCAAGATAAAGCCCTTCCTGGCTGTTTTCGTAATAGGCAAGGTCATTCTTCGAAACATCAGGCAGGGAACCTGTAATATCCTGCCAGGTTTGACCGCGGTTGATCGATTTGTAAACTCCGTTTCCCTGGCACATATACACAATCTCGGGATTGAAAGGATGAGCCTCCAGATCGTTGATGGAGGCAGATGAAGGCAGGTTTGCCGATAAATTGCTCCACTGTGGAAATGGGTCATTCACATTGTCGCTGCGGAAGAGGGTTTGGTTTTCGCGTGCAGCATACAAAATATTCACATCTGCAGGCGAGTGATCCAGATCACGGAAGTTGGTGGAGTTATTCCCGCCGGGAGCATCAGTTATTTTTGTCCACGTCGGGTTTCCTGAACGGACATTGATTCCTCTCCATATATTTTTAAATCCGACAAACATAGTGGTTGCCTCCTCTTCGTGCAAAACGAAAGGTGTTACCCAGGCACCGTCCTCGGTAATTCCAAATACGCCGATTCCAGCAATTTTGTTGGCTTCATTGTTATTGATAATTCTGAAAATATCGCCATAATAAAGTGTTCCATAACTGTAGTTGGCAACTTCATGATCCACGGCACATTCCATGCCGTCACCACCCAGGTTATTATACCAGAATTCTGTACCCATGTAAGTAGAAGTTCCATTGTCCTGATAACCGTTGATTACTTTATCTTTTACAGTAGCGCTTTGCCCGATTTTATATACCTGGCCAATGGCCAGTCCATTTGTTGTTAATGTCCATGATGAACCGCCATTTGCAGTCCAGTAAATGCCTCCATCATTTCCGGCATACAATCTCCCATCCACGGGATTATATTCCAGGACGTGCAAGTCGGCATGAACTGCCGGAACGCCGCAATCACCCCACCAGTGCGAACTGATTTGCCAGGTTGCCCCTGCATCGCTGGATTTAAAACAGTTTACCCCGCCTGCAAAAATGGTATTTGCATCCGTAGGATCAACGGCAATATCCAGGTCGTACCATGCTTGTCCGCCATCTCCGCCATCGCAACCCCAGCTCATGATATTCGGAGTGGTTGACATTTCGGTAAAAGATAAGCCTGCATTTGTGGAATAATAGGTTCCTCCATAGGCATTGCCTGAGGCCAAAAGAAAATAAACAACGTTGGGGTTGGCCGGTGTAACACCAATTACTCCACGACTTCCTGTAGGAATACCATTTTCAATTTCTGTCCAGGTTTCACCGGCATCGGCCGAACGGTAAAAGGAGCCGTTAGCGGTTGCAAAAATGATGTTTGGATCATCCACCTTAAAAACAATATCTTTAAAATACCCTGACTTTTTATTTTCCCACAGTTCGCCTCCGTTGGTCGTGAGGAAAATACCCAGACTGGTGGCTGCATAGATCATTTCGCTGTTTTCGGGATGTATAATGAATCTGGCTACTGTGGCATTTCCCATGCCGTAATTGTATAAATCCCAGGTTTCGCCTGCATCGAACGATTTAAAAACGCCCAATCCGGGAGCATCACCGGCATCGCGGTCGCCGGTTCCGATGTAAATGATGTTAGGGTTGTCTTGATCCACGGCAATGGCCGAAACGCCCAATGTTGGCAGCCCATCGGTGGTGGTACGCCAGCTTGTGCCCTGGTCGTTGGATATCCATAGCCCACCGGCAGGAGCACCAATATAAATGGTCTGTGCATCGGTAGGGTGGAAACAAAGGGCATTAATTCGTCCTAAACCACGGTAGCCTTTGTTTGGCGGAACCAAAAACGGCCCCAGATTTTCCCAGTTTCCATTTGCTGATTTTTGTTCGGGATGTTTGGCAAGATAATCTTTGTAAGCCAGAAACTCACGGTCGGGAGCCGGGCGCCTTCCATCGGGGTAAATGCGGCTGCTCATCATGTACTCCCAGCGTTTGAATGGCTTCCAGCCACTGCCCTTGCTTATTTCACGATCCTGCCAATACACCTCAAAGGCATGTTGCACATCATAAAAGTTTACGTTTTGATCTTGCATCATTTCAATCCAGTAAGGATGTTTGGCAAAATCTTCATCTGTGAGTGACTGGTAGTTTTGTGCCGAAATCTGCAGCGAGAATGCTACAATGGCAAGTAGTAAAATTGTAGTCTTTAAATGTTTCATAGCAAGTGTTTTGTTTCAATTATTACGAAAGGCAAAAGTAGTGAATTCATGTTGATCAACAAGTTGTTTTAAAGATGAACAATTTAAGTATTTTGCATTCAAGCCTGTCCCCTTTCCCTTTTATTTTTTCAAAAACAGATTCGACATTTTTTCCACAATCTTATCCCGGCTTTTTAAAATATCCTCTTTTTTCACTTTTTTTATTTCGCTTACAAGATGTTGGTATTCCTTACGAGTTGCACTGGTCATGTTTGCAAATACTTTACTGTGGATTTCTTCGCTTGCATCTTTCAGGGCATAAGCCAAATTCTCCGCATCAACTTCTTTGAGCAGTAGCTTAATTTTGGCGTTCGACATCTCTTTTAGCTCATCGAAAGCTGGGGTTATCTTTCGCTGCTCATCAATCTTATGCTTAATATTCGATACTGTTTCCTTAACTTTTTTCTCGCTTACCGTTTTGATCTCTTTTCCCAATTCACCGGCTTTTTCAAGAATGGTACCGGCACCTGTTTTTGTACAATGTTCTTCCACACGAATTATGAAGTCGGAAAGCACATTCATGTAATTGATAAAGGCCTCATAGGGTGAATTGTAAGGATTGAAATATTTGTGCACATCCCCGTCCGAAAACCATTTGGTGCACATGTAGTAAAAATGGTCGCTGTTTTGCAATCGCCTCCAGTCTCCCAGAATCTCTGCATTTTTACATTTATTTACCTTACTTTCGAGACTGTATAGTTTATCAAATGCTTCATCCTGCATTTCATTGCCCAGCCAGGCAGTTAAATCGCGTTCTTCGTCGGCCCATGAAATGGGATGGGGTACATGTATGGCGGAAACAGGCTGGAGCCTTTTGCTCAATTCCGATGGGGTTGAAAATTTAAAATTGGTCTTTTTCAATATTTTCCCGGGAAGAGTGCTCATAAAATCGAAAATTCCGGTTTCTTTCCACTGATGCTCTCCAAAGGTTTCGTAATCCATAAAAAGATTTACTGTTTCCTCAGCCTTGTCGGTTTGGTTGAGCCATTTCACAAATTTGTCATCGGTAAGTGGCCATTCCTCCCAACCCTGGTGCGAAAACCGGAAAGCAATATCATCGCTGAGTTTATAATTTTTTAGTAATATTTTGAGCTTAGGATTGCGTGCGTTGCAATACATAAAATTGGGGCTTTTCCAGCCTAAAACGTGCCTGGCACCTTCGGTGAGCATGGTTTCAAATCCCATGTTGTAAACCATCTCCCCTATCCCATCCGAATAGATGAGCTCGGTGTTGCGAAAGGCTGTTGGCTTTTTGCCAAACAATGCTTCCACTTTGGTGCTGTGCAATTGTACCTGGTTTCTGAATTCATCGGGACTTTTTAGCGATGAAAGTGAGTGTGAGTAAGTTTCGCCGAGAAATTCCACGTTGCCCGTGGCGGCGAGCTTTTGAAAACTGGCAAGTACTTCGGGGGCGTATTCCTCGAACTGCTCAAGGGCGCTTCCGCTGATGGAAAAGGTAACTTTAAAATCTTCGCCATGTTTTTGAATCAGCTCAAGCAACAGCGCATTCATAGGCAGGTAATTCTTTTGTGCAATCCGGTTAAGAATGTGCTTGTTTTCGAAATCGTTGTAATAATAATGATCGTGCCCCATCTCAAAAAACCTGTAAGTTTTGAGCCTGAAAGGCTGATGCACCTGAAAATAAAAACAAATTGATCTCATAGTTTGAGGGAAAAGTTATTCGTTAATTGTTATTAGTTACTGCCTGCTACCCACTGAATTCGTTACCACATCTTGATATACCTCCAAAACCCCGGCGGCAGCTTTGTTCCATTTCAGCAATTCCACTTCCTGTTTCCCGTGTTTTTTAAATTCATTTACCAATCCTTTGTAATGAAGCAGCCCGTAGATGGCATCGGCCAAACCGCGAATATCCCAAAAGTCAACCTTTAGTGCATTTTTGAGTACTTCGGAAACACCCGACTGTTTGGAAATTACCACCGGAACATCGTGACGCATGGCTTCAAGAGGTACCAGCCCAAAGGGCTCAGATACCGAAGGCATGACAAAAACATCGCTCAGGCAAAACATTTTATCCACATCAGCGCCCTTTAAAAAACCCGTGAAATGAAATTTTGTTCCCAGCCCCAACTCAGCCACACGCCTTACCAATCCATCCAGCATATCACCTGTGCCGGCCATAACAAAGCGAACATTTCTATCTTTTTTCAAAATCAGGCTGGCTGCTTCCACAAAATACTCAGGCCCTTTTTGCTGGGTGAGCCTTCCGAGGAAAGTCACCACTTTTTCTTTTACATGCCTGGTTGCTTTGGTTTTATTTAATTCGGCCGGCTCGATGGCGTTGTGCACAGTAATGACTTTTTCAGGCGGAATACCATATTTTTCGATGACAATATCTCTCGTGAAATTACTTACGGCAATCACCCGGTCGGCCTCTTCCATACCCTTGCGCTCGATCTCATACACATTTTGGTTGATGTTCTTGCCCGAGCGGTCAAATTCGGTGGCATGTATATGTACAATCAGGGGTTTCCAGCTGATTTTTTTGGCTGCAACACCTGCGGGATATGTCAGCCAGTCGTGGGCATGAATTACGTCGAAATCAGTGTTTCCGGCAAGACTTCCGGCAATCAGGGCATAGCGTGAAACTTCAGCCATGAGATCTGTACCATACTTTCCTGAAAATTGAAATTTGGTTTTAAGCACTTTTTCCCTGAGCAAATCTTCGTCCTTTCCGGGAATGTTAGCAGATGCCATTTTTTTAAAAGCCTCAGGGCTCACATAAGGAATCAGGTTTGAACCTATTTCCATGTATGTTACTTTTTTCCAGAATTCCCTGAAATCCACATCACCGGTGCTGAATTCCACATTGCTGGCACTGACCAGTCGCACGGATGCCTCATCTTCATCACCGTAGGCTTTGGGTACAACAAATTGTATCTCCACACCATGATGCGCCAATCCTTTGGTTAAGCCAAAACAGGCGGTTCCGAGTCCTCCGGTAATATGTGGCGGGAACTCCCATCCAAACATGAGTACTTTCATTGTGTTAATTTTCGTGTTTTTTGGTAAGAAAAGCCATGCAACATTGTTTTTTAATTAGAGAAATAAATCGAAATCTGACTTCAAAGTGAATTGGTATTAATTATCATTTGATCGATCCGGAGGAGCTCGGCAACGGCAGTAGCCATCGAAGTGGCTCCCGAAGGTTTGTGTGGCGGATCGCCATCGAAAAGTTCAGATATGGTTCCAATTCCGTATTCCTGCATTTCAGGTTCGAAAGTGTTGTACAAGTTTTTAACCACCGAAAGTCCGCTATTACCGTAAACTTTAAGATATGCCTCGGCAAAATGCCCGACAAGCCACGGCATTACCGAACCCTGATGATAGGCTTCTTCGCGCTGTTGAAAAGTTCCTCGGTAAACGCCTTTGTATTTCACATTTTTTGGCGAAAGTGTCCGCAAGCCACGCGGTGTGAGCAACTCGCGCTCAACCACATCCAAAACCTTTTTTTGTTGCAGATCATCCAAAGCGGAAAATGGCATACTTACAGCCAGCAGCATGTTTGGCCTCACCGACCAGTCTTTGTATTCACCATGAATAAAATCTGCCAGATAACCCTTTTTTTGATCCCAAAATTTGTCAACAAAAGATGCTGATATTTTTATTGAAACAGGCTTCCACTTTTTAAAAAACTCTATATCACCGGCATCCTGCGCCATTTGAAGGCTAAACATAACGGCATTGTACCAAAGCGCATTTACCTCTACCGGGTTTCCGATGCGCGGTGTAACCGGTTTCCCGTCAATCATGGCGTTCATCCATGTTAATGCATAACCATGCTCACCTGCAAACAAAAGCCCGTTTTCCTCCATCCTGATATTAAACCAAGTTCCATCGGCGTAGGCATCAAGGATTTTGCTTATGATATGCTTGTATTTAGCCCAGTTTTTTTTTGTTTCGCCGATGTATTCATTATATTTCTGCAATGCCCAGAAAAACCAAAGCTGTGTATCTACGGAATTGTATTCAATTTTTTGATTGAGTACAGCACTTGGGAAGAAGGGTCCCTGCATTCTGCGGATCATCGAATCGATAACTTTGGCAAAAGTATCTGTATCGCCACTGGTCAAAAGCAAGCCGGGCAAGGCCATGAATGTATCTCTGCCGATGAGGCCGAACCACGGAAAACCTGCCATTAAATCGGTCTTATCCTCACGGTTTACGAAAAACTGTTCTGACGCATTGCGCAAACAGTTTTTAAAATTGTCACGGGGAATACGCTTATTAAGTTCTGCCGCAAACTTTTGTTTCAACCCGGCCGGTAAAATTTCCCTGGTACCGACTCCTATCACAATGCTTTCGCCCATTTTCAATTCCAGTTCAAAAACACCTGGCACATACAGATCCTCAAGATAATCGTAAGCCCGGATTTTTTCGTAAGTGTATTCGATGTTATAGTACCAATCGGGGGCATGGGTGTAAAAAGGTTCTTTTGTAAATTGAATTACAAGCGGTGTGTAGCCATCATACATTGTAAATTCAGCGCCATTTTTAACAAACCTAAAACTTTTATTTACATCATCATTTACTTTTGATAAAGTATGGATATTTCTGAAAGCGAGAAATGGCTTGAAACGCAGGCGAGTTTCGGAATGTGCTTCAACAAGGGTGTATTTCAACATGAGCATATCCTCGCGCGATGAAAACACCATTTCGCGTTCGAGTACCACACCCCCCACACGCCAGGTAATGCATGAATTGGGGTCGAGTTTAAAATCCCTAACATATTTATGGCCTCGCGGGTAATACACATTATCCTGAAATTTATGAATACCTAAATTAAATTCGGCATTATGCTGAATAACTGTTTCGTGAATTGTTGAAAGTAAAACATGAGGGTCGTTTCCAAACTTCGGCTGTGGTACAACGAGCATACCATGATATTTGCGGGTATTACAATTGAC
>JAIOZV010000317.1 GCA_021740425.1 Bacteroidales bacterium | reverse complement strand
AATCACAGAACTTCCATTGGTAAATTCCATAATGTCACCGAAAAGGAACTTGAAATTGCTGTAAAATCAGCAATGGAGGCGCATAAAATATGGTCGGATTTATCCTGGACTGTCCGTGCATCCATCCTTTTAAAAGCGGCAGAACTTATCTCCGGAAAATACCGGGCCATTGTCAACGCCGCTACCATGCTTGGGCAAAGCAAAAACATTTATCAGGCAGAGATTGACGGAGTGTGCGAAACCATCGACTTTTTAAAGTACAATGCATATTTCGCCTCAAGAATTTACGAAGTACAGCCTAAATCTTCATACAATCAGTTAAACAAAATGGAGTTCAGGCCGCTCGAAGGATTCGTTTTTACAGTAAGTCCTTTCAACTTTACTTCCATTGCCGCAAACCTGAATATGGCTCCGGTGATGATGGGCAATACCACAATTTGGAAGCCTGCCTCAACATCAGTACTTTCAAATTATTATCTTATGAAAGCATTTATGGAAGCTGGATTGCCGGAAGGAGTAATCAATTTCATACCCGGAAAGGGATCAACTATCGGAAAAAGATTGCTTCATGATCCGCTTTTGGCAGGCATTCACTTCACAGGTTCAAACAACACCTTTAATACTTTGTGGAATCAGGTTTCCTCAAATTTGCCGAAATTCCGCTCTTATCCCCGCCTGGTTGGAGAAACGGGAGGAAAGGATTTTATTTTTGTTCATCCTTCAGCCGATCCTGTTGAAGTGGCGGTAAATGCAATGAGGGGGGCATTTGAATATCAGGGACAAAAATGCAGTGCTGCTTCCAGAATGTATGTTCCAAAATCGCTTTGGTCAAAAATCAAGAACTTAATGCTGGAAATTTCTTCGGATATGAAAATGGGAGATGTTACAGATACTGATAATTTTATAAATGCAGTTATAGACGAGAATGCATTCAACAACATCATGAATTATGTAAACTTTGCCAAAGCATCGAATAAAGCCACGATAATTTGTGGTGGACACGGTGATAAAACAGAAGGCTATTTTATTGAGCCCACCATAATCGAAACAACTGATCCTCACTTCAAGACTATGGAAGAAGAAATATTTGGACCGGTACTTACTGTTTGGGTTTACAATGACCACCAGATGGAAGAAGCCATCGATATATGTGATCGCACTTCACCTTACGGACTGACGGGGGCAGTATTCAGCAAAGACAGAGTTGCAGCTTCAAAAATTTGCGAACGCCTGCGGTATGCAGCAGGTAATTTTTATATCAATGATAAACCTACAGGTGCCATTGTAGGACTTCAACCATTTGGAGGCTCACGGGCATCAGGCACCAACGATAAAGCAGGTGGAGAGTTTAATCTCATCAGGTGGATAAGTCCCCGTACTATTAAAGAAACATTTCTACCAGCAACAGATTACAGGTATGATTATATGCTAAAAAAAATTAAATGACGAAAATGAATCAACAGGAAGTACTCCAAAGGTTATCGCCACTCTGTGACTCAATTTTCAGGTGCAGCGCACCGATAATCTTTTTAGAATTTTGTCCGATGATGTGTTTTAAGGTGTAGCGCACCGTAATATTTGATGCAAGGTTTTTCAATCAATATTTCCTAAACCCTTGCAAAAGGAATCCGATATTATTGAAACAACTTCCAACTATCCAATGGATTAGGTCATTTTCAGCAGCCTATAAATAATTTGGTATTTTAACTTTTAAAATTACCACAGCCTTAGCCCGTGCTGTAAGTATCTTATCTGATCAAAAAACCAAACTCCGGCTTAAAGAGAGGTTTTTACAGAAATCTAAAAGATTAAAATTTCAGTCATGCCCTAATTTGCACCTGTCAGTTTTCCGTATGCTTCACCCATAAAAAGGTGCTGGAACCCACCATTTCCATCGTCTGGCGCCGTGATCTGGAAGCCGGCTTCCTCCTGAAAAAGCATCACAAAATCAGAACCTCCAAAAAGAAAATATCCCATTGGATCTCCCTTGGTGAAGTTGTCGCCAACATGTACATTGTCCTCAAAATTTACCGATGAAACCTGTGACATTCCAATAGGCATTAAAGCAACCACTCCATAGTTTTCGGTTTGAACAATCATATAACCACGTGTTTCGATGAACTGCCAGCCGGGGACTGTGTCGTTTAGCAAATATTTATTTTCTTCCGGGCTCCATGTGATAATTCCACCCACTGCATCGTCCTGAGCAATGATTTTCATTTCCAACACTGTCCCCGAAACCGGGAAATGAAACCTGTGATAATCCTGAACATTCAAAAAAGTATGTGTCAGTATGCCATTTGCAAAAGCAGCCTGGTAAGCACTGCCTTCGCCTAATAAATCACTGATTGAATAAACCACCGAAGATTTAATTGCAACACCTTTTGAGGTAATAAGGTCTGAGTTGTTGTCAATCCCCCAAACGCCCTGGGGTTCAGCATCAGCAGGTGAAACTATAACACTCGCATCTCCCGGACTGCTGATTGGTCTTTGATCGGGTGATTTTAAATATCTTGAAAAAAACTGATTGAAGGTCTTCCAGTTTGAAGGATCCTCATACCAACCTTTATCCAGGCCGAATCGCTGATCCTGTAAGGCTTTTAAATAATAATCGTTATTCCAGGATTCTGTTGTGGAAAGAAAAGCCCCCCACGATTTAATAAATTCGATCATCCACGACCTGAATGGTTCATAATATTGAAGGGAATTCCTATAAAGCCCAAGCCCTTCCAATTCGGGTAAAGGCCGGTCGATAGCGAAATAAAAATAGTCAAGGCTCTGGTCGATTTGTTCGTAAATCAGCGGATACGACTGATCCTTTAAAATGTCCCATGGCATGCAAACGCAGGCCCAATCGATAAATAAATAAAATTCATCAAGGTTTTGAGCCGGATTGGTTTTTTTATCAGGGTTTTCGATCCTGGCTATTTCTATCGACTTTATAAGTAACGATTTAAACTCAGGGTTTTGGTCTGCAAGTGCTATTAACTCCAGGGTTGCCGGCTGATGATCTACGCTATCGTCATCAGACTTGGAGCAGGATGCAAACGAAAGTATGAAAAACAGCAAAACAAACGGCAGGATGATTTTCATCAGATCATGTTTAAAAAAAGTTGATTTACAAGGCTCTGTCAAAGATAGAGGACTCCGACGGGTATTGAACACCCATTGAGCTTTGGGATCGGTGGAATTGGTGAAATGTTTGGCAGTAGCCACATTTGTACCTTCGAGAGCTGCATTAGATGTTACCTGCCAGGGATTTTTCTCTACTTTTTGAATAGTGTAATTTGATTTCATAGCTTTTGTTGTAAGATTACATATTGGTAAAAAATATTTCATTCATTTTTTCAAATTCCTTCAAAAATAGAATTTAATAATGAACATTAAAGGAATCGGCCAGAATTTTTACAGGTGGGAATATAATATGTATCCGGGTTTATTTATTCAGCTATTGTTAAATGAAGATTTAACGGCAAATAAGCCTGGATTGTAGCACTCTGTTGTGTAAAAATAATCAGGTATTAAGAAAATGTATGTTGTAAATTCTATTATGGCATCTCCAGGTCTAAACCCCATTCCCGATGCCTTTGTAATGAAGTGCCATTACAGTGATATCGTCGGATTGCGATGTTGTGCCTATGAATTTTTTTAGTTGTCTGATCAACCCTTTTGAAATATCTGATATTTCTTTTCCAGGATTTTCGGTAAGTGCCAGCTCCAGTCTTTCTTTTGTAAAAAACTCATTGGCAGAATTTTCAGCATCAGTTACACCATCAGTATATAAAAGCAATTTACTACCGGTTTCGAGTCTTATCTTTCCCGATTTGTAATGAACGCCGTCCACAACGCCCAAGGCCGGGCCATGTGTCGCCTTCATTTCAAAAAGTTCATCGCCCTTAATAAGGTAGGGGTAATTATGACCGGCATTACAAAATTCAAGATTCCCGGTTTTGATGTCGAGGATAGCTATAAAAAAGGTTGTGAATACTGCATTTTCGTTTTGCATCACAAGGGTGTTGTTCATTTTTTCCACTACCATATTTAATGAATCTTTTGTGTAATTTCCGGAACGCGTCAGTGTTAAAACAATGGCCATGGTCAACGCTGCCGGTACGCCCTTGCCTGCAACATCGCCAATAGCAAAACAAAGTTCGGTATCATTAATCATAAAATAATCGTAAAAGTCGCCGCCAATCTGGCGGGCAGGTTTAATTTCAGCCATAAGGCTAAAGGTCTGGCTTTCAGAAAAAGCCTCAAAATCTTTTCGCAAATAGCCCATTTGAATTTCCTGAGCTACTTTAAGTTCATTTTCAATCCGATCTTTGTACTTTTCGGTGTTGACCAGATTTTTGATATACACCTGAAGCTCTTTTTGCATGGTGTTTATCGAATCGCTCAACGCGCTCACCTCATCATTGGTTTTTAATTCTGGAATTTCCACATTCAGGTTGCCCTTACCTATTTCCATTGCAGAAATGGATAGCTTTTGCAATGGTAAGGTCATCCGTCTGGTAGTAAAAATAACAGCAAGCAAAATCAATAAAACTCCTAAAATACCAGTGATGCCAAGCTTAAGGGTGGTGGTGTATAAATTCCGGAACAGATCTTTTTTGGGGAAAACTACTGCAACCGACCAATTGGTAGAGGTGACCGGCATAAAATACAGCACCGATTTCATTTCCTGAAACACGCCCCCCATCTCCATCGAACCACTTTCTCCTGCCATCATTTTTTCGGCCAGTACAACAATCTCAGGATTGTTCAAATTTTTTGCCACCTGAAAAATATCTATGTCATCATTATATACCACACCCGGGCGGATAACCGGCTTCCCCTCCTTCGACAAAACAAAAACGTAATCATAGTTGTAAACCTTTTTGGTTTCGATCACTTTACTCAACCATTGCAATCTGAATTCTACACCAATCAGGCCTTTCAGCGGCGTGCTGTCGTTATAGCTGATAAATGCAGGCACAAGGTAAGCTGTGGTAAGTTCGCCGGTTTCATCTTCTTTGTATGGCTCGGTCCAGAAAGGTTTATTTTTAACTTGCAAGGCCTCAGCCCACCCGATCAAACGGCTTTCATATTTTGAAACAAGCTCTTCCTGATCCAATCCATTTTTATAAAAATGATACCTCAGGTTGTTGCGGTTCATGGAATGTTCGCTTTTATAATACAGCGAAAAACTGCTGATTACACGGTCGTCATTTTCGGAGAGTAACTCCAGCATTTTGGAGAATTCGGTGGTATTGATTTTGTTCTGTG
>JAIOZV010000316.1 GCA_021740425.1 Bacteroidales bacterium | reverse complement strand
ACAGTATCGCCCAAAGCGATGCTTTAGGCATTTTTAATCAGCCTGGCAGATTACGATTGATTTTTTGATTTGGTTATAGCATTGTTTTCCTCATGAATATGGCAATAAAATTTCCCTATTTTTGCAACAAATGTTTTAGTCATGAAAAAACTTGCTATTGGTGAGGATGATTTCAAATTACTCAGACAGGGTAATAATTACTTTGTTGACAAAAGTCTTTTTATAGAAGATGTGATCAATGATGCTTCACGGGTTCTGCTCTTCCCCCGCCCACGCCGTTTTGGGAAAACGCTCAACATGAGTATGCTGCAATACTTTTTTTCCAACAAAAACACGGAGGAAAACCGCAGGCTTTTCGATAGCCTGGCCATTACCCAAAGTCCGGTTTTTGAACAGCATTTTGGGCAGTATCCGGTTGTATCGCTGAGTTTTAAATCATGCAAAGGGGATACTTACGAAAAGATTTATTATTCCATTAGTTCTGTTATTGCAAAGGCATTCAAAGTATATAAATTCGTACTTGAAAAAGGCAAATTTTTAAAGACTGAGCTGGAAAAGTTCAATAGCATCATCGAAGAAAAAGCCAACGAATCCCTTTTGAGTGAATCAATATTACTTCTTTCAGAGTTGCTGCACCGGTATTATCAGAAAACGGTATTCATACTCATTGACGAATACGACACTCCCGTTCATGAGGCCTACCTGAACGATTATTACACACAAGCCATTGATTTCCTGCGCACACTTCTGGGCAATACCCTGAAAGGCAACCAACACCTTCAAAAGGGAATTTTAACAGGCATCCTGCGTGTTTCCAAAGAATCCATGTTCAGCGATTTGAATAATGTTGAAGTGTATTCAGTTTTAAACAAAAATTACAACCACTATTTTGGATTTACCCAGGGCGAAGTTGATGAAATGCTGGCTTATTATGGGTTAATCAAGTCGAAACAAGATGTAAAAAACTGGTATAATGGCTACTATTTTGGCAACGAGGAAATTTACAATCCCTGGTCAATTCTGAGTTTTGTAAAGAACAACGGCGAATTTAAGCCCTACTGGCTCAGCACCAGCGCCAATGCTCTTGTGCATAACCTGATAAAAGATTCGGATAACACAGTCAAAAAAGGAATCGAAGATGCACTTAATAATATCCCGGTTTTTACACCCATAAATGAGAATATCTCTTTTGAGGATTTGGAGAGTAGTCAGGAAACAATTATGTCTTTTCTGGTTCAGACAGGCTATTTGAAAGCACTTTACCATGAAATGCAAAATAGCAGACAGATTTATAAGGTTTCAATTCCAAACCAGGAACTCAGGCTCATTTATGTTAATACCATCAACAAATGGTTTGAGAAAAATATCGGCAGCAAAGAATTGGACGACATGCTCAACGCCCTTATAGCCAACGACATCAAAACCTTTGAACGGATACTGTCGAAATTCGTGTTGGAAACCCTCTCCTATTTCAACGTTGGCCGCAGAACCAAAGAGGTAGAGCGGGTATTTCAGGCATTTTTGCTTGGGATGCTCATCGGCTTGAAAGACCGTTACGAAGTCTATTCGGAAAAAGAATCAGGTTATGGCCGCTTTGATGTGAGTGTGATTCCCAAAGACAAAAGCAAACAGGCCATCATCATGGAACTCAAATCCATCGACACCTTCAACAACGAAACCAAGGATCAGACCCTCGAAGCAGCCCTCCAACAAATCGAAGACCGCCGGTACGAAACCATCCTCCGCCAGCAGGGCTGCACCAACATTATGAAAATTGCTGTAACTTTTGATGGGAAAAGGGTGTGGGCGAAAACGGCTAAATGATTGATTAACGAAAACTTTCAAACAAACGACCTCATGAAAAAAGCAAGAGTAATTTTGTTGTTATTTATTATTTCTTTCTCG
The DNA here is from genome assembly GCA_021740425.1 of Bacteroidales bacterium. Classification (GTDB taxonomy): domain Bacteria; phylum Bacteroidota; class Bacteroidia; order Bacteroidales; family 4484-276; genus SABY01. The sequence goes on along the minus strand of JAIOZV010000316.1, from coordinate 3,382 downwards.
GTATTTGCTCAGAACGCAAAAGTTGACAGCCTCGAATCATTACTGGCAAACCACCTGAAACCCGATACGATAAGGATTAATCTCTTAAATGATATCGCCGGGGAGCTTAAATATACCGATATCGATAAAACCCTGCTATATGCTACTCAAGCCGACAGCCTGAGTGATGTTTTAGGTTTTAAAAAAGGAAAATCTGTCAGCCTGAAACTGATTGGTAATTATTACTTTAATAAGCATGACTATACTCAATCATTGGCATTTTATCAAAAAGCATTAAAAAATTGCGAGGTTATTGGCGATAAAGCCGGAATTTCTTACTGTTACAATTATACCGGTAATATTTATCTGTCTCAGGGCGATTACTCTAATGCATTGGAATATTATCTTAAAGCCTTAAAATTTTTTGAAGAAATTGATGATAAAACCGGAACTTCAGGTGTTTACAATAACATTGGTAATATTTATTATGCCCAGGGCGATTATCCCCGAACCCTGGAGTATTTTCAAAAAGCATTAAAAGTTTTTGAAGAACTTAATAATAAAACAGGAATGTCAGGAAGCTATAACAACATAGGCGTTGTTTACGATGAACAGGGAGATTATCCCAAAGCACTGGAATATTATCAACAATCCTTAAAAATCCGCGAAGAACTCAATGATAAATATGGGATTTCTGATACTTACACAAACATTGGCAATATTTACTATGTTCAGAAGGATTATTCCAAAGCGATGGAGTATTTTCAAAAATCCATGAAAATAAACACGGAACTCAACTATAGTTCCGGCCTTTCAATCAGCTACCTGAATATGGGAATCATTTACCTGTCTCTGGAGGACTATTCCAAATCACTGGAATGTTTACAAAAATCGATGGTTATTGCCAAGGAGATAGGTTCTCAGGATATTGTTACAACCGTAAATATTGAATTTTGTAACGCTTATTTTAAACTCGAAAACTACAAAAGAGCCATTCAATATGGTGAAAAAGGATTTTATTCAGCCATTGAATCAGGAGAAAGGGATAATATGAAAAAGGCAGCAGATATTTTAGCAAAATGTTATGCTGCAATTGGTAATTATAAGAAAGCGTATCAGTATCATATTGAATACAAGGCACAAAGCGACAGCTTATTTAACGAGAGTAACATAGAAGAAATCACCAACCTGGCAAACCAATACAAATTTGAAAAAGAAAAAGGAGCTATGGCCGCCGAACAGGCGCAAAAGGATGCCATTCATATTGCTGAGCTAAAATATCAGAAGGTTATAAAAAACTCGTTTATTGTTGGTTTTTTGTTCATGGTGCTTTTTGCGGTAACGATCATAAGAAACTTAGTGCAGAAAAGAAAAGCAAATCTTTTGCTCACCACTCAAAAAGCTGAAATCGTAGCACAAAAAGAAAAAATCAACAGCCAATACCTGCAACTCGAAAAACTCGATAAATTTAAAGAGATGCTGACTCATGCCCTGGTGCACGACCTGAAAAATCCGCTAAGTCAGATATTGCTCAATACCCGCGACCATAAAGTGAACCTCCTGGCGCGAAAAATGCTCCGCCTCATCACCAACATGCTGGATGTGGAAAAATACGAAAAGGCCGGATTTAACCTCAACAATGAAATTCTTTCGCTGCGCAACATTATCACAGAAGTCATCAACGGGCAGGAAACCGGCCTGAGGGAGAAAAACTTAGAAGTGCAACTGCATTTTACCGACTTTAAAATCAGGGCCGACAAAGAGGTGATGGTGCGCATATTCGACAACCTCCTTTCCAATGCAGTCCGATATTCGCCCCTCAACCGAAGTATTGACATTATTGCTGAGCCTTCCGGCGATGGTATGCTGCACATTTCCATGAAAAATTACGGCGACGCTATTCCTGAGGAAGCACTGCCCTATATTTTCGACAAATACCGCCACTTCGGAAAAAGCGAAGGCAGCGCTCACCGCTCAACAGGTTTGGGGCTAACCTTCTGCAAAATGGCCGTTGAAGCCCACGGCGGAAAAATCGGTGCACGCAACGATGCTGACGAAGGCTGTAAATTTTGGTTCACAATGCATCATATTTCGCAAAGCGTCAAACAGGAAGAAAACGAAACCATCCTGCCCGATCTTAAACCAAAATTGATACTCACCAAAACCGAAAAAGAGGATTTGAAAGAAGTGGTGAAAAAAATGAAGGAGTTCAAAATCTTTGAAATTTCCCGTTTTCGTTATGTACTCGACCCCCTGAAAGGTACTAATGAAAGCAACGTAAACGAATGGATTTCGCGACTAATTAGTGCCATTAATATTCAAAACGAAGCAGAATATAACCGATTAATAAACCTAATAGAAAATGAAGAAGCAAAAAATCCTGATCGTTGATGACGAGCCTGCCCTCCTCGAAGGCATCGTAAATTATTATATCGAATCGCACGAACCCTACGAATTGTACCAGGCGCTGAATGGCGAAACAGCACTACGTGTGGTAAAGGAGGTTATGCCCGATCTGGTACTTACCGACTGGGATATGCCCGTTATGGACGGCCTGCAGTTGATAGCAAAAATGAAGGCTTCCAAAGTCTGTTGTGATATTCCGGTGGTGATGATGACCGGTTTTATGTTGTCGGCCTACGACCTGCGCACAGCCATGTCGGTGGGTGCCGTTGACTACATCCGCAAACCCATCGACAAAATCGAATTGCTGGCCCGCACCAAATCCATGCTGCGGATTTCCTCAGCCAACAAAACCATCCGACAACAGGAGGAAGACCGCCTGAATACTGAACTCGACCACCACAAAAAAGAACTTGCCATTGCGGCGTTGCACCTTGCCAATTACCAGAAAAGAAACGAAGAAATACTGGTGGAAATAAAAAGGCTGATCCCTTACATTAATAAAGAGGGAATGGAAATCGTAAGAAAAATCGTCAGCGACAATAAATCCAACTATGAAAATGATTTTCTGAATATTTTCGAAACACAATTCAAAGATGTGCATACCGATTTTTATGAGCGGCTGGATGAGAAACATCCCGAACTGACCTCCACCGAGAAAAAGATTTGCACCTTCCTCAAAATGAACATGAACACCAAAGAAATTGCTATGCTGCTACTTTCCACGCCTGCTTCCATCGAAGTAACCCGCGCACGGATACGCAAAAAGTTCAACCTCGACCACCACGAAAGCCTCACCGGCTACATTGCTGGGATTTGATTTTGCGCTCACCGGCTATAATCCTTTAGGGTAGTGAAGCAAAAATGCGTACTAAGCGTATTATTTCCAATCAATTTTCAGTCAACGTGCTGATTGTTTTTCTTGAAAAATCGGTCAGTGCATTGATTGTTTTTGTTAGTTTTGCAAAAAAAACAGAATGCTGAATAAATTTATTGAACT
>JAIOZV010000315.1 GCA_021740425.1 Bacteroidales bacterium | reverse complement strand
AAATAACATCAGAAGTACAAGCGTGGCAAAATCATAGAAATAATAAAACGTCTAAAATTAGCTGGCAATTTACAAACGACCAAGCAAGAATAAAACTTAAAAGACTTTATCCGTCAATTTCAGATTAACATAACACTAGGTTGGAGAAGGTTCTTTTAAATTTTTACAAGTTTAGTCGCTGATGTCTCGAATTTAAAACTACGGATTTTTTATAATTGAATGCAGATCTCACGAATCGGATTATTGACCGCCAATCAGTTTTTATCTATTACTTTTGTGTATCCATGCTCTTGATTGTCCAAATAAATTGCCATCAACCCATATTAGAAATTAAATCAATGGCACTGTATTGCCCCAACATACAATGATTCATCAATACTTCCAAATCTACAGCTATGTGAGATGCTAATTATTTTTGAGGTGATTGACACAGGAATTAATTCAATGCATCGGGCACACTATTTTTTTGGCTGCCCGCAGGTAAATATTTTCTAACAACAGGCGATATTGTAAAGTTCTTGATTTGAGGGAGAAACAAATACACAAGGCGTAAAACTTTTATATCATGGCTCGAAAGGCCGGTGTGGTTTTTCAATTCGATTATTTTTGTGTTTCATAATATCCGATCTTAACACATACATCATGGCAAAAAAACCACGCTTATCATTTTGGCAAATCTGGAACATGAGTTTCGGGTTTTTAGGAATTCAATTTGGGTTTGCATTGCAAAATGCCAACGCTTCCAGAATTCTTCAAACATTTGGTGCCGAAGTAGAGCATCTTTCATGGTTCTGGCTTGTAGCACCCATAACCGGGATGATCGTGCAGCCCATCATCGGCTATTTCAGCGATAGAACCTGGAACCGTTTTGGACGTAGAAGACCCTACTTTTTGCTTGGAGCATTCCTCACCAGTGCGGCGCTCATCCTCATGCCCAATGCTCCGGCACTTGCGGGCTATATTGCCCCCATGTTTATTGGTGGCGGTTTATTGATGATCATGGATGCTTCCATCAATATCTCCATGGAACCCTTCAGGGCACTGGTTGCGGATAAACTGCCACCTGAACAGCACACGCTTGGTTTTTCGATGCAGACACTCTTAATCGGAATTGGCGCTGTAGTTGGTTCATGGCTTCCATATATTTTGGGTAATTTTATGGGTTTCTCTACTGAAGCCGAAGAAGCAGGACTTGTTCCACAAAATGTAACATGGTCGTTTTATTTTGGTGCGGCAGTTTTAATTACTTCCATAATCTGGACGGTTTCAACCACCAAAGAATATCCACCGGAGTTTTATGATGAGGAAGAAGATAAATCGGAAGTGAAGCAGAAATTTAAAATTCCACCCACCATGTGGCAGCTATTGTTGGTGCAGTTCTTTTCGTGGTTTGCTCTTTTTTCGATGTGGGTTTACACCACTCCGGCCATTGCCCAGCATTATTTCGGAACTACCGATCCCAATTCGGCAGGATACCAGGATGCCGGCAACTGGGTGGGGATTTTGTTTGGGATTTATAACGGTGTTTCGGCGATGATCGCTCTTTTGCTTCCCAAAGTCGCGAAAGTTATCGGGCGTAAGCCAACCCATGCTTTGGCCTTAACCCTGGGCGGTTTGTCATTTCTCTCATTTGCAATAATCTCAGATCATCAACTTCTATGGATTCCGATGATTGGAGTGGGGATCGCCTGGGGAAGTATTCTGGCCATGCCTTATGCCATGCTGGCAACCTCTATTCCTGCAAAGCAAATGGGGATGTTTATGGGATTATTCAATATGTCGATCACCATTCCTCAAATTATCAATGGAATTTTCAGTGGTTTGATTCTGAAATACTTTTTCGATGGTGACCCGATCAATGCACTTTATATGGCAGGAGTTTTAATGATTTTAGGAGCAGGGAGTACTTTCTTTGTGCGCGACAGGGTTAATTTATAGATTAAAAGGCCTGTCAAGTTTTAAAAACCTGACAGGCCTCAGAGCTTTAAAATCTTCCTTCAATCACTTTCCAGTCCAATACTTTCCAGAAGTTTTCGATATAAGCCGGACGTTTGTTTTGTTCGTCCAGATAGTAGGCGTGTTCCCATACATCGCAGGTGAGCAGTGGTTTGTGCCCTTCGCGGATGGGGTTGCCGGCATTTGAAGATTGGGCAATTCCCAAAGTTCCCGAATCATCCACAACCAACCATGCCCATCCTGAGCCAAACAATGTGGCAGCAGCGGTGGAGAATTTTTCTTTGAAGCTTTCAAAACTTCCAAAATCACGAACAATAATCTCCATCAGTTTTCCGGTGGGCTCCGCTTGAGGTGTGGCTGAAAACTGTTCAAAATAAAAAGTGTGGTTCCAAACCTGGGCGCCATTATTGAAGATGCCACCTTCAGATTTTTGAATGATGGTTTCCAGATCGGCATTTTCAAATTCGGTTCCTTTAATCAGGCCGTTCACTTTTTCCACATAAGCATTGTGGTGCTTGTCGTGGTGAAACTCGAGGGTTTGTTTGGTGATGTGCGGTTCCAGCGCATCATACGCATAAGGTAAAGGTGGTAATGTAAACATGTTAAATCATTTTTTTGTGAATATTTTCTTGATGAAGCAAAGATAATCATTTGCCTGATTTATGCAGATTCAAAAACTGATATACATTTTTGGTTGGATTAATTGTAATTTCCGGCAACAAAATGTTTATCCTATTTGTTAACTAATAAAATTTAAAATGAAACAATTATGAGTTATTATATCAGCAAAACAATCGAATCCGACTTTGAAAATGCCATTAAGCAAGTTACCGAAACACTGAAAACAGAAGGTTTTGGTGTGATATCCACCATCGATATTCAGGAAAAATTAAAAGAAAAACTGGATGTTGATTTTAAAAAATATATTATCCTTGGTGCATGTAATCCGGGTTTTGCCTACAAGGCTTTACAGATGGAAGATAAGATTGGGGTAATGTTGCCTTGCAACGTTATTGTTCAGGAGCAGGAGCCCGGCAAAATTGAGGTATCTGCTGTTGACCCGCTCGAATCGATGCAGGCTGTTAAAAATCAGGAATTGGGAGCTATGGCTGGTGAAGTGCGGAATATGCTTGCCCGTGCCATCGAAAAATTGTAAGTCTTTTAATTCTGCACGTATTTTCCAATGGATCACGATTTTCTGTGATTTACCTGAGCCTATAATTTTTGTCCGATAAAACGCACTACATCGGCCTCACCAAAGTGATGACCTTCTTTAAGTGTAGTGCTTTGCTGGCAAAGTTTCAATACCTTCAATCCATTGAAATCCTTTTTCATCATTTCTGTAGAATACAGCATGTTGATGTCGGGAGGGCCACCGGTATTGTTGTGGATTTGCTCTTTGGCAAAGGATTCTACCAGCATTATTCCACCTTTTTTCAATGACTGAACCAATTTCTGATGAACCAATTCGCGTATTCCCTGCTTCAAGTGGGCGAAAACCAGGGCGACCATATCATACATTTCAGGCTTTGGAATAAAGTCTGCCATATCAAAACATTCATAATCAATCATCACCTTTTTACTGTGGGCGTATCCAAGCGCTTTTTGTCGGGCTACCCTGCTGCTATCAAAGGCATGCACCTGCCATCCCAGTTTTGCAGCAAACACAGCATTTCTTCCTTCTCCTTCGGCCGGCAAAAGCAATTTTCCCTTGAGCTGCAGTGATGAAATATATTCGGCAAAAAAAACATTGGGCTCCTCACCATAAAAAAATTCTTCCGATGAGAAGCGTTCGTCCCATTTATTCATATTCGATAGTTATGATATTTTCTATTCAATAAACAATTCAAAGTAAAAAAGTTCCGCCTTTGTGAAAAAAGCGGAACTTTTTTTATTTTTCAAACTCAAAAAATCTGAGTCTTTTTAAAAAGCCTAAAGCAGGAATCCAATATCAGAACCTACTTCCAATTCCCTGGGTTCTTGCCCGAATTTAAAAAGACGCATGGGTTTTTTTCCTTTCAGTTCAATTTTGTCATCTTCAACCCAAAGCAGCGAAGCTTCGCGCAGGCCAACCACAGTCATATTGCGGTTCACGGTGAGAAACTCCTCAATTCGTTGTTCGCGGGTTTCGCCGCCGTGGCCTTCAGGGTTTGCATCCAGATAATGCGGATTGATCTGGAAAGGAACAAGGTTCAGGCAATCAAAGCTTGACGGTTCGGTAATGGGCATATCATTAGTTGTTTTCAATGCCGGGCAAGCAACATTCGATCCGGCACTCCAACCCATGTAATGAGCACCTTCATGCACTCTTTTCCTGATGGCGTCCATAATCCCAGTTTCATGCATCATCGCCACAAGGTGGAAAGTGTTCCCTCCGCCAACGGCAATGGCTTCAGCTTTTTCGACAGCTTCCACAGAGTTGGCTTCTTTATGGATAGAATAAATATTCAACCCAAGCTCACTAAACACACCCTGAACCCGCTGTTCATAAGCATCAAAGGACTTTTCAAGGCTTTGTTCATCCAATCCGACACCTGCATAGGGAACGAATAAAATATCCTTCACCCCGGTCGGGAACATAAAATCCTTAATGAAATCACGCGGCCATCCCAGGTAGGCTTCTCCAAAGTTTGTTGAGTTACTAATAAGTAGTAATCTTCTTTTCATTGTAAATATTTTTTTATTAACTGCTTGTAAGCTGCAAATATGCCAAATAATTTTAAAAGTTTCCCATACTTTTAAAATTAATTATTGATGAAACATCTTTTAATCTGTTTATCAATCAACTCATCATAAGTGTCAATTTCTATCAGATCATAAATTTGCCGGGCATTGACATAGGCATCAAAAGCCTCCCGAAAATTTTCAAGATTATAGAAATCCTTCGCAGCTTCGAAATAGGCCCAGGCCAATTCTTCATAATATTGCTCAACTGTGGTGGAAGAAATGATGATATTGCTGTTTGCGATTTGAAATTCCATAGCCAGGCGTAAATAATTCTGCGCAAATTCAAGTTTTCCCATTTCCATTGCCGACAGTGCAACCTGCAGGTAGGCATCAAAAATGCCATACTTCGCCTGCGCCAGTTTGTTAAAAGTTAGAATTTCGCATTGCTTATCCGGATTTAGATTGCAAAACGTGGAAGCATTCTTTATCATAAGGTCTGCTTCGCTGTATTTCTCATCGGAAATCAACGAATCTGCTTCATTTATATAATTTATATAAAGTGTTTTACAGAAAGATTTGATTGCCTGATCTGCAAATTCGGTTGTTGTTTCTTTTTGAATTAATTTTCGAAGTGATTCTTCATAAGGTGTCCAATTATTGATGGAAGGAAAAAAATTG
>JAIOZV010000314.1 GCA_021740425.1 Bacteroidales bacterium | reverse complement strand
ATTGATGCCGACCGTACGACCTTACAAACAGGCATTCCATCAATATTTGCTGCAGGCGATGGTGTTACCGGCCCCGCCACAATCATCGAGGCCATAGCACAGGCCAAAACTGCTTCACGCAGTTGCCACCAGTACTTGTCAGGGCTTCCGCTCACCCCGGAAAAGAAAGAGTTTATAAGCCGCAGAGACAATTTCCGTGACCAGGATCCCAAGGATTATTTAAGCCGTTACCAAAAACAACTCCGGCAGGAAATGCCAACTATGGATCCCGCTGACAGAAAGAATTTTAGAGAAGTTGAACTTGGCTATGAAAACGAGGAAACAGCACACGCCGAAACCCATCGCTGCCTTGAATGTGGTTGCACCGAATATTTTACCTGCGACCTCAAAAAGCACAGTACAGAATATGAAGCTGAACAGAAAAAGTATGAGGGAACACACAGGGAATATGAGGTGGATTTTTCTCATCCCTTTATAGAAATCGACAACAACAAATGCATCCTTTGTGCCCGCTGCGTGCGGATATGCAGAGATGTGGTTGGCGCCAACGCCCTGGGTTTGGTCGAACGAGGCTTTGATACTTATGTGGCTCCAAGTATGGGTAAATCGCTCAACGACACAAAATGTGAATCCTGTGGAATGTGCATCTCAGCCTGCCCAACAGGTGCCATAACCGAGAATGTGCTTTTCAAACCGGGACCTGTAAAAACCGATGTCATCAAAACCATCGACAATTATGGTTCTGAAGGTTTCGAAATAGAACTGCACCACAAAGGTGGTTTCGTGATGCGCGCTACAGGTGCCAAAGGCGAAATAAACAAAGACGGGAACATCAGCAGGCATGCAAAATTTGGTTACAACTACCTCAATGACACCTCACGCATCACCAAACCAATGCTTAAAAAAGGTGGTGAGTTTGAAGAAATTTCATTCGAAGAAGCCTACGAAATTATTACCGACCACATCAAGGGTGTAAACCCTGATGATAATGCTTTTTTTGCCGGTGCCCGACTCACCAACGAAGAAATTTATATGGTTCAGAAACTGGCACGTGCCGGAGCAAAAACCAACAACATTAACTGCTTCCACTATTTGGGGCGCGGCATTGGATATGGCCAGAATGCCACTGCCAATGTACCTTTTGAAGAGATCAATAAAGCAAGCCGTATTTTTGTGCTGGGATCAAACCTCCACATGGATCACCCGCTGGTAAACCACATGATTTTTAGTGCCCGCAACCGCAAAAAAGTTCCTGTTGAATTGGTAACCAACAACCTCAACAGCGGCCTTAAGCACAAAGTGGATAAAGTCCACGACATAAAGGATTATTACTTCTTCTTAAAAGCGGTGAATTACTTCCTGCTTTCCAGCGGACTGCAAAATCAACTGTTCATCAATGATCGTTCGCTGCAATTTGAAGATTACAAAGCAAAACTTATGGCAGAAGATTTTGACGATTTGTTTGAAAAATCAGGGGTTTGCTGCATCGATGAACTGGCGCAATTTGCCAAGGACTTCAACAACGAAACCAACGCTGTTTTGATCTTCTCGGAAAAAGAACTTTCATCCAATGTAAGTTTCGAACTTTTCAACCTTGCCATTATTACAGGTAAACTTGGGAAAACTGCCCAGGGACTGATAGCATTAAAAGAGAAAAACAATTCGCAGGGAGTAATCGACATGGGAGGCTGCCACAAGATTGCCCCCGGATTTCAGCCCTACGACAATCCGCAAGTCATCAGCAAACTCAGGCAAAAGTGGGGTGTGAATGATCTTCCTGAAAACATCAACAGCCCTTACCATTTGCTGAAAGAAGGAAAACTGAAAAATCTCTTTATTTTTGGTGAAGACCCATTGGGCTGCGCTGTAAATAAGGAAGAAGTTGAAGATTGGTTCGACAAGGCCGATTTTATTATGGTGCAGGATTATTTTATGACCGAAACTGCCGAAGAAGCTGACTTGATTTTGCCTGCCTCCCTGCCTTTTGAAATAGGCGGAAGTTTTACCACTACCCAAAAGCGTATTCAAAAATTTGAAAAGCAGTTGGATTCGGCTGTTGAACGACCATCCCCGCAGCAAATAATCGATTTGCTGGGTAAGCTGGGTGTGAATGGTATTGCAGATATGGAAGAAGCCTTATGGGAAGCATTTGGATTGCTGCCATCTGCCACCGATCCTGAAAAACGGAAATTCCAGTTGCACAGCACCCAACATGATAATTTCAACCGGATGTTCAACCATGGCTGCGACATCGTGAATAAGCGCTTTGATGACGAATTTGAAGTTTCGTTCAAATAATTAATTTGGGAAAGGAATTTTTCCCAAACCAAAACTACAATGATGAGAAAACAAGCAGCCCCGCTTTGGGGCTGTTTTTATTTATGCCCGGATTAACCCGAAGGGATGCCAATGGCACAAATCCGGGAGAGCGGGATGTTTATTATTTATGCGATATACTTTTCAAATATTCATCGGGTGTCATCACCGGAATAGCAGATGCTTTAAAGTCTTTTTCGTTGCGAGTAATTAAAATATTGCAATCCATCTTTATGGCACAGTAGTATTGCAGGGCATCTTCAAAATCAGTGAACTTTGATGAGAGCCCCTTGTCTATTATCTTATCTGTTAAATCAGATGTTTCAGCAATCAGCTTGAATTTACGTAACTTTTCTTTTACTACTTCCTTATCCTCAAATTTTGACAACAGATAATAAACTGTTGAATAGGAAAGTGCAGAAACTGATAGGATGACTTTTCCTTTGTCGGCGAGTGTTGCAATTTTTGCAGCAGCATCATAAAATAGTTCACGTTCTCCTAGCAAGTCCAATACAACATTGGTGTCTAAAAACAGCTTATCCATCATTTGTATTTCTCGATTAAATAATCACCATACGCTTTTTTGTAGTCAAAATCATCAGGTATCCTTATGCCGGTTTGCATACTCCTTACAAAAGGAGATATTTCAATCTCATCTTTCGAATCAGGCATTTCATTATTAATTAGCGATTTAAGATAAGATTCAATCATTCTCGACAGACTCTTTTTATGTGAAGAAGCATATTCTTTTGCTTTATCAATCACAAATTTATCCAGCTTCAATGTTAATTTTGCATCCATAATAACATTATTTAATTGTACGTGCAAAGATACAATACCTGTCCGTATTGACCAAATTTTTGTGCTACGGGTAATTTACACCGATCGGTTTGTTCTGGGTCTGGGCTAAACCCTTCCCTTATTTTTTAAAACCTATCTTCATTCTGTTGTTACCCAAAGTTTCTTCCGTACAAAAAACCATTAGTTTTTTAAGGTCAACTTTTTCTCCGTGAATGATCTCATATATTTCATGCTTTCGAAGGATGTTATCAATCTGTCCACCTGAAAAATCAAACTTATCAGCCAATAAATTACAATCGCTGATTTCTAAGGATGGTAATTTTGATTTCCAGATTTTAGCTCTCACCACAGTATTTGATTTGTGAAATTGGATTTTAAATAAAAACCGCCTTTCAAATGCAGCATCAAGATGGTTTGCAAGGTTTGTTGTGGCAATCAGAATACCCTCGAAGTTTTCCAACTCTTCGAGAATAATATTTTGCACTGTATTTTCAGTTTGATCAACGCTTGAATTTCCGAGTTCTCTTCTTTTTGAAATAATCGCATCAGCTTCGTTGAAAAACAATATGGGCAAACGTTCGCAATCTTTAGCAAAGGATTTATAGTCGGTAAATATTTGTTTTATAATTTTTTCGCTTTCACCATACCACATCGACTTCGACTGACTGATTTCAACTTTCATCAATGCTCTGTTTGTTTCTTTTGCAATTTTGGGTTTGAAAGTTGGCTTGTGCGAATTGCAAATGTGTATGGCTTTCGGGCAGGCCTTAGCTTTCATCACCGTTTATTGTTTCCATTATTTCCTTAAAACTATTCAGTCCGGCTTCAATGTTTTCAATTATTTCGTTTGCCAAAACATCAGGGTCGGGCAAGTTGTCCAAGTCGGTTAGGCTTTTGTCTTTAATCCAGAATATATCCAGGTTGGTTTTGTCCCGTTCAATGATTTCTGAATACGTAAATTTTCTCCATCTGCCTTCAGGGGAGGTTGAGCCTGTCGAAACCTCGCTCCACGTTTCTGCTCGCTTGTTGCGGTTTTCAGGATTATAGAGTTTTACAAATTCCTGTAAATGCTCAAATCGCATTGGGTTTTTCTTTAGCGTATGGCTTATATTACTGCGGTAATCATAAATCCAAACATCTTTTGTCCAAGGGTCTTTTGATGCTGGTTTGTTGTCGAAAAACAAAACATTTGCTTTTACGCCTTGTGCATAGAAAATTCCTGTCGGAAGTCTTAAAACCGTATGCAACTCAGTTGTTTTCATCAATTCTTTACGAACTGTTTCGCCTGCTCCGCCCTCAAATAAAACATTGTCGGGAAGTACAACGGCTGCTTCGCCTGTGAGTTTTAACAGCGTTTTTATGTGTTGTAAAAAGTTTAGTTGTTTGTTGGCTGTGGTTGCCACAAAATCCTGACGATTGATTATATAATCTTGCTTTTCCTGTTTGCCTTCTTCGTTGGTAATGGTCATACTGCTTTTTTTACCAAAAGGCGGATTTGCCAACACATAATCGTAACGTATGCCATTATCAGAAACCAAAGCATCAGCAGAAGAAATGAGTGTTTCTCCGTCTATTTCGCCAATATTGTGCAAAAACATATTCATCAATGCCATACGGCGGGTATTGGCAACAATTTCGTTTCCGTAAAAAGTTTTGTTTTTCAAAAACTCTTTTTCTTCTTGGTCTAAGTTCTGACTTTTGATAAAATCGTAAGCTGCCAAAAAGAAACCGCCTGTACCACAAGCTGGGTCGATAATGGTTTTCATTGGTTTGGGGCGAACACAGGCAACCATTGTTTTGATTAATGAACGAGGTGTAAAATATTGCCCTGCACCACTTTTGGTATCTTCGGCATTTTTTTCTAAAAGTCCTTCGTAAATTTTTCCTTTTACATCGGTTCCCATTAAGCTCCATTGCTCTTTATCAATCATATCAATGATTTTTAAGAGTTTTGAAGGGTCTTGTATTTTGTTTTGACTTTTTACAAAAATTTGCCCCAAAGTCCCTTTTTCACTTCCTAAACTGCGTAACATTTGGTTGTAAAAATTTTCCAGTTCCAAACCACGTTTTTGCGACAGCGTTTGCCAATCACAAGTTTCAGCATCGGGCAGTTCAACACCTTCTGCGTTTTTGAGTTTGGGGAATTTTAAACCTTTATTGTAAGGTGGTTTGTTGAGTTCGTCTGCCATTTTAAGAAAAAGCAAATATGTGATTTGCTCCAGATAATCACCATAACCCACGCCATCGTCTCTAAG
>JAIOZV010000313.1 GCA_021740425.1 Bacteroidales bacterium | reverse complement strand
TTTTCATCTCATCGCCAATCAGTTTAAACTGAATATTCTGCATGGTACGATTCAAGGTTCGGGGTATTTCAAGGCTGATCTCTTTATCATGCACTATCACCCGATCTTCGGGGATGGATTTGATGAGCAGGCTGGCAAAATACAGGTTCTTAAACGCAAAAGCCAGGTTGCCTCTTTCGATATTTTCGTTGGCATTGATGTACATTTTATAAGCCATCTCAGCCCGCTCGTTGTAGAGTTTTTTAACCACTTCCTTCGACATATAACAAAACACTTCTATTTGCCCGTCAGGGGCAACAGTACGATTTTGCTCCACATTTTTCAGGGTGGAAGTAGCGTATGTCTTGATTACCGAACTGGCAAACTCCTCGTATTGCATGTTGGTTTCTGTGCCGATGTGTTCAAACTCGCTGGCCACAGTTACCGAAATCATTTCGCTCAGTTCGCGGATGGCCTCTTCGCGGGCGCGGTTTTCGTCGGTAGAAATGCCGGAGCCATAGTAATAATTGTGTGAATTGATGATATAGTTTTTGGATGGCGTTTGGGGAAAAAGTGCGCTAAATGTAATTAGTAATAATAATAGTATAGTAATCCTCATTTCAGTTTCTGATTATTGATTCAAGGGCAAAAATAAGGAATATTTGAAACCAGTCCGGATATCAGAATAAAAACAACAGAGGCAATGGAGAAACCACTGAGATAGTGGAAAGAAAATTCATTTTACATGGAAACAGGCACTTTGTGGCTCCAAATCCAGGCACAAGGGATCGCAACTCCGACCGAAGGAAGGGGATCGCTCCAAAGGGATCCCCTCGGGAAACCCCTGAAACTGATGCTTTGGGATTTTTAATAATGTAAGGTTAATTTTTTCTAATGGTCAGCATTTCTATTAAGGTTTAAAAAAAGGATAAGGTTTTCGTTGAGATTGCATGAAATCCCCGGCCGGAGCATAAAAACCTTTGTAGGAAAAAAGCATTTCTCCGAGATAGCGCAAACCTTATTAGCTTAATTTCCTTTGGCATCATGATGGATAGTTACCCTACGAATTTTGGCCGTGGCTGAAACCGTGACTTCAGGAAATATATTACTTTTGCCATTACAACAAAAGTTCAAATTATGGCACTTATTAAAGAACAGGAAAACAAAGATTTGCGCTGGGTAAAACCAGGCAAAATTGAGCATGAAACCTTTTTGAAAGGCATTGCTGAGGCCGAAAAAGGGCCGTTTTTTTCTGTTCAGGAATCGATGAAAAATTTTGAGAATTGGCTGAAAAACAGAGAAAAGAAGTAAAGGTTTCTGAACAATTTGAAAAGGATTTATATGCTGTTTTCGAATTTGGTGAAGAAATGTTTGGCCAGGCTGCTGCCAGAAGTTTTGTTGCCGATATCTATTCGCGTATCTGGAGTTTGGACGAACAATATTTGTTGCATCCCGAATGCCGGCATCTGCCCACAAAAAACCACCGCTATCGCAACATTATCCTGGCATCCTACCTGATTATTTACCGCAATACTATGGAGTGAGTAGAAGTCCTGAGAATCCTTCACGGACATTCAAGCATCCGAAAAATTAAATCATCACGAAGTATTAAATCTTAGGGTAACCAACAGCCTTTTTACCAGCTACTTCCGATATCAGGGTTGCGATCCCCTGCGGGGCTGCGAACCCATTATTAGGGTTCGCAGCCCCGACCGCAAAGGAGATCGTAACCCTGGAACAATTTTATGATAATGAGCCATGTAAAACTGGGGGGCTATTGAACCAAAATACTTAAAAATATCAAAACTCGCCTCGTATAAAGAAGTTTTTATTTGTTGCTTTTCGACTTGCTTTTTGACAAATTACTCCTCATTTCCATAGTTACACTGCTTTTTCGCTTAATAGGCATGGCTGGAAGGGCACAACCAGAATTAATGCAATAAAAGTCGGAAGCCTATTGCATCACTAAATTTGGCAACACTGTTGTAATTCCTATTGCAAACCTCACAAGAATTGGCAGAACTATACCAACTCCCCCCACGAACTACTCGGTATAAGCCTGATGGAGGGCCAGTTGGGTCGATTTGGCTTTTTCTACTATAATCACCATACCAGTCATTACACCACTCCATGACATTTCCACTTAAATCATAAAGGCCAAGTATTGTGCGGATTTTTTCCCCAACAGGGTGGGTTTTACCTAATTTATTATTGTACCATGCCACATCATCAATGTTGTTGCTACCTGCATATTTCGGGGAGGGGGTTGAGCTTGCCAAAGCACCACCCCTTGCAGCATACTCCCATTCTGCCTCGGTAGGCAAACGATAATTTTTTCCGGTAAGCTGGTTTAGTTTTTTTATAAATTCCTGTACATCATTCCAGCTTACAGTTTCTACAGGACAATTATCACAATTTTTAAAGTAACTTGGATTGCTGCCCATGATCTCTGCCCACTGCTTTTGGGTAACTTCATATTTACCCATATAAAAATCACTCAACGTTACCTGGTGCGTGGGTTTTTCATCATCATCACAATCACTATGTTTTCTGGGGCAGCCCATGGTAAAAGTGCCACCTTTTAAAATATCATCTCAATGCCGTAATCACCATCACTGCCCTCTTCAAGCGTAACGGTTTTGTTTAATTTTTCGTTGGTTTTTAGAACCATCTTTTCTTCTATTGTTTTGTGGCCTTCAACAGTTACTTTCAGGGTGTATGTGCCCACGGGAATATTACTAAATATTTTCATGCCCTGTGCAGTGTATTTTTCGCCGGCATCGCCGGTAAGTTCAATATTAGCATCAAACGGCGTAACTGCAACCTGTATGATACCGGTTTGTATGTTGGGAAACATATCAAGTACAATTTCATCATCCTTTTTTATCACTACCTGTTGTTCCAGGTCATCAGCTTTTGGCATGGAAACCTTTACCTGCACAAGCTGCGGGGAGAGCTTTACGCGGGAATGGTCGTCCATTATTTCGCCATTAAAATACACAGTGGCTTCATCACGGGTGTTGATGGTGAGGTAGCCCACGTTTTCTTCGAGGATGTATTTTTTGGTGGTTTGCGGAAGTTTAACTTCCATCATTTCGTTTTCAATGGATACAAAGCCTTCTTTTCGGATTGTTATTGGATAACTCCCAGGCGGATAGAAAGCTGCAACTGGGCTTTCTCCCAATTTCACACCATCAAGGTAAATCATTGCACCCGATGGATCAGTGGAAATCTGCAATCCGGCATCTGGAGCTTCTTCCATTTGCCAATTGAAAAATACCTGCTCTTTATTGACATTAATCGTTTTTTCTATTGTTTGGTATCCATCCCTTACTAATTTTACCTGATGTTCCCCAACGGACAATTCCTGTGTTAATTTACCACTTGCATCTCCACCATCAATAAAAAGTTTTGCATCTTCGGGGGTAAAACGGAAAGTTACCGGAAGTACATCAGCAGCTTCATCTCCAGCGATAGTAATTTGCCATACTTCGCGGGCTTGTAGATTTATGCCCTTATCAGAAAGAATGACCTTCAATGGCTTGTAACCGTCTATAAAGACCTCTAATACACGTTCAGTTTCTGTGAGGAAAACCATGTCTTTGCCTGGCTTACTGTCAATATTTCCAACAATACCATCCCAACTATCATAGCTAAAGCCGCTCATATCGGAGATTACCTGAATAGCTGCACAGTAGTTGCCATTTTGGTCGCGGCGGGCCACCATTTCGCCGGATTGTAGCTTTTGCGGCTGGCCGATGATATGCATTTTTTTGAGCTGCTGCGGGAATGCAGGGACACAAAACAATATTGCAAGGAGGTGGAGGAATAATTTTTTCATCTATCTGACTTTAATCTGTCTTTTTTTTAAACCCAACTTTTATTGGTTCACGAGAGCTAAGCAAATGTTGTGTTTTGATTTTTGTTTAGGGGCAAATATAATAATTTTGGATTTCAAATCAGGATTTTTCCTCTGAAAGCGCTTGCCAGATAGGTTGAAGTGGCGAAGTAAGCGCTTTGATTACACCGGCAAAGTCAACAGCCTCCGGCTGGTTTATTTTTTTGAGAAAGGCTTTCCATTGCCTGACCCTTATTGCATTTTGGGCAAATTCGTTTGTAAACAATGCATGGTTTTCTGTGTAACCGGTGTTGCGTTGTTTAAAAGTGGCTTTAATCGCCGCTTCAAGTGTTGAGAGCTTGCAATCTTCCGAAATAAGCAGGTGGTAAACATCGTAGAAATCTTTCATGCGGCTGTTTACGCCTGCCAGAAAAATCATGGCATGAAATTTCTCGGCAATTGCGGTCTCTGGAGTGTAGGCCCGGAGTTTTGGGGTTGGTAAATCATCAAGTAAAACCGGATACTCCAAATGCATGGCACGCGGGGTTATTGTATCGCCAAAGCCAATATCTACCTGCAATTTCTGCTTCACTGCATCAAAGCCAGCCATAATAAATAGTCGCACACCCGTATAAACATTCTGTTGCGAAATGGTTTGAACCTGCAGGCTGTCATTATCGAACCAGGTTCCATCTTCAACTTTTATCGTAGCAATTTCCCTGAATATCGATTCAAGATTTGCCGCTTCATTATTCATCGATTTCGCCAAAAGGTCTATATCCATGGTTGGGCGTGTTGCCAATCCCTGTAGGGCATATATGAAATTTCCACCTTTCAGGAAAAAGTTTTCAGCATATTTCGACATGGAAAGTCTGTATAAAAAGCGTTCGTGCAAAAACCGCAAAATAATCACCTGAAAGGCAATTTTCTCTTTTCGCGCAATGTTATTCAGCCGGGCTCTTATGGATGCTGAAATGTTCATATCATTGATTTTAGGTAAGGCATGATTACGTTTTCGATGCGGAGTGCCGCAGCATATTTTAGTAGCTTATCCAGATTTCTGTTGTTTTTATCCATGTAGTTTTTAAGTACTTCCTGCATAACATCATCACCGGTTTTGTTTCTGAATTTCACCGCATCGCATACCGAACGCTCAATATCATAGCATTTAACCAGCTTATCAGCGACAGGCATATGCGATACCCCAAGATTGTAAACGTGGTCGCTCCAATAATAGAACGCCAGTGGCAGTTGTGTATCCGGGCTTACTTTTGTGTTTCTGGGCAAGGCAATGTGGTATTGATGGGGAACTGTTGTTGTGATTTCATGCAACTGCCATGCTGAAAACAGACAAAACACTCCGGCGGGAAATATTTCAGACACCAGTACCCGCTCATCAAAAGCTTGAAAACTGGTATGTACGTACAACCCATGCCGAAGCTTGTAAACTTTCCCGGAGTCTATCAACTTGTTGAGATGGTAGCGGTATGTTGACCCCTTCATTTGGTCAGATTTAAGATACCCGCCGTTTTCCTCAAACAATTTTTCGAGATGTACTTTCATGATATAG
>JAIOZV010000312.1 GCA_021740425.1 Bacteroidales bacterium | reverse complement strand
CTATTTCGGAATTGTCGAATGCAAGTGGAGGGGCGCATGAAATCTCACTTTCGTGGATTTTTGAATGCGACAAAAAAAGAAAAAATTCAAAAGCAATAAAATGTCCATCATTTTAGTTAATAAACCTGTTTTTTAAAATCGTATAATAATGCTCAAAAATCAGCAATTATTCAGTCTTTTAATCATCGTAGCGATCTCATTATCTATTACTTCCTGTAAGGGTATTTTCGGATCAAAAAAGGATGTTTCGGCAACCACAGGATGGAGCTACAATGACCCTACCAACGGAGGTTTTGAAGTTTCAAAAATTAACGAACAGGAAACAGGCCCCGGGCTGGTTTTTATCGAAGGAGGTTCGTTTGTTATGGGGCAAACCAATGAGGATCCGCTCCACGAAAACTTTGCTCCACCAAGAAGAGTTACTGTACGCTCATTTTACATGGACGAAACAGAAATTACCAATCTCGACTATTTGGAATACCTTTACTGGCTCAACAGGGTTTTCGGAGAAGACTATCCTGAGGTATACAGAAAAGCCCTTCCTGACACATTAGCCTGGCGTGGCAAACTTGCCTATAACGAACCGTTGGCACAACTTTATTTGCGCCATCCGGCATACAACGATTATCCCGTGATTGGGGTAAGCTGGGTACAAGCCACCGATTATTGCGCCTGGCGTTCCGACAGGGTTAATGAAATGTTGCTGATCAGAGCCGGAATATTGTCACCAGATCCTGACCAAAGTAATCAAAATAATTTTAATACTGATGCCTACCTTGCCGGCCAATATGTAGGACTCCCGAATAAACCACTGCAGGATCTTGACCCGTCAGGAACCGGCGACCGCGGTGCAAGGCTTGAGGATGGAATTATGCTTCCCAAGTACCGCCTCCCAACCGAAGCCGAATGGGAATATGCTGCACTCGGGCTTTATGGCGAAGATGAAATGATTACCGAGCGCAGAATTTATCCCTGGTCAGGGCATCTTTTGAGAAGTACAGATGGCAAAGGTGAATACGGCGAATTTATGGCAAACTTCAAGCGGGCAAGGGGCGACTATATGGGTACAGCAGGAAGTCTCAACGACGGAGCTGACATCACTGCGCCCGTTGGCATATACCCACCCAATGATTTTGGACTCTACAACATGGCCGCCAACGTGGCAGAGTGGGTACAGGATGTTTACCGTCCGTTGAGCCATGAAGATGTTTCAGATTTCAACCCTTTCAGGGGAAATGTTTTTATGACACCCGTGCTCGATGAAGAAGGCAACCTGGCTGAAGTTGACAGCCTCGGAAAAATCCGTTACCGTAAAGTTTCAGTTAATGAGGCACAGGCAAGATTTAACTACAGGGAAGCCAACAACATCAATTACTTAGATGGAGACAACCGTTCTGCCATCGACAATGCAAAATGGACAGCAGAAGTAAATAACAGCAGTTCGACCACCGATATGTATAACTATTCCGTGAGTTCACTTATCAATGATCAGGCAAGAGTTTATAAAGGAGGTTCCTGGAAAGACGGTGCATTCTATCTGAGCCCAGGTGTAAGGAGGTTTTTGGACCAGAAGAAAGCAACTGATTATATTGGTTTCAGATGTGCCATGGACAGGGTGGGAATGCCTGTAAAATAAGCAAAATATTTTAATTTTTGATAAGGGCTGTGTCATGTTTGGGTGTAAATTTCCGTTACCCGGAAAACACTTTACAAAATCTGATACAGCTTTTTTTATTTTTGCACCAGCACCATTTAAATTTTAACCCATGCGCTGCACCATTCCTCAGATTTATGAGATCTATAAAAAACACAACCTGATATCTACTGATTCAAGAAATATTACCACAGGAAGTTTGTTTTTTGCAATACAGGGCGAGCATTTCGATGGAAACGAATTTGTGACCGCAGCTTTGGAAAAGGGCGCCGCTTATGCCCTGACCAACAATGCTGAGTTGTCGAAAAACGATCACATTATTCTGGTGGAAGACACACTGATAGCCCTCCAACAACTTGCCGCCTATCACCGTAAAAATTTGGAAATTCCTATTCTTGGAATTACAGGTTCCAATGGAAAAACCACCACGAAGGAACTTATCAGGAGTGTGCTTACTCAAAAATTTAAAACTTTTGCCACCTCAGGTAACCTGAATAATCACCTCGGTGTTCCATTATCCATTTTGTCCATAACCGATGAAACGGAAATTGCTGTAATAGAAATGGGGGCAAACCACCAGGGCGAAATTGCTGCGCTTTGCGAAATATCAAGACCGGAATATGGAATTATTACCAATATTGGCAAGGCACATCTCGAAGGTTTTGGTGGTTTTGATGGCGTAATAAAAGCCAAAACAGAACTTTATAATTTTATCAGGACAAATAACGGGAAGGTTTTTGTAAATGCTGATGATGATTTGCTTGTGGAAAAATCCCAGGGCATCGAAACATTTACTTACGGGCAGAGCAAAGGTTCATTGCTAAAAGGAAGGATACTTTCAAACTTTCCTTTGCTATCCATCGAATTGATTTTTGAGGACAAAAACATCCCGGTACAATCAAATCTCATTGGCAGTTATAATTTCACAAATATGATGGCAGCAGCATCTGTTGGAAAATACTTTGGCGTTGATCCAGAGAAAATTGAAGCAGGATTGTCAGCCTATCAGCCACTGAACAACCGATCCCAATGGCACGACAGCGGAAAAAATTGTATTGTTATGGATGCATACAATGCTAACCTCAGCAGCATGCAAGTGGCTATCGAAAACTTTGCTGAATCACCGTTCGACAACAAAATAGTAATACTCGGCGATATGAGAGAGCTGGGTTCAACCAGTTTATCAGAGCATAAAAAAATTTACGACCTTGTACTTTCAAAAAACTTTGAACTTGTGATTTTGGTTGGTGAAATATTTTGCCTGCTTACCACTTCCAAAAATACCACTACCTTCAAAGATGCTGATGAGGCAAAATTTGCACTTGGGGAGATGAATCTTACCGGCAATACTATTTTGGTAAAAGCCTCGCGTGGCATTCAACTCGAAAAATTGATGGAGGTACTTTAAATGAGGATCTACAGAGGCATCGGGATTATGTCGGGGACTTCGCTGGATGGTGTGGATATTGCATTTTGTGAATTCAGCTTTGAGAACGAAAAATGGAAATATCAAATACACAGTGCTGAAACTATTGCCTACACCAGCCACTGGAAGATGAAACTCGTTTCTGCGCCCCATTTAACGGGTTTAGAATTATCAAAATTGAATACGGAATATGGCTTATTTCTCGGAAAGCTCGTGATGGATTTTATTAAAACCCACAATTGCACTCCTGATTTTATTGCATCGCATGGGCACACGGTATTTCACCGGCCTGAAACAGGATTGACCCTTCAAATTGGAAATGGAGCCGCGATTGCAGCACAAACAAATATTACTGTTATCAACGATTTTCGTTCGGAAGACATCGCTTTGGGTGGTCAGGGCGCACCGCTGGTTCCCATTGGCGACACGCTTTTATTTGGAAATTTCGGGTTTTGCCTCAATATCGGAGGCTTTGCAAATATCTCTTTCGAGGAAAATAGAAAAAGGATCGCTTTTGATATTTGCCCGGCAAATATTGCACTCAATCACTTCGCTAATTTATCGGGTGTTGATTTTGATGAAGATGGAAAAATTGCGGCAGCAGGATATACAAACCAGGCATTGCTGGATAAACTCAATGATTTAAATTTCTACACAAGCGATCCGCCAAAATCGTTGGGACGGGAGTGGTTCGAAAAAGAATTACTACCGGTGATCAATGAAATGAATCTTTCAATACCTGATGTTTTAAGTACCTTATCCGAGCATATTGCTTTTCAGATCGGGAAGTCAGTTTCAGGGCAACCCGGTGGAACCATGCTGATAACAGGAGGAGGAGCAGAAAACAATTATTTTATAGAACGACTTCGCCAAAATACCAAACACCAAATTGTTATCCCGGGCAAAAAACTGGTGCATTTTAAGGAAGCTTTGGTTTTCGCCTTTTTAGGATTATTACGGATTCAGGAAATCCCCAATTGTCTGGCCTCGGTTACCGGAGCAAAAAGAGATCATTGCGGGGGAGCCATTTATAAAACTTAGCAGTAGCTTTCGAAGGCTTGTCGCGCATTTTCTACAAAGGAGGTCAACAGTTCCACGGATTTACTACCATCATTTCCTTCAACGCCGGTATGAACATCAACCCCCGAAGGATGGGTCAGCTTAATTGCCTCTGCAACGTTATCCGAATTTAACCCGCCGGCAAGAATTACAGGCTTTTTGGTTGAGTTGATTATACGGCTGCTAATATTCCAGTCGTGCACTTTTCCGGTTGCTCCTGATGCACCGGTTGCAGGATCGAAAGTATCAGTAACAAATGCATCAACAAATGGCTGTAATACTTTTACTGTAATAAAGATACTTTGAACGTTTTCCGGATGAATAATCAGACTTTTCCAAATTACAATTTCAGGATATGTCCGCCGTAAGGCAATTAACTGATCAATAGAAATATTGCCATGTAACTGCACAATCCTGCATCCCAATTTACGCATCAATTCAACAATTTCTGTGGCTCTGTCGAGGTATGTTATCAAAACGGCTTTTGCATGAACAGGCAAATTGCGGATAATCCCGGTTGCCGCCTCCTCACTTAAATCCTCTTTATGAACCTCCAGCTTGAACGGAAAACCCAGATGTGTGGCTCCTGCTGTAATTATCATTTCGGCTTCTTCGGCGCTGCGAATTCCTGCTATCTGTATTATCGGATTCATTTTCATCGTAAAGGAAAAGTATTTTTCCTATTTTAATCACCTGACATTAAAGACCTTATGATTTAAGAACACAAAAGAGTCCCTTCTCAAAACTCAGTTTTCGCCACCAAAACACTGAAACACAAAAAAATACCGGCAAAGGATACCGGGATTTTCTATCATTTCGTTTAACCTCTCAAATATCAAAATGTGTTTATTCTTCGAATTTCTTAAGATTCCAGGTTTTAGAGAATCCAAGGTCATTTTCGTTTTCTTTTTCGAACAATTGCCCAAAGCTGTTGATGTAATAAACGTGATCTAAAATCGAAACCTTCACCAGATTATCTCTAAAAGGTTTTACCACAATGGCTCCATCATCAATCCTTCCTTCCCATGTCTCAGAGCCTTCTTCGATGGTTTTCAAAGAATAGCCTACCTGAACTTTTCCTTTTTCGATTACCCTCACGAAATGGATATAAGCCCCATCTTCGTTTTCAGCTACAGCACCCTGTTTTTCAGATTTTGCAACAAACTCATTGCCTAAAAGATAGGTTTTTATATCCAGCTCATTTTTAAGATCGATGGAGGTTTCAACAGTCTCATGGGCGAAATTAAGGAGTCCGCTTTCTTCCTGAAGAATGTAGGTTCCGGCACCT
>JAIOZV010000311.1 GCA_021740425.1 Bacteroidales bacterium | reverse complement strand
AAAAACGACAGGAACGATGCAGCCCTCTGGTTTTTGGCCATTGGCCAATATGAGGTGGGGAATAAAGATGAAGCCAGATTGCTTTTCAAGGAAATTGCAAATAATCCCCATCATTTCAGGCAGCAGCAGGCTGTGGAGATATTGGAAAGGTATTATTGAATTGTTTTTTGACGATTTCATGTCAGCCAACTGGCTGACGATGGAATGTCTTTCGCATTCCTTTTTATTGTGGGGGTAGGAGTACATGGAAAAGCTAAATCCTAACCCTGTTTGCCCTTCTGCGAAAAACGAAATAAAACAACACAAGTGCTATCATCACAAACAAAGCTATGAATGCTGCTGTTTTTAAGGGAAACATCCAAATAGCTTTTACCGGATCGTTGTTGCCCATGACAATAAAATTTGCCCAGTAATAGGGATGCGAAAATATTGGATCGGCAGTTTTAAGATAGTTTTTCCTGCCCAGGTACAAAGCCTCATCGATGGGTAAACCCTCATTGATGCCTTCAAAAAACCCTGAAATAATCTGATTGGCAGCATGATCTTCGGCCAGCCATAGCGATGAAACAATACTTGATACACCGGAATACATAAATGCCCTCGAAAGGCTCATCACCCCCTCGCCTTTTCGGAGTATTCCACCGGCTGTATTGCATGCGCTGAGAACAACAAGTCTTGCATTTAGCTCCAAATTATATATTTCGTGGGTATTCAAAAAATTGTCCTCATTGTTATTGTCGGTGAATTGACTAAATAAAAATTTTGAGGATAAAGGGTTATCATCATTAATTTGGGCATGCATGGCAAAGTGCAAAATATTGTAATCAGCAGCGGTCTGTTTAAAATTCCACTCGTTGGCATCATTACCAATGTAGGCATCACCACCAAATATTTCACCGGCATGTTTTACCTCTGCTTTGTGTTCTTTAAGCAAACCCGGATTGTTACGGAACATGGCAAATTCATCTCCCGAAAGGCCTGAGGCAATACTGGTACTGTCGTACTCAGGGGCATAACCTGCATAATTTAGTCTTGGGGATTTTTCCTTATCATTGGTTTCGATGTATCTTAGCGCATTGGCATAGCTAATGATGTAGTCGTTGGCAAGATAGCTCAGTTCAGCATAATTTCTTCCATCGGGATCAGTGGTCAGGAGGCCGTCAAAGGAAAGATAGTTTAATACGTCATTTGGAATGACGATAATTTTTGGATATTGTTCAATCACAGGCCTGATACTTTCGGGGAAAAGCATTGAATAGAGTGCCCGCGAGGATGCAGTAAAAGTGGAATATGCCAGTGCAGGATATTTGTTGATAAATTGGAAGTCGCTGGTGCTTTTACGATAATCTACAATCCGGTCAAAAAAGGTGCTGTCGGGGTGTGCTTTGATAAAATCGTAGTTTTTTGCATTGATGGCGATAATGTAAATAGCCGTGTCCATCTGGAAGTATTCGAGGCATGTGGCTGTTTTGTGAGCCAGCATTGCCTGTGTTTCCTTTAGTTTAATTTTGTTGCGGTCGTAATTTAGCCTGGCATATTTCGGGTACTTTTCGCCCATGTCGTTGGCAATTTTCTCACAGTGATAGCGCGCTTGAAGCAATGAATCGGAAATGGCGGCTATTAATGCTTTGTCGGTAACATTGCTCAGGCGCAGGTTATTGAATTTGTTTTCGAAGTCATAAAGATCTTCCTGTGCCTGCTTCTCCATCATTAATTCTTCATCAGTCATTCCTGAGAATTTTTTTGCCATCGACTGATCAATGTAGGCTGAGAGTATTGCAGATTTTTCGTTTTCGGAAAAATACAAGGCATCTTCGAGGTATCCTGGATTTGCTGTTTTTGCATACAGTTGATAAGAGATTTCCATAATGTCACCATAGATTTCCTGTACACTTTGCATGAAAGTAAGCCTGGCCTCTTCGTTTTCGAGCCCGCCCAATATAATTTTTACCATATCATTAAAATGATAATAATTGGCCAGTGCCAGATCCAAATCCTCAATATCCTGGCTATGGTTGTACTTTTCTTTTAGGGCTATCGCTTTCCATGCAAAACTGCGCATGGCTTCTTCTTTAATAATAATCTGCGACAACTCAGGATTATTAACATACAAAGTGTCATCGAAATCGATGCAGCATATTATGATCGATTGTTGAAAATTGGCTAATGCGTCTTCCAATTTTTCATCTTCTATATTCACTCTTCCCAGATAATTGTAATAATCAGCAAGGTAGGGGTGCTTCTCACCAAAAAACATTTTTCCGGATGTAATAGCCCTATTCACATAATAGCGCGATGAATCCAACTGCCCAACAATTTTGTAGGCAATGCCGGTGTTGTAGTACACCTCGGCTACCTGTGGAAGAGGATTATCGCTGCCTTCGCCAAAATTAACAAGGGCTTGCTTGTTATAGTTAATGGATTGCCCGATGTTTTGCCTGGCCGATGCTATGTTGGCCAGATTAAGGTAACATTGTCCGAGTGCAATATTTGGTGGCGAAAGCACTTGCTTGTAGTTATCCAATGCCGCCTGATGGTGTTCAGCAGCTTTTTGATAGGATTCCTGGTTAGTAAATTCGAAACCATAAGTTTCCTTCTCCGAGTGCCCTTTTTGGAAATAGGCCATGCCCAGATTATTGTGACTCCTGCCAATCAGGTATTTATTTTCAGGATTATACTGCACATAATAATCCAAACATTTTTGTAGGTAAACGATGGCACTTTCGTAGTCGCGGAGTTCGTTAAAAGTTAAGCCAAGGTTGTTGTACGAACTGATAATTTTCCGGTTCATCGATTCGGGGAAGGACTGGTAAATACCTATTGCCTTCAAAAACAGGTTTTTTGCTTCAGGATAATTGCCCAATACATAAAAAACAGTAGCCCGGTTATGATAATAGGGTGCATACAATAAATCGCTGCTATCGGTTTTAACCGTTAGCACTTGCAGTGCAGTATCCAGAAAATGCCCGGCAAGATCGGCTTTCCCGGTACGGTAGTAAACGCCGGAGAGTATATGGTATGATCTGACCTGGTATTGCCATTGATCCGCAGTTTTGAACGAAGGCAATGCCTGGGCAAGCCATATTTGGGTGCTGTCTAAGTTTCCGTTGTTGATCGCGGTCTCAGCTTTTTCAAATAGAGTTTTCGCAAGCGTGGTGTCAGGAATCCGGGAGCTTTGTCGATCTGATTGTCCTGATGCGGGGGATGTGTGAAACACTATGAAAGACAAGATAACAAGCGCATGAAGTGAGTAAGATAGTTTCCGCATTTTTTGTGGATTAATGATTAAATATTTCATTGGTCGGTCAAAAATAATTTTTTTTCACACACGCAATCAATAAGTTTTGAGATTTTGCAGTTATATCCGCAATTCACATTCTGACGTAATTAAATCAAAAATACATAAGATGAAATTTGAACTGAACCAACAGGAATACATCGAGCTGATGAAATTATTAAAGTTTCTCGGGCTTGTTGAATCCGGCACCGAAGCCAAATTGGTTATCGATAATGGCGAGGTGAGGGTAAACGGGCAAACTGAATTACGCAGACGGTGCAAAATCAGAAGCGGCGATAAGGTTGAATTTGGTGGGGAAGTGATAGAGGTGGATTAATAAAAAATGCCCGACATTTCATCAAGATCAAAAATCCTAAATCAAACATCGGGGATCTGATATCAATATCCTTTAAAAGGAAAGGTTTTTGGGACTAAGTCTTTTTTTTTTCAGGGTGGCTAAAATTTATAATAAAAATGAAACTTCGGAAAGCTCCCGGCCAATTTGCTGCACGCCTTTTAATATTCTTTGAGTTTGTTTAGGGGACGGTTTTTTGATGCCTGAAATATATTGTGACAACAAACTTTGATTCATCCCAATACGTGCACTTAAAGCCTTTGCATTGATTAATTTATAAAAAGCAAAAAAACTTTCCAGATCATAGTCAAACTGCAAATCTTCGATGGTATAAAGCAGCCCCTTGTCCTCATGAGCAAGATTCAATGCATCAAGCAGCATTTCTTTCAACTCATCCCATGTTTCTCCCTGTGTTCCAACAAAATCATCCCCAATATTTGCAAAAGCACTGTAACCGGTTTCCTCTTTTGTAACCTTAATGTTTATTTTTGATTTATTCATCTTTTGTTTGTTTTAATATTTGCCTTTTTTAAAATTGCATGAAGCAAACCTGTCTTAACTTCATTAGAAGCATGAAATGGGAAGGATAAAAGCCCGGATTTATCATCATGTTTCATTAAAATATGGCTGCCGGACTGCCTGATAATATACCATCCATCCTTTTTTAAATTTTTTAATAGTTCGCTGCTTTTCATATCCAAATGATATCCCCACAAAGGTAATAAAAATATTACTTTTTGTATTTTTCTCTTATTAAGCTGGAATAAAAACGGATGCCCGACATTTCATCAAGATCAAAAATCTTAAATCAAACATCGGGCATCTGATATTCCTTTTGAGCCACCCACGAGACTTGAACTCGCGACCCGCGCATTACGAATGCGCTGCTCTACCAACTGAGCTAAGGTGGCATTATTTCAAGCCGCAAAAGTAGAAATTTTCAAAAGTCAATACCAAATCAAATCAAAATTCTGCAATAAATATTTCTTCCTTGTCAATCAGCTCTCTTAAGTCTAATAGGTTTCGAAGTTTTATCTCGCCAATCAAGTAATTAAATCCTTTCGAATAGTGCCTTTCGGTAACGTTATCGAAATGAAAATGTCTTAAAATTGCCTCATCTGAAAACCTCAGATAAATATTCACAGGATTGTCGTTGCTGAATTTCAATCCGTTTTTTAATTTCATTTTTTTGTACTCATAACGATAATTGTATCCCCGGGCCGTAATATCCGACAGCACCGCCGAACCGGTAGGATAGCCCCCGGCACCGCGGCCAAACATAAACTGCTTGTCGTAAAAAGCCCCTTTTATCACCACCCCGTTAAACTCATCCTCCACATTGTAGATGTATTTGTCGGGGGTTACCATGCGCGGGATAACCGACATGGCCAGCGTTCCATGCTCTGTTTTTTTTACCTGAGCCACCAGTTTTATCTTTCGGCCCTTTTCGCTTGCAAATTGCATATCCTGCTTTGAAAATTTTGAAATACCAAAATGGAAAATTTCATCCTGCTTCACGAAAAGCCCAAAAGCATGCACCGTGATGATCACCAGTTTCGACAGGGCATCCAGCCCTTCCACATCGAGGCGGGGATTGCTCTCGGCAAAGCCTAATTCCTGTGCCTGCTTCAGAGCAGATTTATAGCTGTAACCCTCATTGTGCATCTTCGAAAGAATGTAATTTGAAGATCCGTTAAGGATGCCGGTAACGCTTTTCATGAGGTCGTTGTCGTAATATTCTTCCAGGTTCCGAATCACCGGAATACTCCCACAGGCCGAAGCATCATAGAGCAGACCCACCGGATTATGCCTT
>JAIOZV010000310.1 GCA_021740425.1 Bacteroidales bacterium | reverse complement strand
TAAGTAAGTTCCATCGATTCGATGACTAAAGCATTTTCCTGTGCTTTAAAATCAGAAACCGACCATTTTACAGGGTAGGCACCAAGAAATCGCCAGATGGCCAGGGGCAGGTGATATTCGTTGAGCAGCACCACCGTAATATCCGATGGTTTAAACTTGAATTGCTCAACAGCATCCCTGCACCAGTCCAGCACCTTTGAATTTGTCACGAATCCCCGCTTCAGCACCAGATTATTGAATTTGATGCCGGTGGGTAGTTTATAGGCCACATCGGCACCTCCTTCGCGCAATTCTTCCGTTGTAATTTCGGCACCAATGCCCGATACCTCCTGAAAAAAATGATCCCCGAGGGAGATGCCCAATCCAAAGTCAACGGCAAAATGAAAACCTACGGGTATGTTATGCACATCTTCCATGTGTCCGGTTTCTAATCCTTAATTTTGAAACTTCCTGTTTATTCGTTGTCGATTCTTATGCCTTCGTGAACGATCTCTATCTGTTCGATGGCCACTTCGTTACCGGTGGCTTTCAGATCGGGCGAGGTGATTTTGGTAGGCCATGCATTCATGATCTTCCACACTACCACGGGGTTGTGTTCTTCATCGAGCAAACTGATGGTGATGTCGCGCCGTTCGGGCTTGTTAAGTTTTATGGTGTTGTACCATGCATAAAACTCATTGTCGCCTTTAAACACACCCCTTTTCAGGGTGATGTTCCCATACTTTTTCATGCCGGGCATTTTCATTACCGAATACTCCGGGCTGAGGCCGTGGCGGTATTCGATGGGTTGAACCTCAATGTTTAATCCTGTCACTTCCGAAAAACCGATCTGGGTACCTCCCCAGTCAACCAGGAAGTGAAATACTGTCATTGGATAAGCCATAATTGTATGATTTATATTATTTTTTTTATCTAACCTATTGATATTATGATTCGATCATTTTATGTGAAAACTTAAGAATGATGAATTCTGCCGGTCTTACAACGGCCATTCCGATTTCAACGATCATCCGGCCTTCGAGTACATCCTGTTGGGTCATGGTTAGGCCGAGGCCAACTTTTACGAAGTAGGCTTCGTCGGGTTTGGCACCCTGCAAAGCTCCTTCCTGCCATTTTTGGTAGAGATAGCCTTCTATCATTCCGCGCACCTTGTTCCAGGTGTTGGCATCGTTGGGCTCAAATACTGCCCATCCAGTGGATTTTTTCACTGATTCTTCCACCATATTAAAGAAGCGACGGACAGAAATATAGCGCCATTCGTTGTCGTTGCCTGCCAGGGTTCTTGCTCCCCAAACCAGAATGCCTTTGCCGGTAAATGGGCGGATGGCATTAATGGATTTTCCTGCATTCACATCCACATTCAGGCTCTCCTGCTCGTAGTCGTCGATAATTTCGGTAACTCCCGAAACCGAATTCAGGCTTACGTTGGCAGGAGCTTTCCAAACACCCCTGTCGCTGTCGGTTTTGGCATATACCCCTGCCACTGCACCACTCGGGGGAACTTTAGCCATTTCCCTTCGGATATTGTTTACGATATTCCCGATGATGGGATGGCTTTCGTACAATACTTTCTGGGCATTGGCCGAATGGGTATCTGCTGCTGCTGCAATCTGGCTGATGAATGATGATATCTGATCGAAAATGTCCTGCATCACGGGAACTGCAATATCGGTGAGAGAGCTGTAATTTACCCCATCAGATAAAATATCATCAAGTATCACATCATCATCGTCCGAATCATACTCCAGTAACCAGGGCAGTGGCATTTCATATCCTGCATAATCAGCTTCGGTGGCTGCATCATTTTTCCCTGTTACCGCCTGGATATCCGGATTTTTCTCAAAGCCAATCAAATTAAATACTGCATCCCTGAGGATTTGGTTCACATAAGATTTCAGGTCGTTGGAAATGTTTTTTCCCTTTAATGCCGGCGACCAGGCCGGAAGACTGAGAGCCACACTTCTAAGGAAATCAGCTAAGGCAATAAATTCAGGATTTGCACCTGATGACAGAAATGCATTCTTCAAATCCTTAAATCTGTCTTTGAGGGTTGGAAAGCCACTCAAAAGCGCATCAATGGTTGCGCCGATAGCGGCACCATCTGCCACAGCTACATTTGCTGTATTTACCAGGCCGTTCAAATCGCTGTCGGAGCTCAGCAGCGACAAATCCACTGAAACATCCGAACTGTTGGTAACGTTGTCCTTGAAAATACTGAAATCAACGTCTTTGTTAAAAGTGCTGAAGAGCCAGGGCGTATAGGCGGCTCCGTATTTCAGGTTGTTGATGCCGATGTTGTTCCTGAAATCTTCTTTGCCTTCTTCCCAGCCGGTATCCTCCGGAAGGTCAAGCAGTGCAACCCTGTCCTGTAATTTGTTGCATTGTTCCAGGGCAAGTTTCTGCAGGGTAAACAGGTCGTTTGCAGAACCCAGAAGCGCCGCATCGGGGAACAGGATGATGGTAGGTTCATCGTAATTTTTGAGCCTGTGCAGGCCTACCCGCAAACCCGGACTGTTGGCCGGATCGGTTTCATCGCCCATTTCGATAACTCCGCCGCTGTAGAGCCCCACCGAAACAATATAGCAGGCACCCCCTCCATTGTCAAAAAACAAGCGCAGGGAATCATACATATAAAATTTGGTGTCGATCACAATTCCGGAGACCGCATAATTGTTGTCCTCGTCCACTTCCACATCCACTGATGAAACATCGTATGCACCGCCGAAATAGTTGGTGTATTCCAGTAAAGACGAAATTTTGGTGGGAACGTTTATCAGATGTTCCCCTTTTTTCTCGGCTTTTTCGGTATATCCAATAAAGGCCGGGATAGCCGTTTCCACTTCGGCAACCGAAGGCGGAAAGATGGATATCTCTTTAACATAAACTCCCGGTGTTTTGTAACTCATGTTATTAAATATTTAGTTAATTAAACGTATATGTACATCTCGTAAAAAATTTCATTGTTCTCCATTTTCAAAGCAGTACCCATTTTGGGGTTGGGCAGGTCGCTGATTTTTACGCCCTCATGCAGCAGAATTACACTTGTTTGCTGATTGCCGGCCGTGATAGTATCATCCGAAATAATCCGTCTTTCTTCTATATCATCGCCTCCCGACTTACTGAAAACAACCGGGCCTTCGATGGTGAGGTTGTTTACCGTTAAACCGTTTCCTGAGTTTGCCGGATTTTTGCGGCATACATACATCCATTTCATCTGTGCGGCCTCAAACCCGATGGTATAACTGCCCTGCCCGGTTAAGGCATCGTTTTCGATAAACCGGTAGGTTGCAGGTACAAGATTGTTTGGCGGGTTGGTAAAATCATTGGTGTTGGTAAAAATTTCGATGACCCCGAATACATTTTTATTGGGCAATGCAGGGTCGTAGTAAAAGGGCAGCGAACCGGCCTGGTCGTCTGTAATCACATATCTTCCGCTTTTTATGCCGGCGACCGCTTCAAGGTTGTGCTGATATGAAGATGTTTCTTCGGCAGGGTTTGGAAATGAAAATGAAGGTGTTTCGAGGGTATAGCTTTTGCCAAAAATGTCTTCCAGATTAAAAGTAGCGGCATTCACAGGGTTGCTGAAGGTATAATTCAGGATGTTGGTTTTGATTGAGTGTAATGGATTTCCAACCCTTGTTCCATCGGTATGGTCTCCCAAAAATCGCCGGTTTACTTCGATATCTTCGTTTAAATTGCTGAAGTAAAAGAGCTGGTCAGAAGGTTTATAATTGGCAATTGCTGAAATACTGGCAAAGTATGAATTATGGAGGATCATGTGGAATGAAAACTTCAAGGAAGCAGCACCTAAAGGGCTGACCAGTTGCACAGGATCTGTTTGAGGAATAACCGGAACAAATACCTTGAAACCACATTGAGTGCGACGGAATACCAGACCCAGCCTGCTGAGCAGTTCTGCTGTTGCTGCTGCAGGTTCGATGGTGAAATCTGCCGCGCAAGTTCCTGTGTAGTAGCCGTGCGCTACATCCACTTCTAACAATATGTCATATTTAATGATCATGTGCTTATGGTTTTGACCGGGATTTTACTGTTTTACTTCGTTTATCTGTATTTCGGTGATGGGCTCTCCGGTACCTGTTATTTCCTCATCAGCAATGGTAATGAGCCTCATTTTATACACCACCGATGGCAGGTACTTGGCACCCAGAGCACCCCACAGGTGGTTTTGCTGTTCGAGTCCAAGGGTAAAAAGCTCAACGCTAAGGTCGTGCAGTTTGGGGTTTAGTCCGGGGGAATTGGCCGCATTAAACTTATTGTTTTTTTGAAAAAATCCTATTACCAGCGACAGCATCTTCAGAGCCTCATTGTAATCTGAAGGGAAATATGCTGAGAAAAGCATATATAAATTGAGTTTTATTTCAGGAGTTACAATCTGCAGACTGCCATCAGGCTGTTTCCTGTAAATATCGGGATTGCGGGCAATGCGCTCTTCTTCTACATTTACAAGCGAAACCACAACTTTATTCTCAATGCTGCTCTGAACCGACCCGTCCTGTGAAACCAGTATGTTGGCTACAACTTTTTCAGCCTCCGATATTTTTATCGAAAAATACCTGTTTAATGATTCTATTATGAAGGAGAAGGCTTGATGTATCATAAACGATGGCATTAATTAATTGATTCTAATGGCAAACTGCAGTTGCAGAAAATCGCATAAAAATAGCTCAGCAAAAAAGTGAAATCAAGTAATTGTGCTTATTTAACAGTAATTTAAAATATGTTAAATACAAGAATATGATCGTTATGTCGGATGAACCCAAACGCAGTAAGCCAGCCGGCGAAATATCGATGGTTTGTTTTCATCCTGGCAAATTGGGTCTTTTTATAAAATTTTAAAAAATAAGGTGCATTCAAGATGTGCATTGATCGAATTACATCACATCCTAACAAAATAGTTTATGTGGGCAAACAAACTCTTTCTGTCGAAAATTGAAGATATTTACTTTTTTGCAAGCACCGGATACCTAATGATCGCTGCAAGCAGTGTTGAATTGGGATGGACACGGACATAAAAAAAGTTCCGGCTGCAATAAGTAGCCGGAACTTTTTTTTGAATAGGTTTAAATTACCTGATCACAAGCTTTCTTGTAACATCAAAATCATTGTTTTGAATGTGTATGAAATACATCCCCCGGCTTAGCCCGGATAGGTTGATTTCACTTGCTGATAAATTATCGAAAGTTAAAACTACCTGTCCTTTGACATTCAGAATTTCAACATTTACAGGATAATTATCTATCCCTGAAATACTGATTTTGTCCTTTGCGGGATTTGGAGAAACCCTGATCAGTTCTTCCTGTGATTTATGAATCCCCTCAGTCCATATATCTACTGCGGTAATTTTTGAAAGTCCGTTGATTTCAAAGGTTCCCTGATTCGGGAAGGTTTGATCCCATTCATAAGGTTCGAAAACAAACGGGACGTTTT
>JAIOZV010000309.1 GCA_021740425.1 Bacteroidales bacterium | reverse complement strand
TTAATGAGGACTTTGGAAGGTGATTGATGGCCTCGTTCATGGTTGTGGTTTCCGGGTGGCCGGAGGGGTAGTTAAACGGGAAAATCGGTTGTTGCTTGTTGTTTAATTGGTGGTTCATAATTGTAAGGTTTTTATCATAATGTTTCTTAATTTGAAGCTTAATATTTTAACTACTCATGACGATTAGAATTACTAAATCATGAAAATCTGAGTCGCAAAGTAAAGTCAAAAAGCACTGCATTTTACACGTTATGAGTGTTTTAAACCGATAATTTTCCCCTTAAGTACCTTACTTAATTACTGAATTTTTAGAACCTGAAAAATTAAATCCATTGAATTAAATTCTTAAGCGTAGTTAATTTTTCTCCTTAAGTATTTGCTTTTTTACCTTAAGTAATATTATCTTTACCGCGCTTTTTCTTTGCCAACCGGATTTGTGCCGGGCTTCTCTTTTCGATTATTTATCGTTCAATAATTTTCAATTTTCAGGTTGATGTTAGCAGAATTTTCATTTTTACGCCACCCGATTTTAAAGGTCCTGCGATTTGGTAAAATCATGGTTCCCGGGATTGAGCGTATTGATGTAATTTATTTTGATGATGTGAATGATGAAATTTTGGCACGAACGCTTAGTGCAGAAATGGAAAACCCTTACGGCAGCGTGGTTGAAATTGGAAAGGAACCTATTAAATCGGAAATTGAAAAATTTAGAAAAAAACACAAAAAGTTCATTTGGATTGACAGAAAGAATCACCCCTGGAATCCGTCAAAACACGAAAACCTGAACAAGTCGATGCATGATGAATTTGAAAGCATTATACTTGCTATTCCTGTCGAAACCAGCCAGGGAGATAACTGGCGTGATGTGGTTTTTTTTTATTTTAATAAAAATCTAAGCAACTTAAAATTTAATGCTTCTGAAGAAGTAAGTGTTGACCTGAAGGATTTTGTTGGCAGCGCCTACCAATGCAGCGTCAACGCTATTGTGCAATCAGCAAGGGAAGACCGCGATGTGTGGGAGGATTTTGCCCCGCTTTTTGATAGCAACGCACAGGCCATCGAAAATTTAAGAATGGAATTGAAGCTTATGCGAAAAATGTATCAGGAAAGGCTGGTGGCTTCCTGTGAGTTTTACCTTGCCAAGCTCTCGTTGCAATATGGGAGAAAGTATTCATTTTCAAATGGTGCAAAACAACAAATTAAAAAATACGAAGGAGAATATTTCAAGCTCGAAAATGCGATCAGAGCAGGCGTGAGAATAGCCAATAATTTTCAGGTGCATTCGGAAACAGAAACATTGGAAATCAGGGAATCGCACCTCAATTTCAATACTTCAAGACGCATTGCCGACATCCATGATATTCATGTTCAAACTGAAATGGAAAAGCCATTCAATTATCTAAATCAACTTGAAGAAATTGCTGCCACCCTGCGAAAAAACAACCAACCCGTCACCGGTAAAAATGTTGCAATTCACATGAATCCGCCTGTTCAGGCTCCTTCAATTACCATGTATTTGAACAGTCATCAGGAAAAAATTCTGAAGTTATTCGGGTTTTATACAGATAAATGGACTATTCTCAGGACGGAATTCAAGCCCACATTTAATATTTTGGAAAATGCCAAAAACCGCCCGCATCAGCGCCGTGGGTAACAAATAATTAAATTTCGCAATGGAAACAATGCCCCAGCCCTACACCGGAGATTTTATGATGGTAAACAACGATTTAACTTCGTGCAGGGATTTTAACTTCTCCAAATTAACAAATGCAAGAGCGGTGTATGAAGTCGTTCGCATCATCGGGAATATTCCACTTTTCATTGAAGATCATTTGCTTAGAATGTTTAATTCCATGCATTTGATGGGTCAGAATGTGGAATTACCATCACAAAATATTGCACTCCAAATGCAAACTCTTGCAAAGAAAAATAATTTTGAAAATGGAAACATCAAATTGATTTGTACTTTTCAGGAGGGAACACCGGTTTCAAAAAGCCCTTTATTTTATATCTTTTTTATTCAGCATTTTTATCCTGAACCTGAAAAATACCTTGCGGGAATGTGCATGCAAAGTCTGATGATGGAAAGGCCAAACCCCAATGCAAAAGTTGTGAACCAGGCTCTTACACAAAAAGCCGGTTTACTTCAAAAATCGACAGGTGCAGATGAAATATTGTTGGTAAATCACGACAATTTAGTAACCGAAGGAAGCAAATCCAATATTTTTTTCGTTTTCGGGGATGAGCTGTTAACTCCGGCAAATAACCTGGTACTTGCAGGAATTACAAGAGAAAAAGTAATTCAAATTTGTAAAAAATCCGGACTGCAATGCAACGAAACAATCATTAAGCTGGAGGATTTGCATACATTTTCTGGTGCATTTATTACAGGAACTTCGCCAAAAATAATGCCAGTACGCAGCATTGACCAACACACATTTAACACGCAGCATCCGCTAATCATGGAGATCAGAAAAGAATATGATGAAATGATTACCAGGTACTTAAAAAATTACCGGTTAAAACAAAGCCTTTTGGATGACTATGTGCTGAATTTCGATAAAGGATCGATTTAGGGCTCAACAGGTGTGAGCTTTAAATGATTTTTTCAGATTGAGCATTAGCTCAATTTCTAATTGAGTTTTACCTAATTTAATAAAGCTTCCAAGGGGTATTTCAGGTTTTTCCCACCTACAAAATAGGCTTTTACCGACCCGACCAGAATCCCGGCTTCGATGAGAACAGGTATTTTATTTTTATCGGCAGTAACCCAAATACTGGCAGTGTCCCCTGCTTTAAAAATGGTACCTTCAACAAGTGTTACCTCAAAGCGGTGACATTGATAAATCTTCCCGTTATAATTTTCAACTGTTTCGTTTCCAATAAAGCTGCCCGAAAGATTATATACTTTTCCATCAACAATCACCTCAAGCGGAATTTCATCGCCGGGGGTCATCAACGAAAAATCAAAGGTTCGGGCATAATACACCGCGGTTTCCAGATCATACACATCCGGGCTGTAAAGTAGGGTATCCCTCGAAAAAGCTTTGTTTGAATTTTCTGTTTCACAAATAATTACATTTTTTTCGGGAATAAACTCCAGGCTGTTGTTGGTAATGTAATCACCTTCAATCGTTTTGCGTTCATACCATCGCGGCGAAAATGTTTCAATAGCGGCAACTGATTTAAAGTTATCACGCACCTTAAATAACCAGTCGTAGGCAGTCAACGATTTGCCCGAGCTTTGGAAAAACCAGTAGGCTAATCCATCAAGGGTGATGGTACTGACTGTGAATTCTACCTTCCCGGCATCTACCCAAACAAATTCCCAATTGTATGAAACGCGGTAAAACAATTTTTCGCCATCCTCAAAAGGCATGTCGGTGCTTTGTGCATTGGCATAAAAACCAGGAAAAATGATGGATATCTGAATAAAAAATATTACTAAAAAAGGAGTGAAACGGGATGTGCAGGATTCGGGAACAAAAAATAAAAATCGATTGGCTCTAAGGTGATGATTATTTCCCACGGCCTTGTATAATTATCAATGCAGTGTAGAACATTATTTTAAAATCCATCGCCAGCGACATATTTTCTACATAAAGTATATCATATTTCAATCGCTGAACCATTTCATCAACATTTGACGCGTAGCCAAATTTTACCTGTCCCCAGGAGGTAATACCTGGTTTTACTTTAAAAAGCAGCCTGTAATGAGGTGCCCTTTGAACAATTTGATCGATAAAAAATTGTCGTTCGGGCCGATAGCCCACCAGCGACATCTCCCCTTTGATAACCGTAAAAAACTGCGGCAATTCATCAAGCCTCACTTTCCGCATAAATTTCCCAAAAGATGTAATTCTGGAGTCATTTTCTGACGAAAGTTGCGGCGTCCCTTTTTCAGCTCCAACATACATAGAACGAAATTTTGGTATCATAAAAGGTTTACCATGCAGGCCTATTCTTTCCTGCCAGTAGAAAATCGGGCCTTTCGATGAAAACTTTACACCGGCAATCAAAAAGATGTAAACAGGTGACAGGATTACCACTGCAATGATCGATGCCAGCAAATCGATGATGCGCTTTATGGATTCCTGCCAGGGAGGCATCATGTAGGGCGATATCTGTACAAGAGGTTCTGTAAAAATTGATGTTGTACGTACCGAGCCAAGCAGATAATCCTGCATGCCCGGGATAATTTTAATAATTACATCAGTATCTTCTATTTTTGTAAGAATCTTTTCAACAAGTTGAGTTTCCGACCTTTCCACAGCAATTATCACCTCTTCTACGTTCAGGTCTCTTACAATTTTTGGTAAATCGGAATAATGTCCGAGATGCGGCAGGTGATTTGCCAAAAGATATTCTTTATAATCCTTCGCATTCACAAAGCCAATAAATTTATTCCCTGAAGAGGGAAATTGCTGATCCAATTGCTTGAAAAGTTCCACTGCATTTTTATTACTTCCAACGAGAATACTATTGAAGCCAATAATTTTGTGGTGTATTTTCTTTACGGTTCGTGTAGTAATTATAAGGCGAAAGGAAGCAGTAATGGCAAATTGTAAACCAAAAAGTATCAAAAAACTTTCAAAATAACTTCGATATGAGGGTACAACGTCATCGAGCAGCAGGGTAAAAAAGATGATAACCACTCCAATAAATACTGTAGAAAAGGTTTGTGTAATTTCCTTAATCCTTGATTTTCGGTAAATTTTGCGATAAGCACCTGCAATAATGAACAATATCAGCCAGAAAAAAGGAATAACAACAATGCCGGCATAAAATTTAGGATCTCCGAAAATCAACTCCGGATTGACGAATAAGTCAGGATTTACAAGATATTTTCTGTAAATAAAAAACAGCATCCAGGCAATAGCTGCTGCGAAATAATCTGAAAATAAATATTTGGCCTGTTGTAACTTTCTATTCATAGGTTCGTTGGTCAAAATACTTATCTGTACATTAGTTTTAAATTATCAAGAAGAATATTTGCCTGGGTTTCTTCATCGGTGATGTAGGAACGAATTAAAATCTTAAAGCTTGAGGCCGAACTGGCGCGCACACTGTTGGTGAGGTTAATGTAGATTTTATTCCAATCTTCACTTTCGAAAAGAATGATCACTTCAGTTTTTATGATTTGTGATGTACTTTCCTCGATGATTCCAACCGAAAAGAAATGGTCATTTTTGTAATTCATCTCAAGCAAAACAGGCTGGCCATTTACAGGTAGCACATAGCTGTCGAAAGTTGCGGATTCAAAAATCTGATGTTCACTGTCGAGGACTATTTTTCCGGAATGTGTACCTTCGAAAGCTTCAATTCCCTGCACTCTGAAAATACCTGCTGAACCACCTAAATTACTGGTGTCAAGTGAAACAGAAGGATCATCAAAATCTTCTATCCAAACAAAATTTGTTGACTCGCGATAAAAACTTGATGGGGAAACTTTAATTAAAGAGTCGGGAATAAAATTAAAATCATCGATAATGAAGGGTTCA
>JAIOZV010000327.1 GCA_021740425.1 Bacteroidales bacterium | reverse complement strand
AAATGTCTGGTTTACCGGAAATGCCGGCACAGGAGTCGGTGGTTTTCAGAAATTTGATGGTGAAAGATGGACGGGTTTTAACGATTTTACGTATAGCCTGGGTTACCCTTTTCCTTACCAGGCCGATAATACACAAGCCATTTACAGCAGGCCATCGAATGATGATGTTGTATTCAACCCAACTTTTCATGGATTACATGCCTGGGATGGCAATAATTATATGGCTTTGGAAGATTTAATGACTGACTCCAAAGGTTTTACCGAAGATTCTCAAGGCAGATTGTGGAGCCTTGGCGAATATTATAATGTAAGATATTACGATGAAAGCGTGCCTGAATGGATTACCGTCCCTATCGTTGGTTGGGGGAGCAAAATAATAAAGGATCCAACTTTGCCTGGAACAATATGGGCAACCACGGATTATGAGATTTTACGAACTGATGGAAATATTTCATTCTCGCGTTCCATCAGCGACTTTCCCGGCGCAGGAGCCAATTTTACCGGAATTGCAATCGAACCAAATGGTTTTGTCTGGGTTGGAACATGGTCGCAATTTACCAGCACCGGCAGCACATTGATACGCCTTGATCCAAACACCGGTTTATATCAAACCTGGTCGTATGACGAGGGCTGGCCATTTCCGGGTGAACACGTACGCCCCATGGCAATTACACCCGATGGGAGACTCTGGATGCAATACGATTCAGAGTATCCGTCAAATGACGCTGGCTTATGTTGGTATGATGGTGAGAATGTTGGAATATTTCAAGCATCACCTGGTGGAATTCCACAATGGGGTGGCTTGCCAAACAGTACAATTAAAGATATTGAAGTAAAAGAATTATCAAATGGCTATGAATTATGGATGAGTTGCCTGGGAAGAGGAATTGCTGTTCTGGAAGTGATAACAGAACCACTGGCCATTTCTGAACCGACACCATCAAACTCAGAAATATCGCTTATAGGCTATCCAAATCCGGCAACCAACAAAGTAACCTTTGATTTTAATATTGATGCCCAAGGTTTTAACAACCTGGCTATTTATGATATTTATGGTAAAAAAATAAAGGATATTATAAGCGAAACACTTGTAAAAGGCAGCCACACCGCCGAATGGAATTTAACCACCCATGATGGAAAAAAGGTTGGAACTGGTGTTTATTTCGCAATATTATCAAATGAAAAAAATTCTAAATCAATAAAAATAATTGTACGGTAAAACTTCAGAATTACTATGTTTTCACAAAATCTTAATACTTTAAACTTTTAAACATGAAAAAACTCCTTGCACTGGCAATTTTGGCTTCGATGCCATTTTTATTATTTTCTCAGCAGTTTTACCAATATTCCTGGAAATATTATACTACCGGAAACACGGGCATACAAGGCGATTATATCGAAGGAATCTGGATTGACCACGATGGCGACCCATACATTGCAGGCTATACGCCCGGCTTTGAAGAGGGTGGTTTTGCAAAATTTATCCAGAACGAGAACCGCTGGGTAAACTATTCAAATGTTGATTATCCAGTAATTGGCGACATCAACGATTTAGGCTCTTCACGCATCAGCGATATCGAGGAAGATGCCAACGGGGTATTGTGGATGGCTACCTGGCGCGGGATTTTGAAATTCGACCCCCTCATTGGCGCAAGTTCGCTCGAATTCTGGGGTGCCGAAAATTCCATTCATCCCGGCGGACGTACTTTAGATATTGCCATCGCTCCTGACGGTTCCATTTGGGCCGCTGTATTTTCGGTTGAATGGGGCAACGGGGGCCTGATTCATTTCAACCCGGCGACAAACCAATGGAATTATTGGGGGTACGGTTCCACGGCCAACAACTGGCCGGAATTAATAGGATTTTGTGAGAACCTTTCGATACAAGAAAAGAATTCAGGAGGTTATATCGTGTGGATTGATGGCGCAGGTTGGAATACACTGATTAATTTTGATAGTGATACAGAACTATTTACACTACAACCTTTCAATAATAACCCGGGGGAGGTAATCGCTTTGCCCGGAATTGACTGCGTTGATGATGCCAATAATCTGTGGGCTTTCAGGTTCTCAGGTTCTGGCAATTTTTATTCCCTCGACTATACCACACCTGATGGAACCTGGGTAAATCCACCGCAGCCACCCTCAAACTCCGAAAATGATATCTGGGCTTTTAAAGCTTATGGCAATGGAAATGCTTTGATTATTGACGGTAATAGTAATGTGTGGCAATACGATGGCACTTCATGGCAAAATCGTGGTGTATGGAGAGAAGGTGGATTTTCCTATGCGGTTGATATTGACGTAAACGGAAATATCTGGGCAACAGGGGTTGGTGGAACTGCAAAACGCGATGCCGCAACCGGACAGTGGCAACGGTACAGGATATCCAACTCATCACAGTTTGATTATTGGGTCGAAGATATTTCTTTCGATACCGAGGGCAATGTATGGATGACAGGCAATGCCGGTGGCGGTGTTGGTGGTTTTCAGAAATTTGATGGAACCCGTTGGATCGGTTACAACAACTCAAATTATGGTATTGGATATCCTTTTCCTTTTCCAACCGATAATACCGAAGTTATCTATTACCGGCCATCAAACGGTGAAATCGTGATAAATCCGATGTTCAATTCACTTCATTCGTGGAATGGATCAAATTATACTTCACTCAATTACTCCAACGATCGTTCAGAGGGTGTTGTAGAAGATTCACAAAACAGGCTCTGGAGCATCGGAGAATACTATGACCTTAATTATTTGTCAAATAATACCTGGACTTCAGTTCCATTTATGGGTCTGGGTGCAAGCATAGCAAAGGATCCCTCAAGGCCGGGAACAATATGGGCAGGCTCAAGTTATCAGGTTCTCAGGACCGATGGGACTTACAACTTCTCGATGGTAACTGAGGATTTTCAGGAACTCGATCCGCAAAGCGATGGCCTTACCACCGTTGTCCCTGCTGCAGATGGATTTGCATGGGTAGGAACAAACCAGGGACTCGCAAAAGTTAACGCCAACAATGGCACTTATCAGTTCTATTCACCCTCCAATTCTGATATTCCAGGAGAGAGCATTACTCCACTTGCTGTTACTCCCGACGGACGGCTGTGGTTTGCTAATTTTGGAAGTTCAACAACCTCAACTTACGGTTTGTGTTGGTTCGATGGAACCGATTTTGGAATAATCCCGCAACAGCAAACCGGAGGACTGCCACATGCTCAGATTTATGATCTAGAGGTTAAAGTAATCCCAAATGGCTATGAGCTTTGGATAAGCTGCGCCAGCAGAGGCATTGCTGTGCTTGAGGTAATTCATGACAACGTTGGAATTTCAAAACCAATTTCGGCTGAGCCGGCATTATATTTACAAAATTATCCAAATCCTTTCAGTGGTGAGACTTCTATTAGCTTTAACTTACCTGAAGATGGCATTACACATATTTCGATTTATGATATGAATGGAAAAGTTGTTCGTGATCTGGCAGGCAGTTTTTATCAATCCGGTACCTCAGCAGTAATATGGAAAGGTGATGATAACCAGGGCAGACCTGTGAATCCGGGAATTTATATTTGCCGTATCAGTTCAGGTGATACCTCAACATCCATCAGAATAGCTGCTCAGTAGATTATATCCCACCGGCCAGCTTCATCTTCTCCGGGGCAACCGTATTTTATCCGG
Source organism: Bacteroidales bacterium (assembly GCA_021740425.1). Classification (GTDB taxonomy): domain Bacteria; phylum Bacteroidota; class Bacteroidia; order Bacteroidales; family 4484-276; genus SABY01. The sequence goes on along the minus strand of JAIOZV010000327.1, from coordinate 1,827 downwards.
GTTTAGAAATTGCGTATTTTGGCTAAAGCCCGGAGTTACTTTTTCGCTTTTTTAACCACCAGGTAAAGCGGGCAGTAAGTAATATCGGGTATTTTTTCACAAAATTCAGTTACCCTCTAAAAAAAAGGAGCCTTGCCTGATGACAAAACTCCCTTTATCTTAGTGACTGAAGTATTTATTGCTGCAACAAAATTTTACCTGAGCGAATCTTCTGTTCAGCTTTTATGGTATAAAAATAAATTCCGTTTTCAACAGCTTGTCCTGAAGTGTTGCGGGCATTCCATAGCCATGAATGGAAACCTGCACCTAAATCAGATTCGGCAGCCGTGTAAACAACTCTGCCAATTTCGTCGTAAATGGTGAGCAAAACATCAGATTTATCCATAAGCGTGAAAGAAAAATTGGTGTAGGAAGTCATTGGATTTGGAAATACCTTTAAATCCTTCTCCTTAATTCCCCCGAATAGTTCTTCAATATCGGTAATGGTATTAATTCCAAGGAAATAATCAAGCATTTCAGCCATCATGTATGCTTTCATACTCAGGCTGTCTGCATCTCTGTACGCCCCCATAACCATGGCTGATGAAATAACTTTGTAGCTCTCACCAAGATCCTTAAGAAACATTCTGTTGTACCCGTCGTTGGATTTGTATAAAACTTCGCTGCTCGTGGGTACAAGTCTGTCGATACTAAATTTTGGAGAATCGCCACCATCATACTTAAAGTCAATACTTTTTAGTAAAGTATCACTGTCAGAAAAAATTTGGTTTGGTGAATCGTCAAGTCCATCGTCATCAAATTTTAATCCGAGGGTTTCGAGCAATTGCGTTCCGTGAAGGTCTTTTCCGAGGTTTACACTTTCGATATAAAGATTACCATTATTATTTACAAGGTAATCAATGAGCTTGGCCTGATCTGTTTCGTTTACAGTACCGGGCGGGGTCTGGCCTCAGCTAAGACAATAATTCCCCATCGTTGTAATCACGATGTCGAATTCCTCCAAATTATTGGGCAGAGCAACTTCATAAACAAAATTTACCCCTGAGGCTTGCAAAGCCTTTGTAAGCCCAACGTGAGATTGCTGCAATAAACCTGTTTCCGGTGATACAACAGATTCGATGCCGTTGTCATTATCCCAAAATAAAACACTATAATCCAAGTCAGGTTTTACCCTTAAAAAACTCCCTTTGGATTTGTTATTACTTTCAAATTCATCGGTAGCTGCATCAATTTTGGCATATAACACGGTATTTGATGCAACATTTGAAGACCAGGTGATTTGTACCGTTCCTGTTTCGCCGGGACTAAGCGATCCGTTATAAGTTTGGGAAGCGATGTGCTGATCATCTTTAAAGCTGAACAAGTTGACTGCAAAATCATTTTCTGCATTCAAACCCTGATTTTTAACCTCCACTTCCCAAATTCCATTTTCATTTAGTTCGAGATAGGTCGGGCCGGAAATATCCATGGCGCAGAGTTCATGATCGAAGTAGGTAGTAAGATTTACATTAAATAAAAACCATCCCCAGAGCGCACTAGTAGAAGAACCATAAGACCTGAAACGAAGTTTTACAAATTCGCCGATGTATTGATCCAACGAAAGGGTGAGTTCTGCACCTGAAAAATCGCCCCAGGGGCCATCACTAAGGTTGTGACTCCAGAGAATATCTTCCTGATTTCCGTAAACAACAGAGATTTCACAAACCTCATCAGTAGTATTTGACAGATACACATCAAGAAAAGTGGAGATCACCACCTCGCTTCCATTAACCGGGATTTGAAATTCCGGAGTGAAAGATGAGAAATCATAATCATTAATAATAGGAT
>JAIOZV010000308.1 GCA_021740425.1 Bacteroidales bacterium | reverse complement strand
GGTGATATCATAACCTGTAGAAAGAATTTCAATCTCACTACTACCCGTGTTTTCTATATAATTTGTCCATTCATACCAGGCGATTTCATTACCCGGCAAATTGACCTTGTGAATATTTTTTTTGTATCCCCCATCAGCCAGCAGTTCGCTAATATTATCAAATACATGCTGGTGTGCATCCTGTGGGACAAACTGTATAAATTTACGACCAAGAAGTTCATCCTCCGTAGTGTTGAAAGCTTTGCAATAAGCATGATTCACAAAGACCAGTGTTGTATCAGGCTTGAAACGACAAATCAATTCTTTTTGGGAATTCACGATGGACTGGTACAAATACCGATTCTCGCGGAGTTGAATCTCGGTTTTCTTTTGCTGTGTTATGTCGGTAAAAATTACCGCAAAATGATACTTTTTTATCTGATAACAACTCACATTAAAATAGCTATCCGTATTGAGATTAAAATCTTGAAATTTGGCAGTTACCCCTGTTAAGGCAACTTCGCCGTATCTTTCAATCCATTGCTTTTCAATATAGGGGAAAACATCAGTTGCTTTTCGACCAATCACATCCTGGTTAAGCAGTCCGGTGTATTTTTCGTATGCTCTGTTCACCATCAAAAATATCCAGTCAACAGGTTTTCCCTGAGCATTTATGATAATCTCACCAACCATTACAGCTTCATGCATGTTTTGAAATATTTTTCCCAACACCGGATGCATATTCAATTTAATGGCTGTATTGGTTGAAAGCCAGCCTGCAAACCTGCCACTCTCATCAAAGTATTTTTCTGCCTTATGATCGATCCACCGAATATTGCCTTGCCTTGTGATGATCCTGAGCTGTAAGTGATAGCCTGTTTGCCGGGATCTTAATTCATTTAGCTGTTTTTCATACATAGAGAGATCATGTTTTTCGATCATCGCTTTAAACTCTCCTGCAGAAATAATTTCAGAGTGCTGGTATCCGGTTATTTCAGCAAACGCACCTGTAATAATGAAAACCCTATCATCAGGGGTTTCGAGCATGATCCACTGATCTGAAATTCTCGCGGCCTGTTTCAGTATCCGATTTTCTAATTCCTGGTCGGCTATTTGATTTCCAGGATTTTGCTTGGTAGTATTCATTGCCTGACTAATTGTAATGCCCCCCAAATGTACATTTATTTTAATAGCCTGACCAAAAAAAACCCCAACGTTTCCGCCGGGGCTCTTAACCTAATAAAAATTAAACTATGACTTTTGAAATATTGTAAACGGGCTTATGAATTTGTTAAAGTACTCCCTGATCCATCATTGCATTGGCAACTTTGAGGAAGCCTGCTATGTTGGCACCTTTTACATAATTGATGTATCCGTCTTCTTCGGTTCCGTGCATTACACAAGCTTCGTGGATGCTCTTCATGATGTGATGCAATCTTTCGTCAACTTCTTCGCGGGGCCAGCCCAGTTTCATTGAGTTTTGCGACATTTCCAAACCTGAAGTTGCAACACCGCCGGCATTTACTGCTTTACCGGGTCCAAAAAGTACTTTGTTCTCATGGAAAACTTCAACAGCTTCAGGTGTTGATGGCATATTTGCGCCTTCGGCAACACACATACAACCATTCTTTACGAGGGTTTCTGCATCTTCTTTATTTAATTCATTTTGAGTTGCACAAGGAATGGCAACATCACATTTTACTTCCCACGGGTGTTTTCCCTGAACAAACTGGGCACTTGGAAATTCGTAACTAAATGGCTTGACGATATCCTGGTTTGAGGCTCTCAATTCGAGCAGGTATTCAATTTTATCTCCTGAAATCCCTTCCGGATCATATACATAACCATCAGGACCGGAAACGGTAAGCACTTTTCCGCCAAGCTCTGTAACTTTTTGAGCTGCACCCCATGCTACATTTCCAAAACCTGAGATGGCAACCGTTTTTCCTTCAAAGGATTCACCTTTGGTAGCAAGCATTTCCTGAGCAAAATAAACAGCTCCGAAACCTGTTGCTTCAGGACGAATCAAGCTTCCACCCCAATTGATGCCTTTGCCGGTGAGCACACCTGTATGTTCACGAGCCAGTTTTTTGTACATGCCAAACATGTAACCAATTTCGCGTCCGCCAACACCAATATCACCTGCAGGTACATCGGTGTCGGGTCCAATCACATGCCAAAGTTCAAGCATAAAGGCCTGGCAAAAACGCATGATCTCAGCATCAGATTTTCCTTTAGGATCGAAATCGGAACCACCTTTACCACCGCCCATAGGCAATGTTGTTAAACTGTTTTTGAAAATCTGTTCAAAACCCAGAAATTTCAAGATACTAAGATTCACACTGGGGTGGAACCGAAGTCCGCCTTTGTATGGTCCGATAGCATTGTTAAATTGCACCCGGTAACCTAAATTAACCTGTACATTTCCATTGTCATCCATCCATGGTACTTTAAAAGCAAACACACGGTCAGGTTCTACAATGCGCTTGAGAATCCCGGCAGTATCAAACTGAGGGTTTTCAAGTAAAACATCTTCCAATGATTCAAGCACTTCTCTTACAGCCTGAAGGTACTCCACTTCACCCGGATGTTTTCTCTCCAGGTCATTCATGAATTTTTCGAGATCCATTACGTTAAATATTAGATATTGATTATTAAACCTTATTGTTAATTAAATAACACTGTTATAAATGTAACATGGCAAAGTACGTGGTATTGTTTGGATTAGCCAAAGGAATACTTCAAATTGTTATTGTGCTGTAAGGAGATGTAAAAAGTGAAATAAAAGTGAAATTCCGGAAAATAATCGGACTGAGATAAATTCCTGTTTTTACAAACAAAGAAAATATTGCCATTTGCAGGAAGTAGCCGGATTATGAACCTGGAATAAAAAAAGGTGTGAAATCGCTTCCACACCTTTAAAACTAAAATTGAGAAAATTTAAAGCGCCCCCTCATCATAAGCTCTCTCCCCATGAATTGATTCATCGATCCCAATATTTTCATCTGACTCCGATACTTTTACGGGGGTTATAAAATTAATGATGGCAAGCATAACGTAGGTAAAAATGAAGGCATAAGCAGCAGCGCCCAACACGGCCACAACTTCCTTAAGGAAAAATGTCGGATCGCCATCCAATAAACCTGATTGTCCGTTGATGGATTTGTAAGCAAACACACCAAGCAATATTGTGCCTAAGGTTCCACCCACGCCGTGAACTCCCCACACATCCAGTGCATCATCCCATCCAAGCTTATTTTTGAGGTGAACAGCCCAGTAGCAAATAAAACCTGCTAATATACCAATGATCATGGCAGCCCACAGCGGCACAAATCCGGCAGCAGGGGTAATGGTGGCCAGTCCCGCAACGGCACCCGTCATGAGTCCTACAAATTTAGGTTTACGATCCCGCGACCATTCAATAACAAGCCATGTGATGGCAGCAAATGAGGCAGCAACGTCAGTGTTCAAAAATGCCAGGGTTGTGATGGCATCAACGTCAAGTTCACTGCCGGCATTAAAACCATACCATCCAAACCACAGTAAACCTGTTCCGATGGCAACCAGAGGAATGCTGTTGGGAGGCGAAAAAGTATCCCGCCGTTTGCCCACATAAAATACGGAAGCAAGTGCTGCAAAACCTGCCGTAGCATGTACCACGATTCCACCTGCAAAGTCGAGAACTCCCCACTGAGCCAGCAGTCCGCCACCCCATACCATGTGTACGAAAGGATAATAAACCAGAATTTGCCAGACTACCAAAAATATCAGGTATGATTTAAAAGTTACCCTGTTCACAAAAGCTCCTGTAATCAGCGCGGGAGTGATGATGGCAAACATCATCTGATAAGCAATAAAAATATATACCGGATATTTTCCATTGTCGTAGGCCTGATCGAATGGAATCCCGCGAAGGAAAGCATGATCGAGGTTGCCTATTATTCCTCCCAGGCCTCCGCTAAAGCAAAGCGAATAACCAATTGTTACCCACAGTATGGTTGTAATTCCCAACGAAACGAAAGTTTGAATCATAATACCCAAAATGTTCCGTTTTCCGGCCAGACCGCCGTAGAAAAATGCCAGCCCCGGTGTCATGAGCATCACCAGACTGGTAGCCAATACCATAAATGTTGTTGAACCACTGTCGAACATAATTTAATCTCCTATTTTTATTTAAAGTGAAAAACCAAATACAATGAAAATACTTTCGGCGGTAGGATTGGTAATCAGAGATCCGCTAACAGGCAGGCTGAACTTATCGGTAATCTGAATCTCTTTTGAAAGTTTTACCCCAAGATTAACAATTCCAAAATCATCTTCCTTTTCACCATATAAATAATAGGATCCGGTGCCCCCGCCAACGAATACATTGTAATCGATTTCTTTAAAGGTATTTCCATAAGCCAATTCAAAATATAACGAATTGTCCTTATCTGCCCCATAAAAATTATAAGCTGCCATTACTGAAATCGGGAAGGCCTCAACACCGTTAAAAGCTATCATCCCTTCCAAAACGTGGCCTGTTGAATCATCTCCATATTCAAAATAATTATTCCCTGCCGATATGCCATTGGGAAAGAAATAATCGGTTACCGTTAAAGTGATGACCTCTTTTAGATCATAGGATATAAAAAGGTCTGCTTCCTGCATGCTGTTGCCGTTGGTTGAATAGGAACCCCAGGCACCGACAGTGAATCCTGAATTTGAATAGCTGAGCCAGGGCTGTATGGCAGGAGAGTTCCCAAAATCGGTACCCCGCCAAACATACCTGCTGACTACATCAGCCCCCAAATCAAAGTTACCACCTTCGTCCTGTGCAAGCACCAAAAGTCCTGATTGTGTTAAAAACAGCACCAATAAAATGAACTGTATAAAGTTTATCTTTCTCATAATTTGAAGTTTTTGTTAATTAATTTTTGAACTACAAAAGTTTGATTCTGCGCGATGCCAAACAATACCGATCTTTCTGAATTTAATGTAGGTGGCGCACCTACAAATTTTACGTGTTTTACGCAAGAGATTGTTTTGCCGGGATGAAAAAAACCGTAATCCAATAAATTGATTTTTTAAAAATGATTCCTTGCTCACCATCAAACTTCAGGAATATGTCAATAAATGACAATACAAATCAGGGAAACCGAGTGGAAAGGTTTTAAAAAATGAGCAGACATTGTAAGAAAAAACTATTCCCCGGCCTACGAATAACAAAGATGCATTGAAGTTTAAATCTTGTGAATTGTAAATTAACCCAATACCGGGATTTTGGTTTGATTTAAGACCGGGGGGCTGATCATTTCTTTGTAAGCGCCTGTAATTTCGGTTCAGGGTTAATAAAACCCTCACGAATACATGATTTTTGATAGAAAAACGGGCAATGAATAAAAATATTCATTGCCCATTTTGGAGGCATGTTGTTCACTGCTGGTTCGTTGATTTCATCCTTTTTACTATTGGGGTGCCAAACCAGAGGCAGCATCATGTATCACGCACCTGTCAAATAAATGCAAGGATTTAATTTACACTGATTTTCTTCACCTCAAGGCC
>JAIOZV010000307.1 GCA_021740425.1 Bacteroidales bacterium | reverse complement strand
TTTTCTGAACAGGTTTCTATAATCATCTGTTTCATCTCAGCCAAATCGAAGGCCTCGATGATCACATCACAATCCTGAAAAATTTTAACAATTTCATCAGGGCCAAGTTTCAAATCATAGGGTTTGATTTCCGCAAAAGGGTTGATATAATGTAAATTATCAGCCAGTGCAAAAACCTTTTTCTGGCCTATCTGATCATAAAAATAATATTGCCTGGTAAGATTTGAGGCATCAACAAAATCAAAATCAGCCAGTAGAATTTTCCCAACTCCCGCCCTCACCAGTGCTGCGGCGCAATTGGATCCTAAGCCACCGCATCCGGCAAGCCCCACGGTTTTTGCTTTAAGTATTGCTGAAACCCTTTTTATATGCATGGTTTAAAATATGAAGTTGGTTTCAAAAGTAGTTTTTTTTAATTTCAATTCCTTACAGTGCAATCTTTACACGTTTTAAATAATTGTGAAAAGCCACACCTGTCAAGCCCGCATTGCGTTATGCACAACCATACACATTGGATTTACTGATAATCAAAGTTTTGGGAGAGGGTGAAAAAAATTATTTTTGTGAAATCGTTAACAGAAATAAACAACAACACATAAAACAAAACAATATGGAAGTTGCAGAACTAAAAAAAACACACAAGCTGCTCAGTGAGTGGAATTACAGTTGGAAAGCTCTCGACAAAGGCTACACAGACAAAATTTTGTATGTGAATGTTTCAGATAATCAAATTAAAGAGAAAGCCGTTGATCCATTGATGAAAGAAAAATTCATTGGTGGGCGAGGCTATGGCCTGAAACTCCTGTGGGATGCCACCAAACCCGACACCAAATGGACCGACCCTGAAAATGAGATCAACATTTCGTCGGGTCCGATTGGGGGTATTACCCAATATTCGGGAACCGGAAAATCAATATGTGTTTCCATCTCGCCCCAAACCAACATCCCCATCGACAGCAATGTGGGTGGATTTTTTGGCCCCTTCCTTAAGTTTTCGGGCTTTGATGCCATCGAAATTCAGGGCAAAGCAGATAAAGATGTGATCATTTTCATTGATGGGGTTAACCACAAAGTGGAGATTTTTGAAGCACCATACATCGATGTACAGGACAGCCATGTATTGGGAGAAGTACTCACCGAAATGTATGCAGATGATGAGAGAGACAAAAAAAACATTGGCATTGTGGCCGCCGGTGCTGCTGCCGATAATTCTCTAATCGGGATGCTCAACTTTACCTTTTACGATCCAAAGCGTAAATTAGTCCGCCTGAAACAAGCTGGCCGTGGTGGTATAGGTTCTGTTTTCAGAGATAAAAAAATAAAAGCCATTGTTTGTAAAATTCCGGGAGTTAAAGGAAATCTGAACAACGTTGTGGATTTACCGGCCATCATGGAACGCGGCAAACGATTCAACAAAGAGATGCGTGAGCTGGATGATTCCCAGGCCGAAATGCGCACCAAGGGCACTGCCCACCTCGTGAACATTATGAACGATTATGATCTGCTTCCCGTTCATAATTACAAGTATGGTTCACACCCTGATGCCGACAAGATTCATTCGGAAGTATGGAAAACCAAGTTTACACAAGGCATACCCGATGGATGCTGGATTGGTTGTAATATGGCCTGTGCCAAAGGCGTGGATGAATTTGAACTAAAAACCGGCCCTTATGCCGGACAAAAAGTTATTGTGGACGGACCCGAATATGAAAATGCCGGCGGCCTTGGTTCAAACTGTGGAATTTTTGATGCGGATTACATCATCGAATCTAATTTTTACTGTGATACTTATGGAATTTGCACCATCACCTGGGGTACCCTTATGGCTTTTGTTATGGAATGTTATGAAGCCGGTATTCTGAATAAAGAAAGAACAGGCGGACTGGAACTCAATTTTGGCAATGCCGAAGCTGCAATGGAATGTATGCACCAGCTTGCCAGAGGCGAAGGTTTTGGAATGATTGCCGGACAGGGCGTGCATAAAATGAAACAAATTTTTGCAGAAAAAGGCTGGGGCGATCCCCAATTCCTTCAGGATATTGGTATGGAGAACAAAGGTTTGGAATATTCTGAATATGTTTCGAAAGAATCATTGGCACAGCAGGGCGGTTTTGCCATGACCAACAAAGGCCCACAACACGATGAAGCCTGGCTGATTTTTATGGATATGGTGAATAATCAGATTCCAACTTTTGAAGACAAGGCTGAAGCTCTGCATTATTTCCCCATGTTTCGCACCTGGTTTGGTTTGATGGGATTATGCAAGCTGCCATGGAATGACGTGGAACCCGCAAACAATGCCGAAACTGATGAACCAGCAAAAGTTCCCGAGCATGTGGATAATTATGTTAGCATCTATAAAGCTGTCACTGGTAAGGATTTCGACAAAAAAGAAATGATCCGCATGTCGGAACGTGTGTACAATTTCCAGCGTATTTTTAATCTGCGCCGCGGATATGGAACCCGCAAATATGATGCACAACCATACCGTGCAGCAGGCCCTGTTACCGCTGAGGAATATGAATCACGGCAGGAGCGCTACGATAAGCAATTGAAGGAAATAGTAGGTTTCGATCCTGAAACTAAAACTACCGCCGAGAAAATGGCTGCTATGCGTAAATATCGCGAAAGCCAGTATGAACAATTACTTGATGCTGTTTACAAACGTCGTGGCTGGACCAGCAATGGTGTGCCAAAAATTGAACACCTCAAAGATTTGGGTATGGATTTACCTGAGTTAATTGAGGTGGTGAAAGATCATCAGGAATAGGGAATCCGCAGTTGGCAGTCTTCAGCAGGCAGTTAACAGCCCGTGGTTTCAAGATATTAGAAATTATTGATTTAAAAAAAAAGGAGGTTGATTGAATCAACCTCCTTTTTGGTTTGAGCCCGGGCTTCCGCCCGGTACAGTCAGAGCTTGCCTTAAAGTCAAGCCCTGATAAAAAAAAGCAGGCAATAATTGCCTGCTTTTTTCAATTCAATTGTTCCAATCTTAGATACAATGAACAAGAGTCCTTGTATCAATCATTGAAATTATTTAATGATCACTTTTTCGATTATACTTACATTTTCACCTGTAAGCCTGACGAAGTAAATGCCATCGCTTTGATTGCCAAGGTTGATCATGGTATTTCCGTTGATCTGCCCCTGGTAAACCATTTGCCCCTGAGCATTGCTGATTGTTACAACAAAACTGCCCGTAACATCAATATTAAATTGTCCGTTGCCCGGGTTGGGATAAATGCTGTATGCATCATTTAGTTTTCCAATTCCAGTTGCTCCAAGTTTAAACTCATTAATCATCGAAAGGCCATTTTCAGAGAACAAACCATCATGATTTTGAATCTGGAAGTTATAAATGGCATTGGCACTGATTTCTTCACCTGAACGGTAAATCCTGAAGTTAAGATTCTCACCAGCGGTCATGCCATCAATAGCTTCGGTAGTGAAATCATCACCATAAACCACGAGCGGCAGAACGCTTTCCCCGCCGGAATAATTAGCAATACCAACGCAAGTTCCTGCTGCATTAAATACTCCGATCACATCGCCTGATTCAAGGCCATTGAGCGCGGTCTGTGAAACAGAGATGATGTGCTGTTCGTCTGTTTTGCTTACATTGTTCCAGGATGTAGTGTTTTCAAATGCAACACTTGTTGAAACATTTGCTTTCGGAGGAGCAATACCAAAGTCGATGCTGCCTGCTTCGGTAAATTTAGTATAGTATGCATATCCGGGATATAGTGTTTGGATAACTCCTGTGGCTCCCGGAATTATGCCTCCATCAGGCCAGTAAACATCTCCTGAGTTCAGATCAAACATAAATTCTACCGATCCCAATTGGGGAATTAAACTGACAAGGGAAATCGGGCCTTCGCTTAGAATGGGCACAAATGTCTGTCCGGCATTATATTCAAATGTTCTGTTTTCCAAGGCAGCACCTGAGAATACAAAATATGCTGAGGCATCAAATTTAACTTTATATCCTTTGTATGTATCCCAGTCGCCAATGGTATTGATACTTTGAACAGGCCAGTAGATTCCCATATCGTTGAGAAGAATGATCATTTTTGCATTTACCGGAGCAAAGAGGTCTTCCAGAGTAATTTTTGCCGGTTCAAGATTGCTCGACATTGTTGTCCAGCCATATGAATAGAAAATCGGCAAAGCAGGCTCAGTATTACATCCAGCCATAGGAGTACAGTAAAGGGCATCACCATCAGCGGTTAGAGCAGCAAATTTTGTTGATGCAGACCAGTTGGCAGGATCATTATTTTCAAGTGTGGGATCGCAGAAAGTGAGCGAGGGGCCTTCTCCATCGGTTAAAGAATACCAGTTTCCACCATCATCATAATCAACATATGCCCGAACTGAATCGTTGTTGTCGGTAAGTTCAATGTCTTCACCACTATTGCCCAATGCGCCGCCGGTCCATTGGTAAGCAACAATTCCAAAAGTATTCAGGAATGCTTCAGCGTTAATACAAGACACAACAAATTCGCCTGGGTTTAACACATGATCAGGGAAGCTAAAATCAACACCTTGGGTAAACTTCCAGTCAAGTAAATTTACAGGGCCTTCGCCATTATTGTACAGTTCTATAAATTCCCAATCGTCCTGACCGGGTGTATTGTACATGATTTCAGTGATTTTGACATCAAATGGAGGTACAATGGAGAAATAATCTGCACTGATATCCCCTAAGGATTTTCCCTCTTCCTGAGTAATTGAAATCTTGTAATTGTCACCTAAGGCCTGGGTTACTGTCCAGGTATAAGATAAATCAGACACAGCCAAACCTTCAGCCAATATTTCCACAGCCTTGGTAATGTCATCAATTAGACTAACGATAATGAAAGCATCATTCAAATTGCTCTCCCAGGTAATTGCATATTCCGATCCTTGTTCGATCCACTCACCTCCGTTAGGTGCAATTAACCTAAGGTATGGAGGAACAACAATGTCTGCCAGGCTACGGCTGGTTAGATAGTCGCCGTCGAAGCGGGAGTTTGGAATTCCGGTTACATCAGCAACTTCAGATGGAATGGTAGTTCCTATATAATCGGCATCATAAAATGTTGTTCTGAATAAACCGGCTGCTTTGCTGGCATCGCTTATGGGATATGCCGTTCCTGTTGCAAAAGCACTGCCACCATCAGCAAAAGTAACACCGTCTATTTGTACAAGTTCCGATTCATAATTTTCAAAATTAGTCAGCAAATCGTTGAGTGTGATCACCTCCGGAACAATTACATTACCTGATGATGAGGCTGCACCCGGATCGATTGCAGGAAGGAATTCTATCATGCCTGCATATTCTGTAATTTTCCCAACAATTCCTGTGAGGCCATCATAATCAAAATATGCTGTGGTGAATATTCCTGATGGATCATCTATTAACACCGCTGCAGAGGCATCCTGAATAAATTTCTGGTTTCTGTAGTTTTGCTGAAAGGTTAAGACCACTTCACCGGTAACCCTGTAATAATCGGTTCCGCCGAGCATAGAACGAAATTCGGCAAGGTC
>JAIOZV010000306.1 GCA_021740425.1 Bacteroidales bacterium | reverse complement strand
CATTCCGGGTAATGATAATATACCTATCTTGCATTGGATTTTCTTAACCAAAGAAGCGGTCAGTTGGAGTGGCGTGATTTTTAAAGATTTATTAACCAACAAGAAAGATATGAAAATTATATGCATTGGCAATTTCCCGCCACGGAAATGCGGTATTGCCACCTTTACTGAAAATTTGGTGAAATCGATAATGACGGCGGCCCGTGATCATAATATGGTGATGGAAGTTGAGGTAATTGCCATGAATGATCTTAACCAGGTTTATGATTACCCTGAAATTGTTAAACTTTCGATAAACGATAAGGATAAAGGTGAGTACCTGAAAGCTGCTGATTACATAAACCGCGCTCAGGCCGACCTGTGTCTTTTTCAGCACGAATATGGCATATATGGCGGCAACAGCGGGCTGCATATTTTATCGCTTCTCAGAAGGATAAAAATCCCAATCGTTTCAACTTTTCACACAGTGCTGCAAAAGCCAACATTTCATCAGCTTGAGGTACTAAAGAAAATAGCCGGATACTCCGAAAAAGTGGTTATTATGAATCCGATGGCTATTCCGTTTTTAACGGATGTTTTTGGGATTGCCAAAGCCAAGATTGCATATATCGAGCATGGGGTTCCTGATTTTGGCAGCGTGGATAAAAAGAAACTGCAAAAGCCCGCTACGTGGCAACACCGAAAAGTACTGTTAACCTTTGGCCTTTTGGGGAGAAGCAAGGGCATCGAAACCGTGATAAAAGCTTTGCCTGAGGTAGTTGCAAAACATCCGGATTTGTTGTATTGCGTTTTGGGTAAAACCCATCCGCATGTAGTAAAATATGCAGGCGAAGAATATCGTGAATCGTTGGAGGAACTGACGGTTAAGCTGGGATTGGATAACAATGTGGAGTTTTTGAACAAATATGTTTCGGAGGAAGAACTTACCAATCATCTTTTGGCTGCTGATATATATGTTACCCCCTATCTCAACAAAGCCCAGATTACGAGTGGAACATTGTGTTATGCCGTTGGCGGGGGTTCGGCAGTAATTTCGACACCCTACTGGCATGCCGAAACTTTGCTTGCTGATGGCCGTGGCCGACTGTTTGATTTTGAAGATCATGACGCACTTAAGGAAATTCTGATTGAGTTGCTTGAGAATCCTGCTGAACTCGAAAAGTTGAAACAACGGGCTTTTGCTTACGGGCTCAGGATAACCTGGCCACGTATTGGCTTTGAATATATTTCCACATTTCAGTTAGCCATTGAAGGTTTTAAAAAATTTGATACTTTTTGGAGGCCTTTCAGAATTGAAATTCCTGAGCTGGATCTGTTTCATCTGGAGCGAATGACTGATGATACAGGGCTTGTGCAGCATGCCAATGGCTGTGTGGCCGACTATAAAACCGGCTATTGCCTCGACGACAATGCCCGCGCACTGATGGTGTGCCTGATAACGTATAAAAGAACCGGCGACAGGAAATATCTGGCTTTAATCCATCGCTACCTTGCCTATATTATGTACCTGCAGAATTCGGATGGTTCGTTTAAAAATTACCTCACCTACTGGCGTAACATGGTGGAAGAGGTGGGCTCGGATGATGCTTACGGGCGCGCTGTTTGGGCACTTGGTGCTTTAATCAGGCTTTCGCCCTGCGATTCGATGTTTCATGTGGCTATGGAGTTGTTTTATAAAGCTACAACCCAGTTTTCGCGTTTAAGTTACGCACGTGGATATGCCAATTGTATTTTCGGGCTTTATCATTACATCAGGCGTTTCCCCGATCAGGAAAAATATATTAAAATGCTGACGGGAATGGCTGATAAGCTTGTGCAGAAATTCAGAACTCATCAACAGGAAGGCTGGAACTGGTTTGAATCGGCCATAACTTACGACAATGGAATTTTACCTGCATCGCTATACACAGCCTATATTTTTTCTGACAATCCCGAATATTTGGATGTGGCGGATGCTTCGAGGGAATTTTTGGAGGATCAATGTTTTTATGACGGCCAGTTAACCCTGATTGGAAACAGGGAATGGTGGATGGAAAAACATAGTAAAAGCGAGTTTGCCCAGCAACCCATCGATGCCATGGCCATGATCATTATGTACGATTGTGCTTACAGGGCTACAAAAAATAGGGCTTTTACAGAAAAGTTAAAAATTTGTTTCGACTGGTTTTTTGGTAAAAACGATTTGAATTTGCCGCTGTATGATGCTCAAACCCATGGTTGCAATGATGGTCTTGAAGAGTTGGAGGTGAACCGCAATCAGGGCGCCGAAAGCATAATTTCATATTTGATGTCGTGGCTGATAGCGAAACCATACGTGTATGGGGTGAAGTAAAAAACAGAGCTGATTTTATTTTGCATAATTCAGGTAATCGGGGCGCTGCGTGCGAGATGTTCCACAACAAAATGATGGGCGTGGTTTAGCGCTTCTGAAAGTTTAAGGGTTCACCGAAGTTTAATCGATAAAAAACAAATCTTTTTATAAACAATGGCAATGTACATCAGAGAGGGAGTTAAATTTTATTCGCCTGCGGAAGAGCGGATCAATGTATGGTCACATGGGGTGGGTGCGGTTATGAGCCTGATCGGGTTGGTGTTGCTTGTGTTGCGGGCTGTTTCTTCGGGGGATGTGTGGCGGATAATAAGTTTTTCGATTTTTGGCGTGAGTTTATTTTTACTTTATTTGGCTTCCACGATTTATCACCGTTCCAAGACCCCAGCTGTGCGTGCCCGGCTCAACGTGTTCGATCACGCTTCTATTTTTGTGCTGATTGCCGGAAGCTATACCCCTTTTACCCTGGTGACGCTTTATGGTTGGGTGGGCTGGACTATTTTCGGGATTACCTGGGGAGCTGCTTTGACAGGCATTGTGTTGAGGATTTTTTTCATCGGAAGATACAAACTGCTTTCGGTAATCATGTACCTTGTCATGGGCTGGATTATTGTTTTCGCCATCAAGCCGCTCATCGAAAATATGCCGGCTGCAGGACTGGGCTGGCTGCTGGCAGGTGGTATTTCATATACTGTCGGCGCGGTTCTATACAGTTTGAAAGGCATAAAATTCAATCATGCCATTTTCCATTTTTTGGTACTGGCAGGATCTGTTTGCCATTTTGTGACTGTTTATTGGTACGTGTAAGCGGGATTTTCCCGCTTACACGATGATGGGAAGATGATTCAATGTATGGTTTTGCAGACTCACAAAAAACACACAATGCATCGCGAAGGCGGAGAGGCACAAAGAAAAATATCAGTGCTTTTGGATTGAAATCAAAAAAACGTCAATCCACCGGCGGGCAAAAAAGTAAGCAATTCCCGGCTACCTTTTCAAAATCTTTTCGAGCCTCAGCAGCAGGATGTCCTTGTCGATGGGTTTTTTGATGTATTCAACAGCACCCATTTTAAGGCCTTTGATTTCGTCTTCTTCACTGGTATATCCCGAAATGAAAACCACAGGTATTTCGATGTTGTTCTGGTTCAGATATTCCAGAAGCTGATAACCATCGAAGTTGGGCATGGCAATGTCAGAAAGGATGAGGTCGAATTTTTCCTTTGCAATCTGCATCAAAGCTACAATTCCATCGGGGGCTACATCCACTTCATAACCATCGGATTTGAGGTAGGAGGAAATAATTTTTTGATTGATTACTTCATCCTCAACAACCAGAATTCTTGCTTTGCTGTCGGCTTTGCCGTTTTTGCCCTTTTTGAATTGTGAGGGTAGCAGGCGGTTGAAAAGTTCGTCAAGGGGCACCGAGGCGTAAGTTGAAGCTGTGTCGGACATGGCGTAGGGAATCACAAGTTCGTTGTTGTGGATGATCGACCCGCACGAATACACCACATTGGGCACATAGCCTTCGCGCTCTTCTTCGTTGGGCGAAAGCATGGGTTCGCTCAATTGTCCGATGACCTTTGTGGGGTCGTCCAGGTCGAGCAGTGTGGCGCCCAGGCTATATTTCCTCATTGTTCCCACCCCGTGCGTAATTACCAGCCAGCCATATTCGGTTTCGATGGGCGAACCGCAGTTGCCGATTTGTATAAATTCCCAGGGGAACTTCGGAGCCTGAATCATTTGTGCATCGTGCCACAAATTTATATCATCCGAAAACATAATGTAATTGTTGATTCCATCGAGGCGCGAAAGCATGGCATATTTGCCTTTTATTTTTCTGGGGAACAAAGCCATTCCTTTATTTTGGGCATTTTCGCCGTGGATGGGCATAAAATTATAATGGTAAAAATCTTTGGTTTCGATGAGCTTCGGCATGATGGTAAAGCCATTATATGCTGTGTAGGTAGAGTAATATTTTACGCTGCCGTCATTTTCTGTAAATTTTACGAAGCGTGCATCCTCAATGCCATTGCTTTCGGCGGCAGCGATCGGGAAAATCACCCTTTCGGAGATGGCGGTGTCCAGCGAGAAAGATATTTCATAATGTGAATCGGCCAGCCAGGTAATGTTTTGCAGCATTTTTTTCTGCTGAAAATCGGGGTTTGTTTCTCTGATGGTGGCTTCCACGGCATTGTGAAGTTCGTTGTAATCAAATTCAAAGCGCAGCTTTTCCATTACTTTTTCAACAATATCATCCTGGGTGTGCATTTCGTGGAGCTTTTTGCAGAATGCTTCTTTTTGATAAACAAAATTACGGATGGCTTCAGCTTCGTCCACAAGCTTGCCTGTGGGTTTCAGATGCAGATTGTTGTCGCGGTCGAGCACGCCACCACGAAAAACGATGGATGAAATATGTCCTTCGCCGGTGGCTCTGAAACTGATGATTACTCTTTTTTCGCCTTCCTGCAGGCCTGTTTGATCCGGGTCTTCAACCATTGATGGATTGAAAAATGCTGCCGACTCGATGGAATATTCGTTGGTAAAGTAGGCGCCAATGAGCATTTTTTTATACTCCGACAATTGGTTCATGTCGCCATTTCTGCCATTCATGATATCGCGCACCCGCTCAAAATGTTTTTGGTAAATCTTCGAAATGTTGCGGTGCCGTGCTGAGAAATCACGCAGTGATTGGTTTAGTACCAGTTGAGCAGCCTGCTCGGGCATTTCAATAATGCGTTGGATGATGTTCTGTACGCGGCTTTCAGGCCCCGGAAAAAAGAATCTGGCAATAATGCGTTTCGGATCAGAAGCAAAGCGGACGGGTTTTCTGTGGATTGTTGTGCTCATTGGATACAGCAATTTGGTTTATAATCTGTATCAAAATTAAAAAAATCTATGATTAAACTTTTTTTTCTTTGAAAAACTTTGTGTATTCACTTTCCGGATGGTTGCGCCATTCCTTAAATATTTGCCGGAAAGCCGGAGTGTCTTTTGTTTTATTTTTTTCCATTCATGCTGTAAAAATCTGTTAATGAACTTAAAGCCCGCAATTCATGTTAAAATCACAAACTCCGGAATCATTAAGCTCCCGAACTTTTGCTTCGTAAACCGGACAATTTTAAAAGTGTATCACGGCTTAGGTTTTAATTTTTTAAGTATCGGTTTTATTTCCAATATCGACGGTAAAGTGTCGCCTAACAAGTATCCCCAGGGTTTTAAGGGAGCGATTTGATTGCA
>JAIOZV010000305.1 GCA_021740425.1 Bacteroidales bacterium | reverse complement strand
GCGCCTGCACTCTGGCTGGCATCCACAATAAAATACACTCCCATTTGCCTGCAAATTTCCCCTATTTCTTTGAGCGGCTGGATGGTTCCTATCACATTTGAGCTGTGGTTTACCACCACCATTTTTGTGTTTTTTCGGATGGCCTTTTTGATGTCATCGGGATGCACATATCCGTTTTCATCGAAGGGGACATGAGTGGTTTCAATAATCTTCCATTCCTGCAAATGGTGAAGGGGGCGCAGCACCGAATTGTGCTCAAGCATGGTTGTAACCACATGGTCTCCTTTTTCGGCCATCCCTTGTAAAATCATGTTCAGCGAGTCACTGGCATTGTAGCTAAAAGTTAATCTGTTTGGGTCATCACCATTAAAAAGCTCAGTGAGCATCACGCGGGTGTTTTGCACAATTTCTTCGGTTTCGATGGCTGCATCAAAGCCTGAGCGTCCGGGGTTGACTCCGTGTTTTCGGTAGAACTCATCCATGTACTTGTAAACCACTTCAGGCTTTGGAAATGAGGTAGCAGAATTGTCGAGGTAGATCAGGTTATTCATCATTTTTGTTTGTGGATGTTAAAAAAAAAGTTGAGATAAATTATAATTTAAAGCATGGCAGTTCAAAAGACTTTCATGCGTAGCCATTAGTTATTGATTTATTTTTCAGGCTGATAAATAGCCTGCAAATTATCATCCGGCTTAAGATGTTTTATTTTCATTGAGAACAATCGCATCGGCCACAATTTCTGCAACGGTTTTAATCTGGATGCCAAGTTTAAAAGCCCCGTTAATTTGCAATAACTGATCCACACAATTGTGGCAGGGTGTTACCACTATTTTGGCTCCTGTGGCTTTTATTTGTTCAGCTTTCAGCTCAGCAATTTTCATTCGCCGTTCGTTGTATTCGCTCATGGCCAACTGGCCGCCTCCGCCTCCGCAGCATAAATTGTCGTTGCCACAGGGGTTCATTTCCACAAAATCCATCGTGCAAAGCTTCATAATTTCACGCTGCTGTTTTAAAACTCCGCCACTTCTAACCAGATTGCATGGATCGTGCAGCGTGATTCTGTCAGGATTTTTTTGAGGATCAACCTTTATCCTGCCATCTTTGAGGTATTGCAACATCAGCTCCACCGAGGTAATCACGTCGAAAGGATACTCTTTTTGAATGTAATTTGGCCCCTCCCATCTGAACGCTCTCGACCCATGTCCGCACTCGGCAAGTACACATTTTTCAGCCTCCAAATTGTGCATTTCATCATACAGCCTTTGTGCAATAATTGCAGCCTCCTTCATGTTTCCGGTGTAATATGCATAATTGGTTACGTCGTACATTTTTGTGGAAAGAGTCCAGCTTTCGCCGGCAGCATAAAATACTCTGGCCATCGCTGAAATTGAAAGCGGGAAAAATTTAGGTTCCCTGGGATTCAGGGTATATAAAATGTTCTTCCCTTTTTCGTTTAGGGGAATTTTTGCATTTTCGTCATCGAGTTCAAATTGCAAATCTTCTTCAAGCCATTCAAGTGTTTCAGTAAAATCTGTATCCGAAATACCCATATTGTTTCCCGTTTGCAAGGCAGCATCCACAGTTTTTTGCAAGGTTTCGGGTATCATGTTCATTTCGGCCAGCATTTCGCGGCCTTTTCGCACCACGTAACTAATGTCAACACCAATGGAGCAATGCACGGTGCACCTCCCACACATGGTGCAGGCACCAAACAGCAAGTCAACCATTTCACCGGCAGTTTTGTCGTCAAGCTTTCTTGCTCCGGTCAAGGCCGGAAAAATTTTGCCTGAAGTTGTGGAATATCTTCTGTAAATCGAGGCAACAAGATCTACCTTGGTGGCGGGGATGAAACGAGCTTCGGGCATGGCGCGGTAGTATATGCAGCTTTTTGCACACAGTCCGCAATGCACACAACTGTTGAGATGTGTGAGCAGTTTTCCGTTGTCGTGGGTATTTAAAACTTTCAACCCTTTTTCGATGGTTTTTTTATCAAGCGTTTTCATAGCATTTGCCTGGGAATTATTTTGGAGGCCAAACACCCCGCCGGCCAAAGAAAAACCCAAGGTGATAGCGGGCTGCAAAGAAATAAATGGTGTGTTTAAGTTTCCCGAGAGGAATATAGAGAAACAATAATCCTGAAATCACAAAATAAACCGGAAGCATCGTGTCTGACAGCAATACTAAAGCTGAAACCCAATGAAAAACTGAAACCAGGAGGTTGGAAATATAATCATCAGGGTTTGAAAGTTCGCGCATTTGTGATTTTACAATGCGTTTGATCAATATTCCGAACCCGCACAACCCTGAAACTGCAAGAAAGGCTGAAATGATGGAAGCCAGGGTTGTTCCTGCATGAAGTTTAAATGCAATAAAAAAGAAAAGAACCAGGGCAGTAAACGTACCCAAATGATAGATGATTCCTGCAACATAAGTTGGCAGGTACAAGAAAGCACTTTCTTTTTTTGCCGGGCTCATTGCGCCAACGAAGGCATAAGGCATTGCTTTTTCAGGACTACCTGTTGCACTTGAAAAATCCTGTGGTTTTCCAAGTGAAATAACTTTTATTAAATGAAATAATAAGGAGGTGGTGCAGATGAAAAGTGCTGCGATTGCAAATATGAAATACCATTCCATGCCGGCAAATATTAAACGCAACCATCAGGTTTGGGTAGTCCGGCAACCCTGCAAGCACCCCGGGCAGGGCCAAGTGGAAATAGCTCATAAATT
The DNA here is from genome assembly GCA_021740425.1 of Bacteroidales bacterium. Classification (GTDB taxonomy): domain Bacteria; phylum Bacteroidota; class Bacteroidia; order Bacteroidales; family 4484-276; genus SABY01. The sequence continues at coordinate 2,907 of JAIOZV010000305.1, read as the reverse complement.
TCGCGCAGCCTTACCCCGGTTTCTTTACAAATGGTTCTGATCATTGGAGCCATTCCTTTTTCTTCATAATTTTTGCGAATCACGTTCACTATTGCCCAGTGCTTTTCGCTCATTTCTCCAATGCCATCATATTTGGCAATTAATCGGGCTACATCTTTATTCCATATTTCAGGATTGGCCAAAAAGCCATCTCCATCAACTTCAAAAACATTGTTTTCAATTTCAAGTGTTGGCATTTTCTTTTAAAATTTAGTTAATTCCAATGCATATTTATGCGAAAATTTCAGGCAATTTTTTACCGATCAGGGATTTATCGGCATGTTTTACTGAAGGCTTTTATCCTCATCAAATTTATCCACAATTTCGCCTGGCGAAAGTGCAGTGTCGGGTCTGACAAAATCCGGACAAAAGTTCAATTCACTTTTTGTAATATATCTCTTGCAGGCAGTCCATTTTGAGATGCCGGCGGTACAATAGTTTTTGATGTAAGCAACCTTTTTGTCCTGTTCAATTTCGTAATCTTCGGCAACCACAAGGCGGCATACTTCATAATTGGTGCAAATATCTGATCCCATAATTTTTAAATTTTGAAAGGCGAAAATTATAAATTATTTTAACAAAAAATGTTTGTGCACTTTTTGCCGGGGTCATCATTTTTCTTAAAAATAAATGTGAAAATTGAAATTTAAAAAGACTTTACTATTTAATAGGCATAAAATCAGCCAATTAAATGTTGTAGAGTAAATAAGATTTAAGAAGATATTATTTCTTTAAAATTATTTTAAAATCGCTAATTTATATAAAGTCTGAATTGGGATGGATTGAATTTTTGCCGGTTTTTTGATCCAGGCTGCTTTTTTATCACCTTGAAAATTCAAAAGCTTTAACGAAAAAATGTTTAATGCTCTACAAACCCTAAAAATTGAATCTCTTTTGAGCAAGCTCAGGTTTACCTGAATACTATAAATTTTTGTTCCCATTTTTCAGTTCCAACTTCAACACTTGCATGGTACATACCCGGAGCAAGTGAAAGTTCTGAAATACTGGATTCGAAGCCATGAACTCCTGCTTTCATCATCCCGCCCTCAAACTGAAACACTTTTTTACCCGATGTATTAAAAATATTTATTGTGACATCTGCCCTTTGTTTTAAATGGATTTTCAGATGTAAAACATCCCTAACAGGGTTAGGGTAAATTGTAATATCTGTTGAAGTTTGAGGGCTCGGTGCATTATAGCCCACCGGAGTTTGGTTTTCGTAAGCTCCAATATCTAATCTTCCATTCACCATTCTTAAATTCCCGGCCAGATCGGCTAACGGGATCATCAAACCGCTTGTGTCGGGCTGGCCGGCATCAATGCATGGTGATGCGGGCATTAGCGAAAACTGACCGGCCATAAACATGGGGTTGGCATCCATGTTATTGAGGTATTCGCCAAAATATGCAGTGCCTCCGGTTCCATAAAAATCTTCTTTTCCTCCTTCAATATTATTAAAATAAAAGTTTGGCTGTGAAAGTAAATCCCACAGGTAAACCTGATTGACTTCTCCGCCAAACTGGGTGTTTCCGAAAATGATGTTGTTGTACAAAACCGGAACAACCGAGTCCTTACAATAAAAACCACCACCTCCTCCATCGCAATGATTATCGGCAATGGTATTGTTTACGTAGGTCGGGCTGCAATCGCCATTGGAAATGCCCGCGCCAAAAAATAGTGCACCATTTTGTGCGAAAAGATTATTGTCGATTACATGCTTGCAGGTTTCGATATGCAAAATGCCAAAGCCTCCGCCGAGGGCGCTGTAGTTGTTGATGAAAAAATTGTGTGAAACCCTGCAGTCGCTGAACCTAAGGCACAATCCGCCGCCAATTCCAGTGGAGGAATTTAAGGTAAACATATTGTGCGTGATAAGGGGCTCGCCCCAGTCGCTGCATATTCCTCCCCCGTATCCATAAAATGCAAAGGTTTGGCCACATCGGTTATTTTCGAAGTGATTGTTGCAAATTTTAACTGAGGCATTTTCCAGGTAAACTGCTCCACCATTATAGTAAGCATAATTTGAGTTGAACATACAATTTTCGATAGCAGCCTTATGTGTGTTTCTGATGCAAAAAGCCCCGCCATAGCCATGAACAGAATCGTTGCTTACTGCTTTTCCATACTCAAATTGGCAATATCTGAAAATGCTGGAATCTACTGATGGATTGACATTTTCGATGCGGATATTTTTCCAGCCGCCATCGGGCAGCGTGTCGATATGAAAACCTGTGGTATCGGCCATGGTGAACAAGATGGGGGAGGTGTCCGTTCCGAGTGCAAGTACATTTCCCTGGATATCAAAAGCAAATGGCCCTCTGAAAATAACTTTTACACCAGATGAAATATTCAGTGTTTCAACTTCCCGCACCTGAATATCTCCAATTACATTCACGGTATCCATATCCCAAAGGCCCGAAACATTTCCGGAAACTTCGATGGATTGGGCAAGGAGATTCAGGCACGAGAACGCAAGCAGAACAATTGCTGCAATTGCTCTGATCAATGTGTATGTTTTCATCTTTTTAGTCATTGGTATATTACAAAGGATTTTATTTTTCATAAACGTAATAGAGCCCGAACATTCCGATAAACTCGTCAAAACGCCTGGCTTTTTCTTCTCCATATCCCGAAAGGTTTTTGTAAATCTTTTTCAATTTTTTGGGTTGGGTGAGATTCTTTCCCGATTTTGAGAAAAACTTATCTGCATAGCACAATATCATTTCCTCAGTCGAAACAGGAATCATATCTCTGTGGGGCAGCGGGAGTTTGTATTTAATTATTTCTTCTTTGGAAATGCCTGTTCCGGTATGCCGTTCGCAAAAGGGCGCAATGTGGCTGAGTCCTTCCGCTTCCAGAATCTCCCTG
>JAIOZV010000304.1 GCA_021740425.1 Bacteroidales bacterium | reverse complement strand
AAATCGGCAAAGTTCCTGTAAACGTGATTGTTTTCGTATTGGTATCGAAATATTTTTATTGCAGCTTCGTTGAAACTATCATCATCCAAAATATTAAAAATGGCATTTCGAAAAGTGTTTTTCATTATTTTATCAACATTCAATTACAAGCAATAACTTGAAAACGGCAATAAAAATATTTATTTTCATATTCATCACAGGAATGATTTTCAATTCATGCAGGGAAAAGGAGGAGTATCCGGTTATTCCCGATCTTGAATTTTCAAATTTTATCAAGCTTGTTCACCCCGACGGATATGATACTTTGGGAATATTACTGGTTTCATACACTGATGGCGACGGAGATCTCGGCATTTCACAATTCGACACCACAGCGTATAATTTTTTCGTTGCCTACTATGTGATGGATCATGGCCTTTTGGAACCGGGAACGATTTACAACAACGAAACCGGTGAATTTGATCCTATTAACTTCAATAACCGCTTTGGCCCATTGGCACCTGATGGTTACGAAGGCTGGATAAAAGGGGAAATAGAAGATACCATAAAACCTTTGTTTGACCCCCGATCGAACAAAGAATATGACACCATTCAGTTTAGGGTACACATGATCGACAGAGCCGGCAACAGCAGCGACACCATTTTAACACCGCTGATCATCGTTAAAAACCCCTGATATCCTTTAAAAATAATTCGTATTATACTTTTGATTGATACTGTTTAATTGATCACTATACATAATTTTGCTGCCCATAAACAACGGAAGTATTTAACGCAATGCAAAAAAGTAAAGCCTTTGAAAGCCGGAAAATAGTTATCGCAGGGATTTTTATTCTTGTGGGGCTCATTTTTGTCGCCAGGCTTTTTTTTGTTCAGATTATCGATGAGGGTTTTGCGCGCTCAGCCACAAACAATGTGTTGAGATATGAAGTGCAATATCCGGCGCGGGGTCTGGTGTATGATCGCAACGGGGAACTCCTGGTTTACAATGAGGCAGCCTACGATTTAATGGTAATCCCCCGGCTGGTCAAAAATCTTGATACACTCAGGTTTTGTAAATTGATGGATATTTCCACGGGGGAATTTGAGACCCTGTTCAACAAAGCCAAAAAATATTCCCGGCATAAAGCTTCCGTTTTTATCGAACAAATCGCCAAAGAACAATACGGCTTTATCGAAGAACAGCTTTTTAAATATCCCGGCTTTTACGTTCAGTCGCGAACCCTGCGCAAGTACCCGAAGTCCATTGCTGCACACACACTGGGCTACATTGGAGAGGTGAGTCCACGGGAAATCGAAGACGATTCCTATTACAGGCAGGGCGACTATATAGGCAAGAGCGGAATCGAAAAAGCTTATGAGGAAGAACTGCGTGGAAAAAAGGGGATGAATATTACCATGGTCGATGTTTTTAATCGTGTGAAAGGTGCTTACGAAAATGGCATGTACGATACAATGGCAGTTTCGGGAAATGACATTTATATTACCATCGATGCTGAATTGCAGGCCTATGGTGAGCAATTGATGAAAAACAAAAAAGGAAGCATCGTGGCTCTGCAGCCCGAAACCGGAGAGGTTTTAGCTTTGATCAGCAGTCCAGCCTACGACCCCAATTTACTGGTTGGAAGGGTGAGAAGTAAAAATTACAACGCCCTTTCGCAGGATACACTCGTTCCACTTTTTAACCGGGCTTTGCTTGCCATGTATCCGCCCGGATCAACATTTAAGTTGGTCATGGCTCTTATTGGCGAGCAGGAAGGTGTGCTTACCGAAAAAACAAGCTATCCCTGTGCCGGCGAAAGCTCACTCCCGATCAAATGCAGCCACACACACAACTCTCCCCTTGCATTGGTCGAATCCATCGAGCAATCGTGCAACCCATATTATTGGAATGTTTTTAAATCCATCATCGATAATCCAAAATATGGCTCTACACGCGAAGCTTACGACAAATGGCGATCCTACCTGGAAAGTTTTAACCTTGGGATAACTTTTGATACGGATCTTTTAATTGAGCGCAGTGGAAATGTTCCCCGTCCTGAGTATTACGATAAATATTTTGGGAAAAATGTGTGGCGGTCGATGACCATCAGGTCGCTCTCCATTGGCCAGGGCGAATTGCTTGTAACTCCCATGCAGTTGGCAAATATCTCTGCCATTATTGCCAATAGGGGGTTTTATTATGACCCTCATATTATGAAATCCATTAAGAAGGATGATGAAATTGTGCCCATCCCATTCGAAAAGCATTACACCATGGTAGAACCAAAATATTTTGAACCCGTGGTGGAAGGAATGAATCATGTGTATTCAGGCGAACACGGAACCGCCCGCTGGTATGCTCACGACAGCATTGCGATGTGTGGGAAAACGGGAACCGTGCAAAACCCACATGGTGAAAACCATAGTGTGTTTTTGGCTTTTGCACCCGCCGATAATCCAAAAATTGCCATTTCGGTGATTGTTGAAAATGGTGGTTACGGATCAACCTACGGAGCTCCCATTGCCACATTGCTGATGGAAAAATTTTTGTTGGGCGATTTCAAAAAGCCCTGGTTTGAAAAGAAAATGTTGGAAACAGATTTATTGAAATTGAATTGAGATCAAGAAACAACATATTGCAAAGTATTGACTGGTGGACTGTGGTGATTTATGCGGCAATGGTTTTGCTGGGTTGGATCAGCATTTATGCTGCCATTTTCGATGAAGAGCACAGCAGCATACTTGATATGTCGCAAAAGTATGGCAAGCAACTCATCTGGATAGGAACTTCTGTTTTGTTGGCCTTAATAGTCCTTGTAACTGACTCCAAATTTTTCCCCACCTTCTCATTTTTTATTTATGTGTTGATGCTCGGATTGCTGGTTGGGGTTTTATTGTTTGGTAAAGAGATCGCCGGATCGAAATCATGGTTTCAGTTTGGTGGCTTTTCGCTGCAGCCGGCCGAATTTGCAAAGTTTGCAACCAATCTTGCCCTTGCAAAATACTTGAGCGGATTAAACATCGATCTTAAAAAAATCAGTACGCTGATCCGGGCCTTTATTATTCTCGCCATCCCCGCAGCTTTGATATTTCTTCAAAACGATACCGGATCTGCATTGGTTTATTCAGCCTTTATTTTTGTGCTTTACCGCGAAGGTATGACAGGCAGTATTTTAATCATTGCTCTGGTTACCGTTTTTTTGTTTTTACTGGCTCTTTTGGTTAATAAAATGGTGGTAATTGTTGGTTTGATGTTACTGGCCACGCTTTTAATTCTTGTTATCAGGCGCACTTTCAGGAATATCATAGTTGTGATTGGTATGTTGCTGATTACCTCAGGTTTTGTGTTTTCGGTTGATTATGCATTTCAAAATATTCTTGAACCCCATCATCGCACACGGATCAACGTGCTGCTTGGCAAGGAATCTGATCTTCATGGTGCCGGGTACAACGTTCATCAATCATTAATTGCCATAGGGTCTGGAGGTTTTAGTGGCAAGGGATTTTTAAAGGGAACCCAGACCAAGTTTAATTTTGTGCCCGAACAAAGCACCGACTTCATTTATTGCACCGTAGGTGAGGAATGGGGTTTTATTGGAAGTTCGCTGGTTGTTGTTTTATTTCTTGTTTTGCTTTCGCGATTGATTTATCTTGCCGAAAGGCAGCGATCTGCGTTTAGTCGTGTGTATGGCTATGGTGTGGCATCAATCATCTTTTTTCACTTTGCGGTGAATATTGCCATGACTCTGGGATTGTTTCCGGTTATTGGCATTCCGCTTCCCTTTTTCAGTTATGGCGGATCTTCTTTGTGGGGCTTTACGGTTCTGCTTTTTATTTTCATCAAGCTGGATTCAAACCGGATGAATGTGCTTTAAAATCCTTTTAAAACACCCAATGGCTGGATTTCCCCGATGGCTCAGGGCAGACTGCTTCGCCCGAACTTTCCAAACTTACTCAATTTTAGCTCCGACAGGATTTTTTAAACCTGAATATTTTATCAGTTCCATTTTTACCGACCCTACAATCACGGCAGATTTCCCCAAAACAGGAACCTTATTTTTATCATCAGTAATCCATAATGTCATGGGATAGGGATTGCTGAACACTTCGCCGGTAGCTACCATGGGTTTAAAGGTGAGGCATCTGAAAATACCCAATTCGGTTTCCACATTTTGCCTTCCCTGAAATTCAATTACCGAAACATAGGTTGAATCATCCAGAAAAAAATCAACCGAAATGCAATCTCCCTTCTTAAGTGTATCTGCACTAAGTGTTCGTGCATAATATGAAGCGGAAACAATATCCTGAATATAGGCGGTGATGTTTTTGGTTTTGCGGGTACTTTTTGCAATATGTTTTTCGTGGTCAAAATGCACTTCATCGTTGTACACATAGCCCCCCTCCCTGGTTCTTCTGATAAACAAATAAGGAAAAATGCCCTGTTTATCCACATAAGATTCGAACTTGTCGCGCACTTTAAAAAACATGTCGAACGCAGGATTTGATTTTCCCACACCCACAATGTGATAAACCTCCCTGTCGTAAAACCGGCGCTTGGAATCTTTCACTTCGAGTGTGGCAGTGCCGGCATTTACTTTCCCTGTAATCAGGGATTCATAATATACTTTATATTTCAGGGTTTCGCCACTCTGGAAGGCCTTGTTTTCAATGCTCCTGAAATCAGCTTCCTGCCCGCTTGCAGCCAGCATCAACACTAAAAATACAAGCAACTGAGTAAAAGCGAGGTTTTTCATGGTATGCGACACTTTTTTTTAACCTCAATTACAAACTAAATAATGAAGTAAAAATTGCCGAACTTAACAACAACCCGGCTGTTAATTTTGTTTGGCGCAACCTTAATCTTTCTTTTTTTTAAGTGCATTCGAAAATTTTTACTTTTGCAGGAAATAGAAAAACAGACATCTTTAATGGGCGCCTTGATATTTATTACTTTCCTTTTTTCGGCTTTGCTCCTTTTTATTATTCCCCGTTCCCTCAAATACATTTTCACATTGATTATTACTGCCGGAATGGTGATTTTAACTTCAATCTGGAGTTTTGAAGCCTTTAGTGCACACGGTCATTTGCTGGAGATTCGGTTTAACCCGGCCGGAATTATTGATTTGCCTGTGCTCAGCATCGACCGGCTTTCGGCCTTCTTTCTTGTTGTGATTAACATCACTGTTTTTACGGGAATCATTTTTGCCAAAGGCTACTTAAAATCCTCTGAAGCCACCAGGCAAACATTACAGATTTCGATACATTATTTTGCGTATTTATGGCTGTATTTTTCGATGATTCTGGTAGTGACACTTCGCGATGGTTTCGGTTTTTTGATTGTTTGGGAACTGATGTCGCTGTCGTCGTTTCTACTGGTGATTTTTGAAGCTGAGGATCGGGCAACCCTCAAAACAGGCATCAACTATTTAATCCAGATGCATGTTGGGTTTGCATTGCTGTTGGTAGCTTTCCTTATTACCGAAAAGGCCACCGGAGAAATGAGTTTCGATGCACTCACACTCTATTTTTCCAGCAACCCCAACATACTGCTTTTCTTCATCTTTTTTGTTGGTTTCGGCATCAAAGCTGGTTTTATGCCTCTGCATACCTGGCTTCCGGATGCACATCCTGCAGCTCCGTCTCATGTTTCGGGTGTAATGTCGGGCGTGATGATCAAAATGGGAATTTATGGAATATTACGGGTTTTGTTAGCTGTGCAAA
>JAIOZV010000303.1 GCA_021740425.1 Bacteroidales bacterium | reverse complement strand
CGACCCCTGGGCCGTAATTTCATGGCATAAATTACAATCGCGACGAATCACCCGGCTGTTGTCGGCAGTTGTGTGGCGATCGTTGTGGCATCTGGCACATCCTATTGTTTCAACATGTCCCAGGTGACTTGGGTAAACGTCCCATCGTACCCGCATTTCGGGAAAAATATTTTTTGAAAATTCTTCCTGTAAAGTGCCAATTGCCTGATTTATCAAATCCATATTTTTTTCGATAACTTCAGGATAGCTTGATTCGTAAAAGGATTTCACTTCACTTTCGATGGCAAGCCTGGCGCTATCCCGGGAAGTATATTCGGGCATAAGTACCTGCATCGACAACAATTTTATCTCCGGAAGGCTGGTTGAAATGCGCCCTGATGTAAGAGCATCATCAACAAAATCGATTGGATTGCGGTAGTGGTGTGAAGGCCTGTTGTGGCAATCGATACAATCCATGGTACGAATTTGATCCTGATAATCATCGGGATTTTCCAGTGGATTATCACTATCCTCATAAATATAAACTTCGTTGGTTTTGGAGTTTGTGTATCTTACCCAAGGAATTTCATCGCCTTTGGGTGATGCAGCAATGTATTCGATTTTAACATCAGGATTTATGTGCCAGTGAATCCCTTCCTGCAATCCTAAGGCGCTCAGGCTGGGTCCGGTTTTTATATTCAGATGAATATCCCATTCTGAATTGGTTTCATCGGCCAGGAAATGTTTTTTGGTGACAAGTTTTCTGGCATAAAATTTTTCAGGCCAATGACATTGCTCGCAAGTTTCACGAGCAGGCCTCAAATTGCTAATTGGTGTTGGAATGGGCCTTGGAAAGTTGCCTGTTGTAACAGCATACACCTGGTATAGCCCCGACATTTTTGATTTTACATACCATCCGGCACCCGGGCCTACATGGCAGGTTACGCATGATACCCTGGCATGTGATGAATTTTGATAGGCAACATACTCAGGTTCCATCACACTATGGCAAAGTGTGCCACAAAACTCAACGGATTCGGAGTAGTGAAAGGCTTCATAGCTTCCGATAGCGCTGAGCATGAGAAAAATGGTACTCCCCAAAATAAAAATAATTACGGCAGTTCGCTGGGCTGGTTCATTCAGGTTTACAATCGGTAATTTAGTTTCAGGAGCTTCACCATTATAATCCTGCTTTTTCAATTTTCTCATTTTCCTGATGGCTCCGACAGGTATTAAAATCAAGCCGATAATGAGAAAAACCGGAAGGATGATAAAAGTGAATAAGCCTGTATAGTTGTCGCCTTTACCGAAAATGAATGAAAGAAGCATCATGAAAACAATCAACATCAAACTAATAAAAGCTAAAGCAGCTCCGGCAACGGATGTCCAGCTATAAAATGAACGGGGAAGTTTCATAGTGTTTTGTTTTTTGTTATTGTATCATACATTTTTATCAAGTCCTTAAAAAATACTGACTTGGGTAAAGTACGCGAAATGGGAACCAGACTAAGTCCTAAGAACAAAGTGTTAATCAACCAACCGGAAATATTTTTTAAACGTAAACATTTCCGGTTGGCCAATTCTGAATCAATAACCTGTTTTACTGTTTGGCAGGGTTTGGATGTGCCATCTTTTTGAGATATTCTTCGTAATTAAAGCCTTTAAAAGTCGGACTTTCTTCGTTGTGGCATGCTGTACAGGTTTGTTCATTTGGAATAATCATTCCATTCGCGATTGATTTTTCCCTGTCTTTCATGATAGCGTTGGGGAAATAGCTTCCTCCGGCTCCGTGACATGATTCACAGGAAACGCCTTCATCGGCTTTAAGCCCTGCGATAAGATCAGGATTTGCAGTTGCGTAGGTGGAGTGACATTTCAAACACTTGGGATCGTTGGCCTCATCGCCTTTTAAACTGGCCATTGCGTTGGCATGAGGGCCTTCCGACCACTTTTTAAACTGCTCACCTGTAGCTGGTTTATTATGGCACATCTTGCATTTTTTCGATCCTACAAAATCGTGGTCTTGTGCCATTGTAACAACGTTTCCTACGAAAAACAGAAAACATACGATTAAAAAACTTCTTACTAGCATAATTTTAAAATTTTTGGTTAATAATTAATTTCAAAATATCAAATTTTTTGAATACTAAACAACATTTATTTTGCTCAGATTCATTTCACCAAAGATAGTATTTTTAACAAAAGCTGCCAATCAATACCATTAAATGAATTTAGCCAATTTATTTTTAAACATTAATAAACACCCGCCAACAATGAATACACAATTAAAATTACCATAATTACACCAAGGGCAAGAAACAAGAATCCAAAATATTTCACAGTTTTTACCCATGTTGGTGATATTTCCCGTTCCACCACCATTTGATCAAGCTTTCCGGACTCCACAAGCTCCTGGTATTCACGAGGCCTGTCTTTCTTGTATTCTTCAAGAGGGACGTGTCCTGTAAAGATCACAGTGTCCATGGGGAAGGATTCGGGTCGCAAATGTGTGTTAAAGAAATGTATGGTGAAAATAAACCCAGTGGCCAGTAAAGCTTCATCGCTGTGGATTATTTGTGCAACATTGATAATCCATCCCGGCACAAACAGCGTGAAAAATTCGGGGAACCAAAGTATTAAACCAGAAAAACCAATCACAGCTACTCCCCAAAAAACTGCCATATAATCAAATTTTTCCCAGTAAGTCCAGCGACCGTATTCAGGCCGGGAGCCTTTGCCCAGAAACCATTTGATGGAAGCACCCAGGTCTTTTAAATCTTGCTTGTTAAACATGAGTGAATTTTTGCCAAAAATAAAATCCTTCATTTTTAAACCGGCCTTGGCTCTGAGTTTGAATAAATGCAATAAATGATAAGCAAAATATCCAAAAGTAATCATTGCGGCAAACCTGTGAATGTTGCCGGCACTTTCAACACCGCCCAGGAATTTTGCCACCACAGCGGCCCATTCCATGTGTGCAAACTTGAGGGTCATTCCGGTTAATGCCAGCAGCAGAAAACTGAGAATTACCATGAGGTGTGTAAAACGTTGCCTTTTATTGAAGCGCCTGTAGTATTTTACCTTTCCAACGGGTGTGGCATGTTTGTTTATTTTTCGTTGTTTCAACGATTTTGGAAGCCAAATTAAAGTATGCAAACCGAAAAAAGCAAAAACTGACACCAGCAAAGTGGTCATGATCCAAAACGCCCAGAAAAGTACGCGGTTATCGTTGTGTGTGGCATGAGTAAGGTAGCCGGTAAACTCGAGGTTGGCATTGCTATGACATTGTTTACAGGTATTTACAATGTTTTTGTAACTCAACTGCGACAAGGGGTTGTCAATTTTGTAGATGCTGTGTGATCCGTGGCAATCCGAACATCTTGCTGCTCTTAAATCACCAAGCTGGTATGCTTTGCCGTGGTAAGTTTCTTTGTAAGTTTCGGATAATTTTTCATGACAAAGGCCACATTGGATGGTTACTTCATACATGAATTTATCATGATCAATTTCACTGATTACATGGGCTGAATGACAATTTGTGCATGTTGGATAGGTATATTCGGCAGTATTATTTCGGATCGAATGGTCACTTTTAATGTATTCATCATAAATGCTCTTGTGGCATTTGGCACATGTTTTTGGAACATTGGCAGGATTGACCGATGAAAGGCTATCCGATTCTCTCAGTTCATGATGCGAGGTATGGCAATCGGTACAGATGGCGCTAACAATGAGACCCTTTTCAATCAATCCTTTTCCATGAATACTTTTGGAATAGTCAGCGTAGGCATCAACTTCTTTCAAATGTGTTTGCTCATTTGCCTTACCGTCTTTGCTGTGACATTCTCCGCAAAGCATTGGTACCGCTGAACGGTAGGTTGGCGACAGTTCGTCCAAATGGGATTTGGTTTCATGGGTTCCATGACAATCGGTACAATAAGGCGCATTTTTCTTTTTGTCGGTAAATGCTCTTCCATGTCCGCTGTCAAAATATTCGTTCGACACTTCAATATGGCAATTGGAGCAATCCACAAATTTAGAAGTTTCGCAAGGCCTTTCCAGCTTGGAATTTGCATCGGAGTGACATTTGATACATGGAATATTCAGGTGCACCGAATTAGCAAGGTGCGAAACAACAACAGGAATAATAGTATCACCTTTAAAAGTTACCATATTGGCAGCGTTGGCTTCATCATGGCATGCCAAGCATACCTTATTGGAAATGGTTTCTTCCACTTTCTGGTACTCAACAATATGCGGAGGGTGGCACTCGGTGCATGAAGGAACTGCTCCGGGTTCTTTTTCCCACAGTTCATTTTTTACAATCTTTTGATGTGTTTGCTCAATTTTAACATGACACTTCATACAGGTATTGGCAACCCGATCGTGATTTACCGATGAACTCTTATCCGTATGAGGCAGTATCAGGTGGTTTCCATGGCAGTCGTTGCAGGTTGCAGTTACCAAAAGGCCACTTTCAAACAGGCCTCTGCCATGAATACCCTGACTATAGTTTTCGATAATGTTATGTTCAGTAATGTTGTAGATTCGGGCTACCGGAGCACCCTCTTTATGACAATTCCCGCACAGATAGGGAATATTCATTTTATAGGTACGCGATTCGGAATCGCCTGACGAAAGGATGTCGTGGGTTCCATGACATTCCTTACAATCGGGGGCGTAAGGCTCATTTCTGGCAAAAGCCTTTCCATGAATACCGTTCTTGTAATACATTTCAGCACTTTTGTGACAAGTCCCACAGTTTACAACAGGCATTTTTGTTGTTCCATCGGAGTGTGGAAAATTTTCAGCATCACTTTCAATATGACATTCGGCACATTGCAAATCTTTATGTACCGATAAAAGCATTGCATCAGGTTTGACAAACAATGAAATATTTTTGCCATTTCTAACTGTGGTCAATTCAGGATCCTCATGGCACATCAGGCAATCCTCGTTGGCCTGAGCCAGCATGATTCCCGAAATCATGACCATAAACACTGTTATGATCATTTTCAATTTCAAAAAATTCAGGTTTTCATTGTTTATCATAACCATCAGCATTTATTTGAATTTAATGCCATCCATTTATCATGCTCTTAAAATTACTTGTTGGAGTTTTACCAATGGTGCAGAAATAAATGTGAATTAGCATAAAAACAGATAGTCCAAAACCGGCAATAATATGCACAAGGCCTGTAAGATGAAGCCCGCTCATCCCGAATATCTTATGTATTAGGATTTCGGGGAAAATTAACCCGAAGCCGCTTGCAATCAAGATCGGCATTAAAATGTACATGGCTCCAACATAGCTGAGTTTTTGCAATGGATTGAATTTCCGATCAATATTTATTGGGTATGGAGATTTCTTTTTGGTGAATATGCCTACAGTATAATACTTTATCTGATTAAATAATTCCATTGGAAAACCTCTTTTTGGAATTTTATAATATTTGCCGTTGGCGGTAAAAATGTTTCCCAAAATAAAAACAACGTAGGCAATCGAAAGAATTACACCAGAAATATTGTGCATTGATACCGCAATATCAAATCTGATCAATGCAAATTTTTCAGAAGAATATTGCAGGCTAATACCTGAGAATAATAAAAGGAGAAAAAACAAACCATTGCTCCAGTGCCATAATCTGACCCAAACCAGGTATAAATATAATTTTGATTCCATATTATTTCGTAATAAATCTGAGTACTGCATGAATAATAATTCCTAACAGCACA
>JAIOZV010000302.1 GCA_021740425.1 Bacteroidales bacterium | reverse complement strand
TATAAATGCCTACGGGAACTTTTTTTATCAAGCCATTAAAGAGATTCAGGCTGTCATTCAGTGCTTTTTCTGTCTGTTTACTTTCTGTAATATCTCGAGAGATACCCACATAACCAATTTTCTTTCCATCATCGTCGAGCATGGCTCGAATGGTTATTTCTACGCAAATGAGATGTCCATCTTTATGATATTGTTCAATCTCTACTTTAACAGGGACATAATTCTTTGCCTGCTCATTTTCCTTTCCCTTTGCTATCGCATTTCGAACAACTTCCTGCGATTGGGGAGGCATTGTATCCTGAATCGCCTCGCGAATGGCCTCCTCGGAGGTTAACCCCCTCAACTGGTATATAGATGGACTGATATAGGTAAAACAATATTCGTTATCCAAAGTCCATATTACGTCCGAACTGTTTTCTGCCAATAAACGGTATTTGCTTTCACTTTGTCTTAAAGCATCTTTCGATTGATTTATTTTATTAATGTCCTCTTCATACAAAATCTTTAAGGAATGATATTCTTCCCGCAATTCTTGCAGCTCTTTTAGGATTTCTTCCTTGGTTTTATCTTGAATATCCATAGGTACTATATTAATAAACACATTGTAATTTTAGCATTGGCTATAACGAATACTTCCAAATATGTCTGAGTAACCTTACCATTTATTCAGGTTTATTGTTTTCAAAAATAGTTTTTTTCAAATCATCAAAGGGCGATTTTATTTTTTGAATGCTTTTGTCTGAAACGTGTGTGTTAATTCGGGTTTTTGTGCCACTGCTGTTTCCGGAAGAAATCCGGTTACTCAGCATTTGTTCCTGCTCAAAAACCAAACTTACCACAGGATTTTGGCGGTGTAAGTCAGGAATCATGCTGATGTGGGGTTTCATCATTCGTGAAACTTTTAATTTTTAGTGACCCCAAACCTACAAATTAATTTTTATAAATTGGTGGCAGAATCAAATAATACTTTGGTGAAACATTACTTTTTTTAAATTCACGTTCACCGGAATTAATCAATGAGATCAGTCTAAAAAGCCACAAAACCCCTAAATCCAAAGGGGACTTACCCAAATCCCTGATGAAAAAATTTTTCTGTGTCCTGAACTTTAACCTATCTTTGCCCCTTCATTGGTGTCCGTAGAGTTGCCTTTCGAAAGGTAATTTGAAAGATTAAAAGGGAATGTCGTGAAATTCGGCAACAGTTCCCGCTGCTGTAAGCTCCAATGCTTTTTTAACAATCAGGCCACTTTTTGCCGTCGGGCGGATGGGAAGGCGTTAAAAAAAGCGGAGCAAGTCAGAAAACCTGCCAATGATAAAAACAGATTTTGCAGCCTGCGGCGAACAGGATGCTGATCATTCGACGAAATTTCCTGCCTTATTTTTTTCCGTCGTATGCTGCAAAATCACAAAACAGGTGATATGAATAAAAATGCAGTACCGGCGATGATTTCAGCAAAATGGCTAAGAAATAATTTCCCAGAACCTTCCCATCAATGGCTCCTGCCGGAGTTGTGCATTCGCCTTTCTGCTACAATCGAAAACCACTTTTCCAAATTTTTTATGAAAAAAATCTTCAGCTTTACGTTTTTTGTTTTTTATGCTTTCGCTGTTTTGCCGGCGCAAAGCAGCTTTCCGGCTCCTTCGGACGATTATGAAATTTCTGATTTTGAAAACCTCAGCCTGGAGCCATACAGTTTCTGGAATGGCTCCGACCTTTCGGGTGTTTTCAATTCGGGCATCCTGAGTTTCCCTAACTTTTACAACGAAAGCTGGGGATCGTGGAGTGGCTGGGCATATTCAAATATGGCGGATGATTCCACCGCAGGATTCATGAACCAGTACAGCGCAATTACTGGTTCAGGATTCGACACGATTGCCAGTTCAGGCTCCAACTACGGCGTTGCTTATGTGCCTGTGGATTTTATGACCACCGAAAATATTCCTGTCCCAATATATTTCAGCGACAGCATTGCCCGTGTAATAAAAGGATTTTTTGTAACCAACAGTACTTATGCTGCTCTCTCAATGGAATTTGGCGATGATTTTACCAGGAAATTTGGCGGTGAAAGCGGTGACGACCCTGACTTTCTCAAACTGTCGGTTTTTGGTTTCTCTGACGGGAATATTACGGAAACCATTGATTTTTACCTTGCTGATTTCCGGTTCGAGGATAACACCGAAGACTACATCGTTAAAACCTGGCAATGGCTCGAACTGAGCAGTCTTGGTGAAGTTGACAGCCTTTTTCTGAACCTTGCTTCTTCGGATGCAGGCATTTATGGGATGAATACTCCCGGCTATTTTTGCATCGACCAGATTTATGTGTTACCCTCCGAAAACAGTGGCATTGGTAACCAACTCACTGAAAAAGTATCAATCACTATTTTTCCAAATCCCGCAGCGGAAGAAATCAGGATTAAGACCTCCGGTAATAAAAAATCATCCATCACCATATTCGGCCTTTTTGGAAAAGAAGTATTAGCCATCCCTGATTATGAAGACGGAGAAAATATACCGGTTCAGCATTTTGATTCAGGAGTTTATGTTGTTAAAATTGAGAATCAGGAAGGCATTTATGCTACAACTTTCGTTAAAAAGTAAAAACCTCAAACAACTTAATGAACAAATTTTTCACCATAATCCTGCTGATCCTCTTTACAGCAACCACTGTAACGGGGCAGTACATTTCGGAGGTGCTGGAATACAAGCCTGCGCCAGGCCAGTTGATCAACACAGTGCCCTGGGGCGCTCCGGGCTCGGCAAACTCAATTATCGGGAGCATTGAAGGCTCGTTGACGTTAGGCGCATTTGGCGGCTTTGTAGTTTTTAAATTTGAAACCCCCATCGAAAACCATCCTGAAAACCCTTATGGCGTGGATTTTACGATTTTTGGAAACCCACATCCTAACTGGTCGGAACCCGGAATAGTGTGGGTAATGAAAGATGAAAATGGAAATGGGCAACCCGACGATACCTGGCATGAACTTGCAGGCAGCGATTACCGGTTTTCTTCTACCAAAAAAAACCATGAAGTAACCTACACCAACCCAAACCAGCCTGAAGCAGCCGATGTTCCGTGGATCGACAACCTCGGGAATACAGGGTTTGTTTACGCCAACAGCTTTTATAATCAGCCATTTTATCCGCTTACAGATTCCTTTCCTTCGGTGAACGCCGAAAATTATACCCTCTCCGGAACAAAGATTCAGCAAACACCCGACACTTCAAACCCGGCGGCCATCAATTTATACCAAAGAGCCTTCGGATATGCCGATAATCAATCACGCGGGGTATCGCCCTACACCATTCCCGACAATCCCTACACTGCCGAAAAAGAAAATTCGGGAGGTGATGCATTCGATATTCACTGGGCCGTGGATGATGAAGGAAATTATGTTGACCTGGACAGGATTCATTTCGTAAAAGTTCAAAATGCCGTACTCGAAAACGCCGGCTGGTTAGGCGAAGTTTCCACCGAAATTACAGGTGCGGTGAAGGTTGAACCCAACAGCCTAATTACAGGTGTTACGGAATTAATCGTTATCAAAGATCTGCCAAAAGAAATTTTCAACACACATTTCCAGCTCGAAGTTTTTGCATTCGATGAGGGAAGGTGGCAGCCCGAAACGCAAATCTCGTGGGAAACCAACATGCCCGGGACAAACATCGACCAAAGCAATCTGCTTACAGTAACTGCTTCAGGTAATCTTGAAATTACGGCAAGACTCGCCAACAATCCATCCATTTCAACTTCAGTAACCGTTACCGTTGATTTATCCCCGGCTTCAATTTTTGAAAAAGCCAACGAAAATCCTGTATATATTTTCCCCAACCCTGCCCTTACCAACATTGGAATTTATGGAGTTCAGGATGTTGAGGTATTGATTTCGGACGGTTGTGGAAAAATAATTTCAAGCATTTACAATTACAGGAACGCGGAATTAATTGATGTCTCAAAACTGCAGCCCGGATTCTATCTGGTTCATTTTAAAGACAAGAAATATTCCGGTACTTTAAAATTCGTAAAACAATAACATGCAGCGAAAGCTTTGCCTCATATTACTGGTTTTTTCATTTTCGCTTAAGGCCTTGCCGCAAAGCATCGAAGATTCTGTTTATATTTTGAAATCCGTCGAGATTTCTGCCGGCCAGATTTTTAAAAAAGAAGATGCCGGAATGAAGAGGACGACTGTGGATACCTTGATTTTGCTTCAAAAAATAAATCTTTCCCTATCAGAATTATTATCACAAAACACCCCTGGTTTCATTAAAGATTACGGACGGGGAGGTCTGGCAACGGCCTCTTTCAGGGGAACGGCCGCATCGCACACGAAAGTAAACTGGAATGGCATGAGCATCAATTCTCCAATGGCCGGCATGGTTGATTTTTCGCTGATACCCGTTTACATCATCGATGACATAAATCTCCAATTTGGCGCGGCTTCTATTGCCGGAAACAGCGGCGGCCTGGGTGGCTCAATCAACATCGGAAATACTGTGGATTGGAAGAACAAAACCGGTATAAAATTTATGCAGGGCATTGGCAGCTACAACACTTTTGATGAGTTCCTGCAACTTGCCCTCGGCAACAGTTCTTTCCAATCGAAAACACGGTTTTATCACAACTATTCAAAAAACGATTATCCGTACATAAATCGGGGTATTGGCGAAATCGACCCCGGAACCGGTGAAATAATCAATCCTGCCGAAACCAACGCCAACGCAGGTTTTACGAGATACGGCCTTTTGCAGGAGTTGTATTTTAAACCAAACAACAAGAACATTTTTTCGACAAAATGGTGGTTTCAAAATGCCGGCCGCACGGTTCCTCGCGCCACAAGTTACGAAGGCCCCGACAATGCTAACCTTAATAAACAGGTGGATTCCGACAATAAAATAGTGACAGACTGGAAGCATTTTGGAGAAAAATACATGCTGGCGGTACGCTCGGGGTATTCGGCGAAACAACTGGATTACAGCCTGAAAAACAATGTTCCCGGACTCGGGCCGGTGCCCGCAATTTATTCAGAAAGCTCCCAAAACAGTTTCCTTAACACGGTTTCCTTAGATTATGATTTTACTTCTTCTTTCTCTGTCGAAACCGCTCTCGACCTCAATTATCATGATGTAGTTTCGCGAGATACAGTGCAAAAAAACGGCTACGAAAAAAACCGCTCCGAAGTTTCGTGGTTTATAGCCTTACGGAAAAATGTTTCAAACCGGCTCAACCTAAACCTCATGCTCAGACAGGATTGGGTGGATTCAAAAGCAGTTCCTGCGGTTCCCTTTTTTGGATTTGATTTCAGGATAATCAAGGGTGAAGAATTATTCCTGAAAGGAAATTTTGCGCGTAATTTTCACCAGCCTGATTTAAACGCTTTGTACTGGCAACCCGGCGGCAATCCTGATTTGCTTCCAGAAAAAGGGATCAGCATTGAGCTTGGTTTGGAGTATGAAACCCGGTGGAAAAAAACAGATTTCAAAACCGAAATAACTGCCTTTCGCTCCGACATCGACAACTGGATTATCTGGTTGCCCAGCTACAAAGGATACTGGGAGCCGGCAAACATCAGGCGGGTTTTGTCGCAGGGCATCGAGCTTAATGCGTCACTTGGTGGTGATGCTGGTAAAATTCACTATAAAGTGTCTGCAAACTACGCTTACACAAGCTCCGTTAATTATGGCGATCCGCTGGTTTGGGGCGACGAATCTTATGGCAAACA
>JAIOZV010000301.1 GCA_021740425.1 Bacteroidales bacterium | reverse complement strand
GTTTTTCGATGTTGTTTTTTGATATCCCCACGCCATTATCACTTACCGAAACGGTGAGTTCATTTTTGTTTTCCTCCACCTTAATTGTAATTTCTCCTCCCGGATAAGAGAATTTTATGGCATTCGAGATCAGGTTTCTTAATATTGTACTTATCATTGCCTTATCGGCAAAAACAGGCGCATTGGGAGGTAAAATTTTGGAAATGGAAACCGATTTTTGGCCGGCAATGTCATCGAACATCGGTTTTATTTCATCGATAAGGGTTATCAATTCGAAATACTCAGGATTAAATTCCATGAGGCCGGTTTGCGAGCGTGCCCATTCCATCAGGTTCATCAGCAAGTCCATAGCCCTCACAGAAGATTGATAAATTATTTGAGCATATTTCTCTATTCCCATTATTTCTTTAGACTTTGCGCTCTCTATCAAGAGTTCGCTGAAGCCGACAATAGAATTGAAGGGGCTTTTCAGGTCGTGGGCAATGATGGAGAAAAACTTATCTTTTTGGACATTGAGTTTACTTAGTTCTTTGTTTTTTAATGCTAGTTCTTCTTTGTTTTGCTTGTTTGTTGTTATGTCCATAGATATTCCTATCACCCCGACTACTCTGCCTTCCTCGTCAAAGAAGGGTATTTTACTGGTACTTACCCATTTGCTTCCATTTGAAGTATCCCATTGTTCCTCCAAATTTAGTATGGGAATACCAGAATTTATAACTTTCAGATCATCATCCCAATAGTGCCTGGCTATTTCTGGAGGATATAACTTCGATAAATTAATGCCTTCAAGTTCCGACTTATGCTTATTGTGGGCATCTGCAATAAATTTATTTACACGGATAAAATTATTCTGTGTGTCCTTGTAAAAAACCAGGCCGGGGATATGGTCCAGAATGGCTTCCAGTTCTGCTGACAGTTTCTTATACTTTTGTTCGCTTTCGGCAAGTTGAATTTTGTTTTTCTTGCTTTCATCGATATCCAAACAAAAACCAATATAGCCTACAAAGTCGCCATCGCTGTTATATCGTGGGGCTCCATCATCCTGAAGCCAGCGATATACTCCATCGTGCCGCCGTAAGCGGTATTCCATGCTGAATTTTTCGCGTTTGTCGAAGGCATTCACATAAGTTTCCACACATCTGTCCAAATCTTCGGGATGCACACCTTCTGCCCAGCCATTACCCAATTCCTTTTCCAGGGTGCGGCCTGTGAAATTTAGCCATACATCATTAAAATAGTTACATAGTTTATCGGTGCCGGCTCCCCATATTAGTGCCTGGCCTGTATTGGCGAGGGTTCGGTAATTATTTTCGCTTTCGATGAGTGAGGCTTCAAATTTTTTTTCTCTGCTAATGTCAATTATTATAAGGAAAAGCCTGGGCTCCATAATCTCAGTTTTATTTTCCTGCAAATTATCAGATTTCAGCCCCCCTGATATTCTCACAAAAAATGGTTTTCCTCCCTTTTTCATCATGGTCAGCTCAATGCTTTTTTCGACCGGCTTTTTGAAAAAGGCGTTAAATCTGCTCAAAAAAGTTTTGCGGTCATTTTCAGCTATAAATTCGGCTAAACTTGCATTAACAACATTATGTAGATCCTGGTTAACCATGTTCAGGAAGGTTTGATTTGCCTGCAAAATCATGCTGTTTTTACTTAGGGTAACATAACCTGCCGGGGCCTGGTTGTAAAGTTGAGCATAACTATTTCTTGATTCCTCTAATGATTTTTGTGCTTCACGCAGTTCTTCATTCTGAAGCTCAAGTTCGATCTGATAAACCTTTAATTCCTGAATAATCCTGTTAAAGTCACCTCTGGGAATATCCGGTTTTTTATTTTCATCATCATTTAAAATCAATTCTGCCTTTTCCCTTAATTGTTTTAGCCTGTCATCCATTTTTTAAAACTTTTTAAAAATTGTGATACGTGTAATACATTTAATTAGTTCAGTTTCTTGTAGTCGGTAATATCGTGAAATATAACTGCAAACTGTCCCCTTGCAAGCCTAAGGGCTCTTATCTCAAAATATTTTTCAAACTCCTTGCTATATTGAGTAAAACTTACTGGTTCACCGGATAACACCACATTTCCGTAGCGTTCGATCCATAACTGTTCAATGTTTGGAATTACTTCAAGCACTGTTTTCCCGACAATGTCATCAGCTTTGAGCCCGGTTTGCTTTTCAAAAGCAGTATTCACTTTAAGAAATCTGTAATCAACAGGTTTCCCCTTTTCATCGAAAATCATTTCGTGTACTGCTATTCCACTGCTTATTTCGCTAAACAACAAACGGTATTGTTCTTCATTTTTTACAAGATCCAATTGTGCTTGCTTACGCCCGGTAATATCCTGGAAAGTGGCATATACCTGGAAAGGTTTTTTTGCACCATTTTTAAACATGGGCACTGCAGAAATATTAATCCATGTGATCCCATTTTTTAGGGGGTTATACACACCCATTACCACATCTTTTACTTTTTCCCCGGTTTTGAGTGCAATCATCGAAGGGTGCTCTTTGCCTGGAAATGGAGAACCATCTTCATGCACAGCTTTCCAGTGTGGATCAACCGACTTTTTGCCCTGCATTTGATCGACAGAGAGGCCTAAAATATTTTCGGCAGCAGGATTGGCTGAAATGATTGACCCTTCGGCATCCTGATATACCACACCCAAATCCATTGTTTCGAAGAGAGTGAAAAACCTGTTTTCTGAATTTTTAAGTTCTGATTTCGAGGTTTTCAACTCGGTAATATCTATAAATGAGGCAACAATACCGGAATACAATTTCGGGCCAATAAAATAAGGCTCAACACGCATCAGGTAAGCTCTGCCATCTTCGGTACGGATTTCATTTTCGGAGGAGGTATTGCTGGATTGTACCTGGTTGAGAACTTTAACCGGGTCGAGGCCTTGTATAAAATGAGTAATGTGAGTAATTGGCCTGCCAATATCATTGGATAACAAACTGAAAATTTTTGTGATGTTTGGAGAATACCTTTTTACTTCAAGATTTTCATCCAGAAGTATGAGGCTGATTTGGGATATGCTCAGAATATTTTCGATGTCGTTGTACAATTCGGTAAGCTCGATAATTTTACTTTGGTATTCGGCATTCACCGTAAAAAGCTCTTCGTTTGTGGATTGCAACTCCTCGTTGGTAGATTGCAGCTCCTCGTTGCTTGCCAGCAGTTCTTCGTTGGTGGCCTGCAATTCTTCATTTGAAGTTTCAAGTTCTTCGATGGTAGCCTGCAAATTTTCGCGGGTAAATTGCAAATCCTGCTCCAGATTGTGAAGGTGTTCTTCGGCCTCTTTTGATAAATCGTAGGATTGAATGTTTTGGGTTTTATCGAGGATATCAGTTTTTTTGGTTTCGCCGATAATTACAACCACCAAATCTTCATTTCCTTTTTTTTGCTGAATCGGCATTATGCGCAAGTCGATAAAAGTGTGGCTGGCATTATTTCGTAAACGAATATTAAAAATGCGGATTTCCTGACGGGTGCGAAAAACTTTTTGAATGCCTGTACTCAATGGCACCGACAGCTCTTTTATTGCCATTCTTGAAATATCGTTCACCAGCTTACCGCTTGGCACTTTAAGATATTGGTTGGGGTCGCCGATGGTATGCAGCACCTCCATGTGCTCGTTAACGATGAGCGAAAGCGGCAAATACTCTTCGGCTACCGTCTGGAAAAATCGCTCCAGTATCCGTTCTTCTTCTGCAACCCTAAGCCCTCTTCTAATTCCTGCATATTGCTCGCGGATACCGCGGCTGCGGGTGTCGGTAACATTGAGCAGGTGCGTGGAATCTGATATTGGCTTTGATAAACCTTTCGACCTGTATATTTTATATTTTGTATCCAGGGGTTCAAAAAAATCACTCATTTCGCCTGTTGTTTCGCTGGTTCCAAGCATGAGTATGCCATTGAAATTGAGCGAAAAGTTAAAGAACTCAAACACTTTTCGTTGCAGTACAGGCTGAAGATAAATCAACAGATTGCGACAACTCAACATCGAAACATTGGTAAATGGAGGATCCTTGATGATATTATGCTGGGCAAAAACTACCATCTCGCGAATGCTTCTGGATATTTGATAATTGTCATCTCTTTTAAAAAAATATTTTGTCAAGAGCCGGGGCGATAAGTCGGCAGCAACACTTTCGGGGTATATGCCTGTGGCTGCAAAATGAATTGCATCCCTGTCGATGTCTGTGGCAAATATTTTAATGTCGAATGTTTTGCCTATATTTTCCATGCACTCGCGGGCAATAATAGCCAGGCTGTATGCTTCTTCGCCGGTTGAGCAACCGGCAACCCAAAATCTCAGCTCCCTGGTTTCGGAGGCATTAAAAATTAAGGGTAAATATTTTTCCTGAAGCAGGTTAAATGCTTCATGGTCTCTGAAAAAACTGGTAACCCCTATGAGCAATTCGCGATAAAGTGACACTACTTCGCCAGGGTTTTTTACCAATTGCCGGGCATATTCTTTAATATCTTCGGTCTGGTTTATGGCCATTCGCCGCTCAATACGGCGGGTTATGGTGCTTGGCTTGTAAAAAGTAAAATCTACCTTGCACTTTTCGCGCAGTAGCGAAAATATGCGTGTAAGGCCCTCTTCATCATTAATAAGCGAATCGGAGCTAAGCAACTTGGTGGCATAAGGATGTTTTGCAAAAGAAAGGAGTTGCCCGGGCATTTCGTCGGGGGGGAGAATGTAATCGGCAAGTCCGGTAGAAATGGCTGCGCGCGGCATGCCATCAAATTTGGCGGTATCTTCCTTTTGCACCATGATCATGCCTGCAAATTCTTTAATAAAGCGTAGCCCCCGGGTTCCATCGCTTCCGGTACCCGAAAGTATCACTCCAATCGATTTATCGGCCTGGTCTTCGGCCAGCGATTTAAAAAAAACATCAATTGGCAGGTTCACTCCCTTGCTGTGATCCTGTTCGTTGAGAAATAATTTACCATGAAAAATGGTGAGATTTTTCTTGGGTGGGATCAAATACACATTATTTGGTAACACCAAAGTATTGTCCTCGGCCCTGTGAACCGGCATCATTGTCTTTTTTGAAAGCAGTTCAACCATCAGGCTTTTGTAATCGGGCGAAAGATGCTGGACTACAATAAATGCCAAACCGCTGGTGGCTGGCATATTCGAAAAAAATATATCAATGGCCTCCAAGCCACCTGCTGAA
Source organism: Bacteroidales bacterium (assembly GCA_021740425.1). GTDB lineage: Bacteria > Bacteroidota > Bacteroidia > Bacteroidales > 4484-276 > SABY01. Next base: position 538 of record JAIOZV010000301.1, on the reverse strand, counting down.
GCACCAATGGCTACATAATACAAGGGTCGATTTGTTTTTTCATCCTCTGAGGTTTTTTTTTCGACTTTCTTTAATTTTAATGGTGCTTTCATTTATAAAAAATTAGGTTCATCAAATAGTTTTAATTTTTCAAAATTATATTTTATTGATAAAGTTTTTCCGGGTTCGTTTTCCTGTTAAGGTATTTTAAAATAATATGATGGCTTGTATTCCTCGTTTTTCGCCATTTGAGGCCAACCCACTTTTACAATATTGATTATTAACTCTACTGTTTTAATAAGGTAAAATTAAATGTACTACCTTTTCCCAGGACACTCTCCGCCCAAATTTTGCCTCCGTGTTTTTCGACAAATTCCTTGCAAAGGATCAGCCCCAGTCCGGTGCCCTGCTCTTTTAGGGTGCCTGAGGTCGAAAAGTTTGCTTCAATCCTGAAGAGTTTTTCGATGGAGGTTTTTGATATTCCTACGCCTTTATCTGCCACCGAAATGGTGAGTTCTTTATTGTTTTCCTCTGCTGAAATGATGATTTCGCTACCGGG
>JAIOZV010000300.1 GCA_021740425.1 Bacteroidales bacterium | reverse complement strand
ATATTCTTTCACTTCGTTGGCAAAAAACCTCTTATTCCCACGAATCCATTTTTGCAGTCCTGATTTAGTACCTATTTTTGCAAAAATTTTTGATATATGATACAATTAAACGGAATTTTTCCACCCTTGCCCACTTCCTTTGATAAGGATGAAAATCTGGCAATGGACATGATGATCGCAAACATCGAAAAGCTAAGTGCTTACGACTTGCGAGGCTTTTTGGTTTTGGGCTCCAATGGCGAACTGGTACATTTGTCGGATGCAGAAAAAGCGCAGGTGTATGAAAAGGCACGTGAAGTCATCACGCCAGATAAATTGATGATTGCCGGCACCGGTGGTCAGTCCACACGAGAAACGGTAATGCTCACACGGGCAGCCGCTAAGGCAGGCGCTGATGCGGTGCTGGTTTTAAATCCATTTTATTTTAAAGGGCTGATGAACCCCGAAGCGCTGAAAAACCACTATTTTGCTGTTGCGGATGCGTCAACTATCCCGGTGATTATTTATAATATGCCAGCCAATTCAGGGATGGATATGGATGCTGACACCCTGCTCATTCTTTCTGAACACCCCAATATTATCGGATTGAAGGATTCAGGTGGCAACGTGGCAAAGATGGGAGCCATCAGAAAACGGGCGAAACCTGATTTTCAGATACTGGCCGGATCGGCCGGATTCCTTGTGCCGGCAATGAGTGTGGGTGCCTGTGGCGGTATTCTGGCTTCGGCCAATATTGCTCCTGCACAGTGCATTGCTATGCACAAAGCCTTTAACTCCGGTGATATAAACGCGGCAAGCCGCTTGCAATTAGATATTATTCCAGTAAACAATGCTGTTACCAAAAAGTGGGGAGTGCCTGCTTTGAAAACAGCCATGGATTATATCGGCTTGTATGGAGGCCCGGCCCGTAAACCCATACTTCCGCTCAACGCTGGGGCAAAAGCCGAACTATTAAAAATATTGGATGACTACAACATAAAAGCTTAAGCATAATGAAAAGAAAACTATTAATGATTCCCGGGCCGATCGAATTTGATTCTGAAGTGATGGATGCCATGAGTGTGCCCACACCCAGCCACGTAGCAGCTGATTTTATCGAGAGCTTTGGCAACAGCCTTGAAATGATGAGGCAGGTATGGATGTGCCCGTCAGGACAGCCCTTCGTGGTTGCGGGTACCGGCACACTCGCCATGGATATTGCCGGCTCCAATCTGATTGAGCCGGGCGACAACGCCCTGGTGATTTCAACCGGATATTTTGGCCAGCGCTTTGCCAACCTGCTAAAACGATACGGTGCAAAAGTGACCTTGCTCACTGCTACTTTAGGCAACATTGTGCCATTGGAAGACATTGAGGATGCCCTGAGAAAAAAGAAGTATAAGTTGATGACTTTTACCCATGTGGATACGTCCACGGCAGTGATGAATGACCCTAAACCCATTGGAGCACTCGGTAAAAAATATGATGTGCTCACCATTCTTGATGGCGTCTGTTCGGTAGCCGGGGAGGAGATAAAACAGGAGGAATGGGGCATTGATATGGTGCTTACCGCTTCCCAAAAAGCCGTTGGTGTTCCTCCCGGCCTGGCATTGTTGGTGGTGTCGCAAAAAGCAATGGCAGCATGGAAAAATCGCTCTGAGCCGGTTGGAAATTACTATGCCGATTGGGAAAACTGGCTGCCCATCATGGAGGCCTATATGCAACGCAAGCCTTCCTATTTTGGAACCCCGGCAGTAAATCTCATTCTTGCTCTCGAAAAAAGTTTACAGTTGATTTTGAAAGAAGGAATGGAACAACGCATCAAGCGTCATCAAAATGTTGGACATGCTTTTCGTGCCGGTTTGAAAAGCCTGGGGTTAAAAACTATTCCTGTCAGCGAAAGTGTTGCAGCCAATACGCTGTCTGCACCATATTTTCCTGAAAACATAGCGGGTCAGGCGATACTTTCCGGCATTCTAAATGAAGGTGTGATTGTGGCCGGTGGCTTATTACCTGAGTTAAAATCCAGCTATTTCAGAGTTGGACACATGGGTATTACAGCGAAAAACGAAGTAATTACTACCTTGAAGGCCATCGAAACTTCGTTGATTAAACAAGGCCTTGCCATCGAAAAAGATGTTTGTTTGAAAACTGCATTGGAAATTTTGTAATTGAAAAATCAGACAGTGAGGCCGGAACTACCGGCCTTTCCTTTTAGCTGCCCCTATATGCTTTTGTGGTAATTATTTAGCTGGTTGAAAATATATTCAATTTCCGATTCTTGTCCGGTGTAAAAATTATGCGCTATGAAATACCTTGCTTCACATTCGGCAAATCTGCACAATCAGGGTTTCCGTACTCGGGGCAGGAGGAATAATAAACAAAACCAAACGAAGAATATTCTATCGGTTCTTCGGAGCCTTTGTGTTCCGGGATTTGTTCCGGGAACTCCTTTTACAATAAAAATCAACTTCTCGATTCATCACTGAAGAAATTCATGGGAGAGGTATGTCCAATCGACAAAATTTAACCAATTGTAACCAAATCCACCCGCACATTTTAATAAAAACTGCAAACATTTCAACCGGAAAATCAAATATCCTCCCATGAAATCCGGAATAAAAAATCTAAGAGGCGATTTTTAATATATTCATAGAGTATCCGCCCCGGGATGAGTATTGCGAGTTAACCAAGAAAGTTAATAGGTAAAATGGGGTGATTTTATCGTGAAGTCTTTGTTGTGAAAACCTTGCAGGAGCATAAACCGACGTTTGCTTACATTAAAAAATGACCTGCATGATAATATAAAAACCCCTAAATCAAGCCTGGCTGTATGATCGTAGATGTTACTAAAAACTATCCCAGTTCAAAAGTTGTGATGCCGAATATTTTTTCAATTTCCTGTTTTGGAGGGGTGCCATAATACATACGGGCACATTCAAAAACATAAGAGGCCTTGTATTTTTTAACAAGTTCCAAAGCTTTTTCATTTTGAACCGGGATATCAAGATAAACATCCTCACAACGGACTTCGTTAAGGCAGGCTTTATACAATTCCTCAGCGATTGAGGCATCATCAGCGAACAAGGGACCTATTTTATACCCAACTGCAGCTTTTCGCAAAACTGAAAAACCTGTTATCTGCCTGTTTAAAATGTGTTTAAAGGTCTTACATTTTGGCATATTCAGCCATGCTTTCAGAAACCCGGGACGTGAATAACCGAGGCATTGGGTATCGTAGGCTTCAATATCACTGTAATCGCCGGGCTCAATAGGCAAAATGTTTGGGCTGATGTTAAGTCTTTCACCTTTTCGGGCATACCGCTCATCGCGGTAAGCTATTTTGAATCCTCCCCTGCTGTAGAATTGCTGCATGGCTACAACGCCATCCATGCCTATGGCTGCGTCCTTTTTAATCCTCGACAGCAGCAGGTTTCGGCGTTCCATCCACAATTTTCGTCCGATGCCTGCTGACCTGTATTCAGGTTTTACAATAAAAAAACCCATAAATCCAAAACATCCACTATATGAAACTACTGACCCGCCCGCGATCAGCTTGCCATCATGATAATACCCATAATAGCCGTCAGGGTCGGTTTGCCAAAATACCTCACCATCATGTGGCCCCGGATTCCATCCCTCTGCCTCTGCCCACATAATGAGGGTGTCAAGACCTTCCCGATCGAGTTTTACGAATTTTAATTGATTTAAGTTTTCCATGAATAATAAAAATTTCAGGTTCGAAGATAGCTATTTGTTTTCGGTTGGAGAGAAGAATTATTTTTACGCCAAAGACTGTGGGACAGGCTTGAATTTATTTATCTGACAAAGCATGGAAGCTGGTTAAATATTGCTGAAATTGAATTGCACGTGCATAAGGGGCAATGACTAAATCGTAATTTCGCTAAAAAGCAGGAAATAATAAAAGTAGTAGAAGCCTGGCAAAACCATAGAAATAATACACAGTCCAGGATCAACCGGAAATTCACAACTTCCAATATCTACCTTCTGACCTCCAAAATCAAAAAAGCACTCATCAAAACCATCGCAACATTAAGTACCATTAAATTATCAACATTTAACGGCTCCGCCCAAACCCCGCCCCCACCCTTTGGCAGCAGAAATCCCGGCAGCAACAACATTTCTGTTGGCGGTGACACACCCATATCCTGTGGCAATAGTAATTTGCCGGCATCGGGTATAGCTAATGGAGGAAAAAAAGTGTGGGATTTTCACCAAGCCAAGCGATAGCTATCAGTGCGTGAAAGGAAAATATTTATACAAAACACAAATTCAATAATCGAATTCCTGATAGCAACTTTATAGCGGAAACAGGCATAAAAATTAGCTTGTAGAAAAAACAGAATATGATTTTTTTTGGTTTGGATTCCTTAAAAGATTTTTCACTTACCCTTCCTATTTTTTCTTTCCGGTTTTAGGATCAAAGCCACGTTGCTTAGCCATATCCTCAAGACGTTTTTGGAAACCGGATGTTTTAACCGGCTTTTTCTTATTGGCCAAAATTTGCCTGCGGATTTTATCTTCATCGATGGTCAGGCGAATCACATACATCTGCCCAAAAGTAAACAGGTTGGCCAGCAAATAATAGTAGCTTAAGCCTGATGCATAATTATTGAAAATTCCAAGGAACATCAAAGGCATGATGTACATCATCAGCTTCATACCGGGCATTTGGGTCTGGGCGGAACCCATCATGTCATTATTAATTTTTGTATAAATAATTGTTGAAATGGTCATCAACAAAGTAAACAAGCTCACATGATTACCATAATACTGGCTCAAAAGCGGTATTTGCTGTGTCCACGAAACGATGGAGTCGTAGCTACTCAGGTCGTGAGCCCACAAAAAGGCTTGCTGCCGGAGTTCGATGGATGAGGGGAAAAACCTGAACATGGCAATAAGAATGGGGAACTGCAATAGCATAGGCAGGCAGCCTGCCATAGGATTCACCCCTGCTTTTTTATAGAGTGCCATGGTAGCTTGTTGCTTTTTCATGGCGTCTTCCTGCTTGGGAAATTTCTTACCCAACTCTTCGATTTCAGGTTTCAAAACCCGCATTCTTGCAGAAGACAAATAGGTTTTGTAAGCAATTGGAAACAGCACAATTTTAAGCAGGATGGTAAGAATCAGGATTACGATTCCATAATTCCATCCATAGCCTCCCAGCCAGTTAAAAACAGGAAGTACAGCATAAATATTTATCCATGCCATCAGGAAGAAACTCCACCCCAGTGGAATTTGCCTTTCCAGGTCGAGGTGATATTTTTTAAGTGTCTTGTATTTGTTGGGACCGAAATAAAACGAAGAGGCAAAAGTTTGCTCGGGTTGATTGTAAAAGGGGACTCCAATTTCTGCCTGCATATTTCGGAGATAATGCGGATTGGTTTCTTCTTCGTTGATAAATGCGCGCAAATCTGCATTTTCAAAGGCATTATCAGCAATAAAACTTGAAATAAAAAAACGGGATTTGAAAGAAATCCAGCGCAATTTGGTTTTGATAATTTCTTCATCATCCTTGGTTTCGTTGAGATATTCCACATCATCCTGATAGTGCTTGTAATAAATGGTTGTTTCAGCACGGTCATTTTCGAGGCTGGCCTCCTGACGACGCATTTCAGCTTCCCAGGTGAGGTTAAGGAAACTGGTGCCGGGGTCAACAACTTCGTTCATACCAACCAACTTCAAATCATATCCCATCATGTATTTATCTCCGTAAAGGGTATAAACACTTTCGA
>JAIOZV010000299.1 GCA_021740425.1 Bacteroidales bacterium | reverse complement strand
TTGTTTAAGGCATTGCCGTTTTTTTCGTCAGCTTTAAAATTATGGGTGGTGATAAATATGTAGCCCTCATCAATTTTTTTGGTGTAATCCGGCGAAAATGAAAGATTAAGCAAATCCAGATCATCCGTTGTGGGCCTGTTATCCCTGAACCGGCCAAGCAATTCGATAAAATCCTGATCGGTTTGCCTGTAAATTTTTTCCAGCTCGATGTAAACAGGCTGATTGTTTTTTAGGGCGTGGGCTTCAAAAAAATATGCAGATTTATAGAATGGTGCCAGATACCTCCATTCATTGTCCTTTACCACAGGAGGAAGCTGCAACAGATCACCAATAAAAAGCATTTGTACACCACCAAAAGGAATATAGCGTTGCCTCCTTACCGAACGCAGCATGGCATCGATGGCATCGAGCAGGTCGGCACGCAACATACTCACCTCATCGATGACCAATAATTCGATTTCGCGCAGAAGTGCAAGCTTGGTCTTGTTGATTCGCCTGCTGCTGCCGATGGATTTCGGTGTATTGATCTCGGTGTTGATTTCGGTCATTCCTGGTGGAAGCTCTGCGGGGATGAAGCATCCAAAAGGCAATTGCAGCAGTGAGTGCAGTGTAACACCCCCGGCATTGATGGCAGCAATTCCTGTTGGTGCAGCCACAACGCATTTTTTGTGGGTTTTTTCTACAAAACTTCTCAGGAAAGTTGTTTTTCCCGTCCCGGCTCTGCCAGTTAAAAAAATATGCCGGCTGGTACTGTTGGCATATTGTGAGGCGATCGAAGCCAGATTTTCCGAATCATTTGATATCATCTGCTCAGGGTTTTGAATACGCGTTGTAAAAATAGGATTTTTTGCTGAATTCAATTTTCAACACGATGATTAAAGGTGAGAACCCGGAATAATCTGATCATCTACCAAATGTTTGAGCAGAGGGTTAAGCCATAACCGGGAAAACCCATTTGGCAGTCAGTACCGGAACATTTAATAAGCTTTATTTTGCGGTATAAATAGGGGCTGCTGAAAAAGGCCTAATCCATTGGATAGCTGGAAGTTGTTTCAATAATATCGGATTCCTTGTGCAAGGTTTAGGAGATATTGATTGAAAAACCTTGCATCAAATATTACGGTGCGCCTGCCCCGTCCTTCGGGGCTGCACCTTAAAATACATCATCGGATAAAATTCTAAAAAGATTATCGGTGCGCTACACCTGAAAATTGAGCCACAGAGTGGCGATAATCTTTGTAGAAAAATCAGGTAGAATTGAAACAAGAGGTGCAGCGCACCGAAATATAAACATTCTGAGTTTTTCAACAAGCCCTAAATACGATACGTTGTTGGCTTGTGGATAATTCATATTAAAACACATCTATGAATATTCAACGAGAATGATTTTATCCTTCCTGCTATCCTATCAATTACAGTCCGGAAAATTGATCACAATTTCCTCAGTTACAAAAATATAATAAGCATTTCCGGGTTGCACGCTGCCAATAGTGTTAATGTTATAAACAGGCCAGAATACTTCGGTACCTGCAATTGATTTTATTACTGAAACTTTGTTGAGTACCAGTCCGAACAAAGTTCCGATTGTCACGGGGCAGTCCGACAAAACCGGCATCAGATTCCATCCCTGCGTGAGGGTTAGCTGCCTGTTGGAAAGTTCTTCACCATATAAAACAAGATTAAACGGATTTTCCGCCTTGATGAGATATCCTGTCAGATAATTCCAATCACCAATGGTATTGATTTGCATTTCAGGATAAAACACACCATTCATGCTTTGCATGATTACCACATTATCAATGTTGGATTGCATAATAGCATTGAAATCCGTGTTTTCCGGAATCAGACAAGCGGAAATTCCACTCCACCCCTGAGCAACGGCAATGTTTTGGGACATGCCCGAACTGATTACCGAAATCAGCCCGGTGCGGCTGACACTTGCATTGCTGAGGCCATCACTAACTGTTAGAGTCACATCATATACACCCGGAGTATCATAAGTAATCTGTGGATTTTCAAGAATACTGACCGAAGGCGTACCGCCATCGAAAACCCAATTACAGGAAATGATATTTCCTAATGAAGTATTGGTGAACTGTACGTTTTCACCAGGTGAAATATTGACTGGTTCGGCTGTAAAATCAGCCGTTAAAGGGTGAATCAAATTAAAAAATATCAGGTATTGTTCCATGAGCGTGGTTCGATCTGCCGACAGGCCTCCAAACTCGAAGGATACACCGATGGTTTTGTAAGCGGGTTGCTCATTTACGACTCCGCAACCGTAGAGCGGGGACTGGTTGTTTAAAATCAGGGTTCCGCCATTCACTGCTTCGAGGTGATCCATCCAGCTATTATCGCCGGAATAAGTTAAAGTCATTGCTTCAGTCATGGTGCCATTTACGCCAAGTAAGGTTCCCATATCTCCGGAGCCATCATGAGTGCCATTTATTCCAAAAAGGCTATGAACCGGGGTTTGCGCATCATAGGCCCAGGTATCGCCACCTTCCATGTAAAGATTTCCTCCGGCATTTAGGAAATTGGCCAGTATTTGTCCTTCGCTTGTGCTCAACTGGTGATTGTCGCTGTAAATCCCAAGACACACAAAAAGTGAACTATAAAGCGATGGGTCGGCAGGGAAGCCGGCAGAATATTCAGCAGCTACACCCAGGCTTGTTATTGCGCTGACGATTTCATTGGCTGAGTTGGTGTTTTCGTCCAAATCGATCACCAAAACCGGAATTTGCCCGGCAACGAGCGAAAATGATTGGTATCCTGAAATTCCAAAATCTGCGCTTATGTCAACATTAAAGGAAATATTTTGCCCCGCCGGAGTACTCTCCAAACAATAGATATCAAAATATGCTGAGGCACTTCCACCGGGCAAAATGTTTCCAAAGAGTTGGGGCTCAACTGAGAGCATTGAAACATATATGCTTGATGTGCTCAACTCGCCGGATACCTCAAAAGCTTCCGCAGATCCGGTATTTGCAAACTCAACAGATATTGTAACAGTCTCACCGGGGTCAAGCAATCCATTGCTATTTCCCAGGGGGTCGCTGAGGCTGTAATCGCTGAATTGCAGAACAGGGGCTTGCCCTATTATGTTAAAACTGCCCGACCAGGTGTTTGCTCCATCGGAGGTTGAAATATCAAAATTAATACTTTCCTGATCGGGGATATCCCCTGAAATAGTCAGAGTAAATGCATCGTTAACCGAAACACTCCCTCCCGCAGGTATCGAAACAATGTTTGCGTCAGGCTGAGTTATGGTAATAGATTCGCTTTGCGATGAAAGCGTAAGTGTAAGATTATTTCCAGGTTGATTTCCTATATTTTCCATCGTAATGTCCAGACTTATGGTTTCACCGTAATCCGCCATTCCGTTGCCATTGCCCGAGGAATCATCAATCTGGATACTTTCAAGGGCAATATGCGGGCCATCGGGCGATGAAACCAAAACCGTTCCGATAAATGGTTTCAGATTTTGGCCGGTAATCACAACATCAGCCTCACCCGGCTCATTGATGGGTGTCATTTCCACTTCTGCAACTCCGGTACTGTTGGCTAAAGCTGCCCCATAAAGTACACCATTCATCGAAATGGCCACATAGGCATAGGGTTCTGTGTTTATTATAAAAGTTTCGGTACCAGGCGGCATCAAATCGGGATAGCTCACATTCATGTCAGGTGGCTGCGAAAAATACACCATCAGCGATGGGTCGCCCATGAGGTGATATATTTCCCAATAGTAGTTTTGAAGCGAAGAACCGGATTGTGTTACTGCCAGGTTACCGGCCAAAGGCATCTGCCCCTGCGTAATAAACCAATCGTTGGTGGTAATCCCGGTGCGATCGTGAAAAGTCCGGTCGTATGCACCAAGGTGACTTGAATTGTAAACCGGGTTTGTTGAAATGGTCTCAAGCCCAACACCCCACCAAAAATCCTCGTCCCAATAGGTGCTGTTTGAACCACCGATATATCCAATGGCTCCTTTTAAGGGTGCCCGAAGTATTTCTTCCCCAAAACAGGTGGTTTGAAATTCGACGGATGAACAGCAGTTCCCAACCATCAAAGGATAGCGGTGCGAATTGGTAAGGGCGGAAATATGGCTGATCACAAAGCTTGGGTCGGCCCAGCCCGATGGACTGCAGTGCGCCGAATAATTGGCATAAGCCACACCATCGCTCACATTTTGGCGGATGTTGGCTGAATAATTCCCGCCTGTAGGCTCAGGTTGCAAATAAGTATGAGAATACAAGCCATGTGCAGCATTGAAATAATATTGCGTACCATAATTGATCTGGCCATTTCCCCATGTTAACTGATGGTAGGAATCGGCTCCTGCCGCCATCACCACCTCATCGAGGAAGGAAGGATCGGGGAAGGCGTATTGTTCATATTCCAGTGTTTTATCAATCTGAGCCTGTAGCTGCGACAGGTTGATGGCTGAGAATCTTCCGTAGAAACATTCCGGTAGTTTATCGTTGGTGTATTCGCAATAATACAAATCCGTAACATGCGACCCTGCAGTACCATTGAAGGCCGGTATTTGTGCAACATCGCCAACAATCAGCACAAACGACTGAGGGTGATAGCCATCGGGAGGATTTTGGTAGAAATTTTTAAGATAAGCCTTGATAGAGGTGGTCGTAGTTCCAACTGCCGGATCGTTGGTATAGGCCTCCACAACTCTAAATCCTTTTTTGGTTTTCCATTGAATAAAAGGTTGCAATGAAGCCTCAAACATGGGGTCGGAAACAATAATGTAAGTTACGGGCGCAACTTCAATCAGGGCATCTCCCCCATCGGTAAATATTTCGGGTTTTTGATGATTGATCAACTGGAGGAAACTGGCTTCAAACCATGGGGAGTAAACCCTGGCCTTTTCAGTTTCTGTCCTGTTAGTTTGAGCACCTTTAAACTTGATCTCGCAATCAAAACTTACGGCTACCCTCAATTCGCCACTAACCGGATTGTACATGAAAGGGGCAATTTCAAGGCGCGCCATCCTCACACCGCGCATCTCACCCAGGTCAACTACACGTGCCAATTCTTGTCCGCACCAATCATCAGTTGCATAAATATCATTATCGATGATAAAGGGCAAATCCTCCACATTTTCGCTTTTGGATACGGAAGGTTGTGCAGGAATAACAGGAGTGGAGACATTATGGTCGCTGAGCTGAATGGTTTCATCGATGATATTGCTAAACTTGATTTCAAAATCTGCATCATAGGGTACCTCAATCAAACTTTTCAGAACGGGGAGCATTGGAGCACCCAACTCAGTGGAGTAGTTGTAGCCTTGAAGATTCAATTGTGTAAAAAGCCCTGATTTTGTAGTTATTTCGTGGGTGCTAAACGACGATAGCTTATTGTGGAAATGCAGGGATTGATCATCAGCTTGTGTTAAGGTGAATTCATTATTTCCATCGGCGATTTTAATTTTTTGGGCATTGGCGCAAAGCGGCATCACAAATAGTGGGGTGAGCAATATGAGCAGCAGAAATTTGTAAAATATTTTCATCGTTAGTAAGGTTTGATTTCAGAAGATAAAATTACATAAAAATAATAGGATGGGAGTTATTTATACTTATCATCTTTCGTTGCAGCCGCATTTCGATGAATCGTTTATTTTCGGTTCGCCAACAATAGCTCATCCATTTTCACCACGCTTTTCTAAAAATGCACTCCAGCCAATATGGGGAAAAAAAAGGCCGCCCATAGGGCGGCCTTTCTCAA
>JAIOZV010000298.1 GCA_021740425.1 Bacteroidales bacterium | reverse complement strand
GCAGTTTTTCATTCCAATGACCAGATGCCCCGCAACGGGGACCAGTTTTTTCCTTTCCGCCAGCAATCTGATTTTTTCTATTTATCGGGTATTGCCCAGGAAAAGAGCATCCTTTTGTTAGCTCCCGATTTTCCGGATCCAAAATTGCGTGAAGTGCTTTTCTTACTCGAAACCAACGAAAAGATTGCAATTTGGGAAGGTCATAAATACAGCAAAAAAGAAGCAACGGAAATATCAGGTATCAAAAATATCCATTGGCTGGAAAGTTTTGAGATGATTTTGAATGAACTCTTACAATGGGGCGAAAACGTTTACTTAAGCACCTACGAATATCCGAAATATAATACAGAGGTTGTCTCCAAAAATCTCCGCTTTGCTAAAATCCTTAGGCAGCAATTCCCGGTACATCAATACCAAAGATCGGCACCTATATTAACCGGGCTGCGAATGATAAAATCAGAACGGGAAATCGAATTGATTCAAAAAGCCATCGACATCACGGAGCAAGCGTTTCGGCGTATGCTGAAGTTTGTTCGTCCCGCAGTAACGGAATACCAGATTCAGGCAGAGATGGAGCACGAATTTGCGTTTAGTGGTGCGTCTGGAAACGCTTATTATCCAATAATTGCATCGGGGGCAAATTCATGTGTGCTGCATTATGTTGACAATGATAAAACATGCCATGACGGCGATGTGGTACTTTTTGATTTTGGTGCTGAATTTGCCAATTATTCTGCCGACATTTCACGCACCATCCCGGTAAACGGAAGGTTTACAGAACGTCAGCGCCAGCTTTACGAATTGGTGCTGAGGGTACAGAAAAAAGCCATTTTGCAACTTGTACCCGGCAATACCCTCGAAAAATACAATGCTTTTGTAAATGATGAAATGGAAAGAGAAATGATTGCCATTGGATTGCTGGATGAAGTGGCAGTAAAAAATCAGGATAAGGAAAACCCATTGTTTAAAAAGTATTTTATGCATGGCACGGCGCATCACCTCGGCCTTGACGTGCATGATGTTTTCGACAAGCATATTCCATTCGCTGCAGGCATGGTGTTTACCTGCGAACCGGGAATTTATGTCCGTGAGGAAGGAATCGGAATCCGGATTGAAAACAATATTTTAATCACCGAAAACGGGCCGGTTGATCTATCAAAACGAATACCGCGTGAGGTAGATGAAATTGAATCATTGATGAAATAAAATTAAGGAAAAGAAGTGAAATTTGCCACTAAAATTCAAAAACCATCTGCCAGCGGATAGAAAATGCTGAAGCCAGTATAAATATTTTATTTGGTTTTAGTGATTTGGTGCTTTAGTGGTATGAAAAGGAGTTTTTATACCAAGCCATTATGTATAAAATGATACAATTATGAGCAACTTTATTGATTTTGAAGATCAGCGGATTCATTTTACCGATTCAGGAAAAGGCAAAGCCCTGGTGCTTTTGCATGGATTTCTTGAGTCGTTGAAAATGTGGGACGATTTTACAAAGGAATTATCTACACAGTTTCGTGTTATCGCCATTGATTTACCCGGACACGGTAGAACAGAGGTATTTAGAGGAACTCCTTCGATGCAAAAAATGGCAGCATCGGTAAAGGCCGTTTTGGATCATCTTAAAATTGAAAGCTGTGTTATGATCGGGCATTCGATGGGAGGTTATGTTACTTTGGAATTTGCATACCAGTTTCCGCATTTCCTGCGTGGAATAAGTCTTTTTCATTCACAAGCTTCCGCCGACACCGAAGAGGCAAAGGAAAACCGTAGGAGAACCATTAACATTGTGAAGCTGAACAAAGCAGGTTTTATCAACCAGTTTATCCCCGATCTGTTTGCTGATGAGAATGTAAATAAATTTCAGGATGAAATAAAGGCCATGCAGCTGGCGGCGGCAAACACTCCTGCCGAGGGAATCATCTATGCGCTGGAGGCCATGCGCGATCGTACCTCAAAAATTGATTTGCTGCTTAATTTGAATATTCCCATATTGTTTATTGCGGGCAAGGAAGATCCGAGAATTCCGGTTCAGAATGTCATGGCACAAGCTATTCTTCCCCGGCATTCTGAAGTGCTGCTGATAGGAAATGTTGGCCACATGGGTTTTGTGGAAGCCAGAGACGAAACCCTGGCTGTGCTAAAATGCTTTGTTTCCCGAACAATATAAACCAAAAAAGCCTTCACAAAGTGAAGGCTTTTTTTAACTTTAAATACAAGTCTGTGCTTATTGAATACCAAGCTTAGCCTTCACTTTAGGCATAATGTCGTTGCTTGTTTCAGAAAACAGAACCATTCCCTGTGTAGAGTTCAGGATGTAGGTAAACCCATTTTCTTTTGCGACATCATCAATAGCTTTTCTTGCTTTTTCGATCAGTGGCTGTAGAAGTTCGTTTTCGTAATTGCCTAAATCGCTTTGTGCTTGTTTCTGAAACTCAACAAGACGATTGTAAAGATCCTGCAATTCACGTTCTTTGGTTTGCTTAATTATACTCGACATGGTAGCCTGATTGGCTTCATAATCCATTTGCTTATTTTCCAGCTCTGCCTGCATGGTTGTCAGTTGGTTTTCCAAACCTTTTGCATAAGTTTCGTAGGCAGCATTAATTGAATCCTGTCCCGGCATTACCTGAATCAGTGCCGGAAAATCGATGTGACCTAATTTTTGAACTTTTTGAGCAGTGGCGGTAAATGCCATCGATACCATTACTAAAACTACAATTACTTTTCCTATTTTTTTCATTTTCAATCTGTTAAATGATTTCTGTTAATTTCTTTAAAAGTTGGCAAAAATATACTATTCCGCTGATAATGTGTAAATAATTTTTTGTGATAATTAATTTATACCGGATTTAAACGCTGTGGTATTTTCGGGATTACTAATTTCCCCGTACACCCATAATACTTCCAATTTGATCGAGCACTTCGTCGCTGATATCAAACTTTGAATCAACATACATGATTACCGGGCCGCTGGCTTTATCAAAAACAAAAGCGTAATTTTTTTTGGTAGCAATTTCCTCAATTGCATTAAAAATTTTTTCCTGAATAGGTTTAATGAGTTCCTGACGTTTTTTGAATAAATCGCCTTCGTTGCCAAATCTCTTTTTCTGAAGTTCTTTTATTTCACGTTCGAAGTTTACAATTTCCTGCTCGCGCTTTTGTCTCAGATCTTCGGGGAGCAATACCGCATCTGCCTGGTAGGCCTTGTACATTTTATCCACATCAGCATATTTAAGCTCAATTTCTTCTTGCCATTGTTTTGATAAATCTTCGATTTCAATTTGTGCATCCTGGTATTCGGGGATGTTTTTCAAAATGTAATCTGTGTCAACATAACCCATTTTTTGAGCTGAGGCACCGAAAGAGCATAACATGACCAAAGAAAAGACTACAAAAAATACCCTGGCTGAAGAAAAATATTTTTTCATTGGTTGATCCTCCATATTTAAGTTTTACAAAATTTAGCCGATCATTACAAATTACATTCCAAAAAGGAACATGCTTGAAAATTAAATTTTTTAATCGATGGACTGGTTAATTGAGAAGTGGAACTGTCCCTGGTTAGCACTTGGTATTCCCGGAACTTCGTCGAATCCATAACCCCAGTCAAGCCCGAGAATTCCAAACATCGGGAGGAAAACCCTTAAACCAAAACCTGCAGAACGATAAACTTTGAATGGGTTAAAGTTGGCAAAATTGGCCCATGAATTTCCAGCCTCCAGAAAAGTAAGCGCATAAATGGTAGCGCTGGGATTGAGTGAAAGTGGATACCTGAATTCAAAAGTGTATTTGGCATAAATGCTTCCACCAAGGTTAGAGTTCAGATAATAATTTGGTGTGATGGTTTCGTTTCCATATCCACGCATACCAATAAGTTCGCGGCCATCGAGGTTGTTGTATCCCGACAGGCCATCACCGCCAAGGTAAAACCGCTCGAAAGGTGTAACTCCCAGTTGCTGGCTGTAACTACCCAAAAAACCAAATTGTGTGCGTGTGCTCAACACAAGATTGCCAATGAGTTTTGTATAAAAGTTGGCCTTGATTTTCCATTTATGGTATTCGATCCATTTGTATTTTTCATTTTCCGAAATTGACGCGTAATTTTTATCATCAAAGGCAGAATAAGGAGGGGTTAATTCGAGACTCAGAGAAACCTCGGAACCTGAACGGGCAAAAATCGGGGCATCAACCGAATTGCGTGATAATACAATGCTGTAATTAAAATTGTTGTATTTACCGTTACCATCACCCACAGGAAAAATAGTACTGTAGTTTTGCAGGTTGTACACCTGTAAATTTATGGCCTGATAAAGGCTGAAAAAATCGTCGGGCCATCTGAGTCTTTTACCCAAACCAAAGGTTATTCCATCGATAGTAAATGACGATCGGAGAGGATTATTTTTCGAGTACCCGTTGGAATATAAGGAGTGATAATAAGAAACGCTGAAAGCATTGGGTTTTTTACCCCCAAGCCAGGGTTCGGTAAAAGAAACACTATAACTGATGTAGCCTTTTCCATAAGATTGAAGCCTCAACGAAAGTTTCTGCCCATCGCCCGAAGGAATAGGGCGCCATGCTTTACTGTTGAAAAAATTGCGCAAAGAGAAATTATTGAACGATAGCCCGAGCGTACCGATTATTCTTCCATAACCCCAGCCGCCCGAAAGTTCGATTTGATCGGCTGACGTTTCCTCAACTGCATAAATAATGTCAACAGTTCCATCAACAGGGTTGGGCTGAATATCCGGTTCTATGGTTTCGGGGTTGAAATATCTTAACTGCGCCAATTCGCGGGTGGTTCTGATAATATCAGTTCGGCTGAAAAGCTGTCCGGGTCGCGATCGAAGTTCTCTTATAATAACCCTGTCGTTGGTTTTTGTATTACCGCGAACCATCACTTTATTGATGCGTGCCTGTTTTCCTTCCCTTATTCTGATTTCCATGGTTATGGTATCGTTTTCCACGTTTATTTCCATCGGAACCGCCTGGAAAAACAAATACCCGTCGTCGAGGTAGAGCGAGCTTACATCAATCCCCGATGGGTTGAACGAAAGATTGGTGTTGAGTGCTTCTTTATTATAAATATCACCTTTCTTAATTCTTAGTACACTGTTGAGAAACTCATCTGTATATTTTGTGTTTCCCACCCAGGTAATGTTTCCAAAATAATACCTTTTCCCTTCGTCAAGGTTAATGTCGATGTTGATGGTTTTTTCGTCGTGCCTATAAATGGAGTCGCTTATGATTTTGGCATCCCGATATCCTTGCGCGTTGTATTTGTCTATCAGCGCCTGTTTATCAGCCTCAAAGTCATCTTCGATATATTTTGACGACTTGAAAATCCGAATCTTGATATTTTCATTGATGTAATCATTTGCAACAACAGGTATGGTATCAAAATTTAGTTTCAGGGCCGCGTTCACCGAGTTCCAAATTAAAAGTTCAATATCATCGAAAGGTTTGAATGCACCTTTCTCCTTTGTTTTTTTCAGCGCCTTTTGTATTTGTTGATCGGTAAGAAAATGGTTGCCTTTAATATTGATGTCATAAATTCTTATCCTGTCATTCTTGTCGATGTTGAAG
This sequence comes from Bacteroidales bacterium, assembly GCA_021740425.1. Classification (GTDB taxonomy): domain Bacteria; phylum Bacteroidota; class Bacteroidia; order Bacteroidales; family 4484-276; genus SABY01. The sequence continues at coordinate 172 of JAIOZV010000298.1, read as the reverse complement.
GTAAGGATAACGTTATTGGCTTTTGAAGTATCGGCGGTTTGAATAATGTCGATGACTGCATTAAGATACCCTTTTTTTGTATAGTAACTTACTATGCGATTTTTGGCTGTAGTAATGAGATTATCGGTAACTACATCACCGCGAACAATTTTAATTTCATCTCTGAGGTTGT
>JAIOZV010000297.1 GCA_021740425.1 Bacteroidales bacterium | reverse complement strand
ATCATGAATTTTATCGTCGGTGTAATAAGGGAACAAGGCGTTGTTCCGATCCTTTCTTCCGGCTGTTAATGAGCCATTGCCCGAAAGGAACATCCAGTGGTCGGAATCACTGACAATGCTAATAAAGAAGTCGGGCATTTCATGGAAATTCCTGATCTGATAATATTTCTCGTTATCGATTACAACAAAATTACCTGCAACTTCTGATGGAAGCGTGTTTATTGCATTTCTGCCCAGATATATGCTTTCGTTCTTCATTTACCGAGTTTCTACGTGTTGATTATTCATTGGATGATTTCAAAAAAACAGATTGAAGTTCCTCAAGAGATTTCCCTTTTGTTTCAGGAACTTTAATAAAAATAAATATGAGCCCTAAGGCCGCAAAAAGACCGTATAGAAAAAAGGTTGCAGTGGCGCCAAGGTTGGTTAGCTCCCATGGGAAAACCAATTGGACCAGGAAACTTACCACAGAATTTATAAATCCGACAAAGGATATGGCAATAGCACGAACCCTGTTGGGGAAAAGTTCGGAAAACATTACCCACATTACCGGGCCTATGGAAACCGCAAATGATGCCACAAAAGAAAGTATTGCTGCTAAAATCAATACAGTGTTTAATTGGATGGCTTTTGGAAGTATCTGGCCTTCGTGTTGACCGGCCAGATCAGTTCCTAAAGTTTCGCTAAGGGCTGATTTAAAATCCACATCACTGGAAAAAGTTACGTTTTTCAGTCCATCGAGCGGCTGTGTATTCATATCGGCGGACAGGGTCGAGATTGTTTGATCGGTAATAGTGTAGGTTGCGGAGTTAAATCCGTAGGCCAGGACAAACATGGAAATGGCAATGCCCAAAACCCCAAATATCAGCAATGGTTTCCTGCCAATTTTGTCGATGAGCGCCAGGGCCACAAGCGTGAAAACCAGGTTTATCAGGCCAACATATATGGCTTGCGAAAAGGATGCATCCACGCCCAGTCCTGATTGTTCGAAGATCATTGGAGCATAGAAAAATACAGAATTTATTCCGGTTAACTGTTGTAAAACGGCCAGTACTATTCCGATGGTAAGGGCCGCTTTGAGTAGCGGATTAAATATTTCACTTAAGCGGACTTTCTTTTTATTTTTATCGGATAATAGGCTCAGTTTTATGGCTTCCAATTCGGGAAGTGCCTCTATTTCTCCACTGGCTTTTTTCATAATATGCAGTGCCTCGTCTTCCTTTCCATTCATGATAAGCCATCTGGGGCTTCTCGGAACTGCAAATAGTGCCGCAAAATAAAGAATGGCAGGCAAAGCTTCAAGGCCGAGCATCCATCGCCAGGTATAAATATCCATCCCCAATGTTTTTGTCCATGAAGCACTCGATTGGCCAAATTTTAAGATGAGATAATTGGTGAAAAATGCGGCAGAAATTCCTATTACAATATTCAATTGGTTGAAGGAAACCATGGTACCACGAATTCTGGCAGGCGCTGTTTCAGCAATGTACATGGGAGCAATAATCAATGAAGCTCCTACGCCAAAACCTCCAAGCATGCGAGCCAAAACCAAAAATAAAAAACTGGGTGCAATGGCCGATAATAATGCTGAGAAGAAATAAAGCAAGGCGGCAAAGAGCAAAACACGTTTTCTTCCCCAGCGATCGCTTAAAGGTCCGGCCACCATCATGGCAAGTGTGGCGGTGAGCGTGAGGGAGCTGACAGCCCATCCTAATTCTAACTTTGTAAGGTCAAATTCTGGTTCAATAAATTTAATTACACCGGAAATTACTGATGCATCAAATCCCATCAAAAATCCACCCAGAGCAACGATTAGGGAAATTTTTACTGTGTACCGTAGTTGTTTGCTCATATGTATAATTTAAATAAAATCAGAAATCAGAAGTGAAAAAAAATGAAGCTGCCAGAGAACATTAATACTTATTGTGTTACGGAAAAACAAACTAAACTTCAATTAGCGGCAGCTTCATTTGGTACTATTGTGTTTATGAGAAAAGTTTCATTCGATGGATTGCATTATTCCTGGTAAACCCTTACATAATCCACCTTCATAGTTTGGGGAAATACTGTTGTGGCATCCGGCGATCCCGGCCAATTTCCACCTACGGCAACATTGAGGATGATAAAAAAGTTATTTCTGAATTCGCTGAGCTCAGCGGGAGTGAGGTTGGCTGTATAAAATTTATTTTCGTCCACATAGCCTCTTATTTCCTGGCTGTCCCATTCAACGGCGAAAATATGGTAGTCGTCAGCAAAAATACCTGACGAAAGCGTGTAACTCTCGCCATAGCTGGCATGATCGCCATTGTTATCCCAGTGCAATGTTGTATGGCAGGTTTTATCGTTGCCACCCGATCCGCCAATCATTTCCATAATATCTATTTCGCCGCAGGCAGGCCATCCAACCGAACTGATGTTAGCCCCCAGCATCCAGAAAGCCGGCCAAAGTCCCTGGCCGTAAGGTAATTTGATGCGAGCCTCAATTTTGCCATATTTGAAATCAAATTTGTTTTGGGTAGTAATTCTTGCGGAAGTATAATCTCTTCCGCCATATTCTTCTTCCCTTGCTGTGATGGTCAATACACCGTTTTCAACCATTGCATTATTTTGGCTGTTGGTATAATACTGGAGCTCGTTGTTTCCCCATCCGCCACCGCCGGTTTCCATATTCCAATTTGATGAACCTGGAAGTCCGGTGTAATCGAACTCTTCCGACCAAACAAGATTGGGGTTGTAATTCGGGTCGTCCTGGGCTATCACTACACTTTGGATTAGCGAATAATCCTGATTGTTATTTGTTACAATAAGTTCTATATCATAATTTCCTGAAAACGGAAAATATGCAAGATGCTCTGTTTCGTTTTCCACTTCTTCATTGCGATAACGCCATTTGAAAGTATCGAATAATCCTTGTGTTGTGTTTTTTAACAAAACCATATTCGGGTTTGTGGCATCAATGTCTGCTGTAAACGAAACTATCAGACTGCTAATGGAAATACTTACAGTTTTTGTGGTGCTTACATTATCGCCTGTATAATTTGTGAGCTTTAACGAAACATCGTAGTCTCCGGCTTCAGGATAATAAACATTGTAAGTTTGTTTTTTATCGGTGGTGGTATCAGAAACGCCATTTCCAAAATTCCAGATCAACGAGTAATATTCACCTTCGGAAGCATTTGTAAACTGAATATGGCTGTCATCGATAAAGCTGAAATTAAAATCAGCTTTAAATCCGGCCTCCGGGTCATTTTTCTCGCACCCGATAGTAGCGCTTAAAAAGATGAGAAATATGAATGGAATCGATAATCCTAAGCTTTTAACCGGAGTATTTGTTTGATTTGTCTTAAATAGTTTTGGTAGTTTCATGATATCGGGTTATTTATGAGCGATTGAATATTCCTCGACAAGGCACTTAACAGACACTGCAAATAAGATTGTGATGAACCTTTTTGCAGTGTCTGCTCTGCCAATTGCCAATCTATTTTTGTTCAGGTTTTACGTTGGTGAAAGTATGATACCAGGAATAGGTGTCGTCCTCTTTGATACGCACCCTGAGGATATTTTCAGTAACCTCAATAATGTCGTATTCGCTTGTGCCAACAAACCAGCACATGAAGCCACCATCGGACATGCTCATGGTTGTTCCTCTGTAACTTCCTGCAATGGAGGCAGGTGATGATGAAGGTGAAAAACTTACATTTTTTACCCCATATAAATTAGGAGCAACATCCTCACCAATGCAAACATCACCGGGTACTCCAATATCTCCGGCATAGGTTCCGGGAATAAATCCAGGACCCGAAATCTGCTCAAAAGTCAAACCATTGTCAGTTTTGGTAAATACAAATTCAGTATTTTCATACATACAGGCTTTATCGGGATCCCATGCGGCAGTACTCCACCATGCGGCATAAGTAAATTCACCGTTCTCACTGTCTTCGGTGGTGGGTCCCAGGCCTGCAAATCCGGGTTGATCGGCTGCCCAAAACCATGATTTTGAACCTCCGCCTGTGAGGAATTCCAATGCTTCATCATCTGAGAAACTGCTGAACACTTCAACTTGCAGTGTTTTTGTGGAAGTAATACCTCCGGTTCCAACCGCTGAAACAGTTACATTGTAGGTAACAGTTCCGTTAATCGAAAACTGATGGGTAACTTTTCCATCTGCAACAACCTGCTTGTCTTTGCCGTCACCAAAATCAAAAGTAAATGTGATTTCATTGTCAGCAGTGGCTGTAAAATTAACGACACCGCTGCCATCGCCGAAAGGATTTTCGGCATCAACGCCAATTATTTCGTAAGTTAAATTTACACTGGTGGGCGCCACCAGTTCACCCATATCGTACTGGTCTTTTTGGCAACTATTAAAAATGAATAGTATGCCAACCAGCAATGTGATTATATATTTACTATTTTTCATCGTTTATGAATTTTTTAATTTTTAATCAACTTAAATCTCCACCAACCATCACTACCTTCGGGAGCAATATGAATATCTGCGGTTAATACTGTATTGTCCTCTGATAATTCCAAAATGTAGGTTACGGATTCCGGTGCTTCATCAGGGCTTGCCAGTTCGAAGCCATTCACAGCTTTGGGAATACCCAGATATGATCCAATACCATTGAGTGTAAGCGTACCTGCTGTGGCATCATAAACATAAGTAGCAGGATTTGATCCATCGTGAGGAGCAACCGGGGATCCACATGCTTCTGAACCACCTTGCCATCCTTCGATCCAGCTTTCGGCTCCCAGCACATTGCTAAATGATCCGTCAGCACCAAAAACGTAGGTATCGTCAAAAAAGCAAGCTCTTGCAGTTACGCCGGCGGCATCAATCGACCACCATGAAATATCACCCTGAGCCGAGCCTACTCCAAGCGATCCGGCTTCAGGTGCCATCTGCCAGGTTCCTTCAAGTGGCGAAGGTACAGCACCACCACCTTCTTTCACCAGTTTAAATCTCCACCAGCCATCACTACCTTCGGCAGCAATATGAATATCCACTGTCATCACCATATCATTTTCAGAAAGTTCCATAATATAGGTTATGGAAGCGGGAGCTTCATCCGGGCTTGTAAGTTCAGCTCCGTTCACGGCTTTAGGAATTCCTAAGTATGATCCTGTTCCATTCAGCGTCACTGTGCCTGCTGTGGCGTCATAAATATATGTGGCAGGATTTGATCCATCGTGAGGTGCAACAGGAGCTCCACATGCATCTCCGCCACCTTGCCATCCTTCGATCCAGCTTTCGGCTCCCAGCACATTACTAAATGATCCGTCAGTACCAAAAATGTATTCATCATCAAAGAAACAGGCTCTTAATGTAACGCCTGCCGCATCGATCGACCACCATGAAATATCGCCCTGTGTGGGGCCTACGCCAAGAGATCCGGCTTCAGGAGCCATTTTCCATGTTCCAACAATTCCGGTTCCGGGTGCAGAGCTGGCTTGTTTAATGTCGTCGAAGTAATAAATGGCATCATCTCCAACATTTCCAAAATCGAAGAATATAACTACTTTTTGGTATTCCTCAGCCATACTGATCGCCGAAAAGTCGTAGCTTAATTCTTCCCATGCATTGGAAACGCTTGTTGTAGCATCCACCTCAAAGGCAATTTCGTTGTTATCCAGGTTTTCGACCTTGAATTTGACAACTGCACCGGATTTGGGCGACCAAACTTTTACTTTGAAAAGCTTTTTGGTGGAAAAGTCGATTGGATTTTCGAGTGTCAGCAGGCTTCCTGCCCATGTTTCTGCACCTGATGCTTTAAGCATTTGAGCAACTC
>JAIOZV010000296.1 GCA_021740425.1 Bacteroidales bacterium | reverse complement strand
GAAATTACTGGGCCGCCTATTATGCAGCCGGCAACGAGTTGAAATACCGCCCAATTTACAATACCGGCGGAGTGGGTACAGTATTTTACCTTGAAAATCCTCAACTGGAAGTTTCGGATGCTACGGGAGTAATCGTTTATGAATTTATGATCCCTGTCGGGGATGATGAAACCTGGAAAATTAATCCGGATGAAAATAACCAGAGTGGAATGTTTCTTTTTGTCCTGGATGATCCTACAAATTTTGATGGCTATTGGCCATGCCAGAACCTTCAGATTTTTGAACCTGCAGGTTATGCAACCATGACTTTTGGCGCAGAAGATGAGGTTCCGCTTGCCCCTGAAGGAACATCAATATGGTGGGATTCAAGCGTGCCCCCACTGATTATCCTTAGCTGGAGCCAGCCCGACATCAACGACTTCGATCATTTCAATGTTTACATGAACCAATCAGGATCGTTCGAAATGTTAGCAGAAACCGAAGGCTCACAACTGTATTATTATGCAGGCGACAGCGAGTACAAAGAGTTTTATGTTACTACTGTGGATAAGGCAGGAAATGAATCTGAAGCTTCAGCAATAATGATTTTCGATATCAGCATTGGGATAAGCGATGGGGATGTTAATGCGGAAATTGCTGTGTATCCAAATCCGGCAATGCAAACCGTGCATTTCTCACTTGTAAATGAAAAGCGTTCCTATTATGAACTTTCTATTTACGATGTGGCAGGAAATTTACTCGGGGAAATATTCAACGGCACGCTTGAAAAAGGCTCACATCAGTTTAGCTGGAATGGAGCAAACACTCCCACGGGGATTTACTTTTTAAGGATAAACAACGGAGAAACTGCAGTAACACGAAAAATTATGCGAGTACAGTAATATCAAAACCGAAAGCAGAATTAAAACCCCGGCAATCAGCAATGATTCCGGGGTTTTTGTTTAAAAAGTATTTTGAAGGCAAGCCAACAATCATTTACCCTGCGGCTTAAAAACACCACACAGCAAAATTGCCGCAGGGTGCATGAAACGGAATCATACTTTGCAGGAAATACTAAGCAATAAAAGGGTTCACAATCCTTAGTTTGCCTTCGATCAATTGCTTGTGCTGCAAGTCCTCGGTATATAAAGTGGTGCAACCGGCTTCGAGTGCCGAGGCGATGATAAGGGAGTCGTAATAAGAATATTGGTATTTGTCTGCAATATCACAAGCATTTTTAATCGTATTGGGGTGGTTGATGAAAATCAGAAAATTACTTTCAACCTCATCAATAGCTTTACTAATGCTTTTCCACGAAAATTTGAATTTTTTTGATAAGACATTAACAAATTCTTTTAAAACCTGAGTACTGAGATAAACGTTGTTTGGGTTGGAAACCTTAATTGCTATTTCTTTCTTAGCAGGTTCTGTTGAAGAGTAGCAATATACCAGTATGTTTGTGTCAATAAAACTTTTATCTTTCATTGGCTTCTTCCCTGTTGAATTTAAAACCCTTTGTGTCGATGCTTAAAGCAGTAAACTCTTTTTTCACAGAGCTGTTCTTGGGTTTTTCTTTATCGTTAATTTGGTATTTGTAGATTAAAAAATCAATAAAGGATTTCAGCTCTTTTCGCGCCTCATCACTAAAATTTTGTAGATTAAAAATAGCAATATGTTCCATAATAAGATGTTTTACACAAAAGTAACATTTTCGAGAGATATTAAAAAAAACACCCCACAGCAAAACGCCGCAGGGTGTATGAAACGGAAAAGTTTTCCAACTATTCCTATTTCCTTATTAAACGTTTGGTGAGCAGAGTTCCGTTAATCTCAATATGCAAAAGATACACTCCAGGCGTTAGCCTACTGATATCAAATCTGGATTGCTTGCCAGGGATAGGTTCAATCCTGACTATTTGGCCGTCCAGTTTAAAAATGGTAAGCTGCCCGGGCACAGCAATATCCTGATCAAAGGATAGCAGGAACTCATCCTTTGCCGGGTTGGGGATGATTTGAACACTTATGCTACCCGCATTTTCATTCAAGCTGTTGTTAGAAATCTTTAATAATGAAATTGCCGACAGCCCGTGATTTGCAAAAGTTTTTTCAGGGTTTGGCATGGAGGGATCAAAAGTTACATCCAGAATATAATCCTCTTGAGTTTCTGCCTTCCAGAGCCTAAACTTGATGGGTTCATTTTCAGTGAAGCCGTCTTTTTCTGGAGTTGTGGGGTCGTCGCCGAAGATGGTGATGGAGATGTTTTTACCTTGCCAAAATCCAACACCCAAACAATTTCTGGTTTCATCAAAAGCACCGATAAAATCTCCACTTAGAATTTTGGAATTTTTGATGGATTGAGTTGGTATGGCGATAGTGTGTGATGACACAGTAGATATTGGCAATTGCCATAGAGTATTTAACCTTGACAGGTTTTCAAAACCTATTAGGTTTCTTGAGGCACTGTGCTTTAAACCCAAACACTCCGGGAAAATAATCTCAGCATCTTCTTCCATGAGTACAAAATAGGCTTTACCCGGTTGAAGATATTCAAGCGTGTTTATCCCAAACTCTGGCCAGTATATGCTGTAGCCAGCTACTTCTTTAATAATTTTCACATCAGTTCCTCCAAATAATTCGGCAACATCAACTTCACATTCGGAAAGGACTGGGATGAGTGACCAGCTTGATGATAACAGTAAACCATTTTGGTCTGGTTTGTTTCCAACGATAGGCAAAATGGTTTCATCCGATACTTTCAGGAAGTAGCCCGAATTTTCATCCCAGGTAAAAAGAGTGTTGACGTTTTGTCCTGGCCAATACACCCCTTCCAGGTTTTGCAAAATAATTAGTTCATTTTCTATGGATTCAAAAACAGTTTCAATCACAGGAAAATCAGGGATGATATAACCTGAAATCCCACTCCAGCCTTCATTTAGTGATATACTTTGAGATGTAATTTCTTTAGATGGTTGGCTTTCGTTGCCATTAAAATCGAAGGCAGTGATTTTGTAATTGTAATCAATCAACCCGAATTCATCTACAATATGATTTAAAATTATTGTAGCAAAAGGCTCATCTCCAAATTGTCCATCTTCATCCGTTTTGTAGATGGCAAAATACTGGAAATCCTCATCCACCGGCTCCGACCAATTAAAATGAACTGAATTATCAACTGCATAACCCTTGAAGTCATCCGGGGCAAAAGGTGCGAGGTTGTCCACGGAGTAACCGCTATCTGGAGTGCTTGCCCAGTTACCCTCATCCATTCCGGCAATAATTCGGAATGTTGTCATACCATTGCTCTGATAGGATGAATCTTTAAGTGTACGTGCTTCCACAGTGTATTCATCTTGCCCATATGCCGACATGGAGTTTAAAGAAACCCATTTATCTTCATCATACCTTTGAACGGTGTATGACTCTGTTCCACGTAGGGTATCTGTATCATAAATTGATTTAAGGAAATCGATATAGACCCAGCCGCCCTGGTCATCGGGGATGTCATAAATACTTGTGATAACTGAAGCATCTTGGTTTAAAATGGTTAATTCAATGCAAGAACTGGTATCGGGACATCCATCCTGGCCAACAGCAGTGAGGCACAATTCTGCTTCCTGGTTTTCAATGTCTAATGGGCCAGGTGTGTAAACAGGATTGAGAATGCCAGGATCATTAAAGGTGCCATCCCCATTAGTTGACCATAATAATGTAGAATAGTTCGAAGCGACTACTGAGGTAAATGTGTAAATATCGCTTTCGTAAATAATAGCTGAAACAATACCAAGATTAATATCAGGCAAATTATGGATTGTAAGTGTCATGCAATCTGTATCAGAAATTGTACATGGACTGCAAGGTTCTGCATGATGGCAGAGTTCAACGTAACCAGTTACAATATCCAATGTACCCGGGGTATAGGTAGCATCCAACAATAGATTATTGTCAAAAGTACCATCGCCAACATTTGTTGACCAATAGTGCCCACATGCGTTTTCCACCTGGCCGTTGAGTTGCATAATTTGATCTTCACAAATTGTTACATTGTCGCCAGCATCAGCAATAGGATCCTCACAGGGCATTGGTTCTGTAGTAAAACTCCAAACAGTTCCTTCAGTTGAATTATTATGATTATCATATGCGATAATTTTCCAGAAATATTCTGTTTCATATTCCAGCACACCAGGATCATAGGTAGTTTCTGATTGACCGGTTGAAACCAACTCTTCAGGAGGATTTTCTTCTCCGAAAAATACATCATAGGTGAGTTGGTCGCCATTTGGATCTGAGCATGTCCAACCTAAATCCACTTCTATTGTTTGGTTATTAGAACCATTTTCAGGGATTGGGTTTGATGGAGGATTTGGTGGTAGATCATCTGTCCCGATAAGGCACCGAACGCTAAAGCCATACCACTTAGAATTGTAGTCCATGTCTGCATATGCGTTATTATAATTTAGCCCCAATTTCCAGGCAGTTGCCGAAGAGTAAGCTGTAGATGACCACCAGTGGACATAATTTCCAATGTTGAGAAAATCACCAGTATTAATACGATAGCCACCTGGAAAGCCTGTAAAGCCACTTGAATTGGTCGCACCAGTATTGGGGCTTTTCCACCTTGGGTGTGGTTCTGGTTCTGTCATGGTGCTTTTCATTGCACCGCCAGCATCACCTGTACCACCCAGGTGATTGATTAGTAAATCCCATTCATTATCGCTGGGGATGTGCCATCCGTCTGGGCACGATTCCATTGATGCTGGCCAATTATAAAGTACTCCGTAATTAATGTAATTGTCAGTTGATATAGCTTCCTGAACAACGGCTCCCTGATAACCATATACATAGAAATAAGGTTCTGTCTCTGATCCCTGCGCTGAAGGGCTAACAGATGGTAAGTAAGCCAGGTTTTCAGCCAACCAGCATTGTTGATCAATTTGTACTGTTTCATATTCCTGTCCATCTCGAGCATCAATAAATGTTTCACCACATTCCCATATGCCATCTTCGGTTAAGAAACTCCATACCGGCCCAACGGTTAAATTACCATGATTATCGTATGCAACTATTTTCCAGAAATATTCCGCTTCATATTCCAGCAAACCCGGATCATAGGTAGTTTCTGATTGACCGGTTGAAACAATGTTACCTGGCGGATTTGTAGTACCAATATAAACATCGTATGTCAGTGGATCACCATTTGGGTCAGTGCAGAACCAGGAAAAGAAAGTATTTATAGGTTGATTAATTGCTCCATCGATAGGATTGGGGTTGGAGGGAACTTCAGGAGGCTGGTTTTCATCCATTAAACATCGTACACTGAAACTATTAATTTTCGTATTGCTTTGCCTGGTTGCACTGGCATTACCAGAATAAAGATTCCTATCCCAAGCGTTATCAACACTTGGTTGTGAAGACGACCAAAACATCCCATTAATATATAGAGCGTTGAACACACCTCCTGAGTAGTTAATGCCACCAGGAAGAGCCGTAAAGCCACTCTCATTAGTTGCCCCGGTGTTTGGAGCAATCCAGTGTGTAGTATCTTTCATTTTACCACCGGCAACGCCCTCGCCGCCTAAAAAAGTTGTTAGTATTGTCCATTCGCCATCTGTTGGCAGATGCCATCCTTGCATGCAAATTCCTTGTACACCTTCTGTTGTTGTGTATTGCATCATTTCATCCCATCTATAAAGGCCACCGAAAATTTCACAATTGGCAGGATCATCATCATAACAGTATTTTTCAATTTCTTCATTATTTTCCATTGAAACTGTTCCATTTATTTGGATTCCGATATTCAGGTTTTCCGCCATCCAGCATTGATCGCCAATCTGCACGGTGTTGTAATGTTGCCCATTGCGGA
>JAIOZV010000001.1 GCA_021740425.1 Bacteroidales bacterium | reverse complement strand
ATGACGAAACCGAGGAAACTATTATTTCAGGAATGGGCGAATTGCACCTGGAAATTATTGTTGATCGCATAAAGGATGAATTTGGCGTTCCTGTTACCGTGGGTGAACCGGCGGTTGCTTATCGCGAAACCATTACAAGCGAGGCGGTGGGTAATTACAAACACTCCAAGCAAACCGGCGGTAAAGGCCAGTTTGCGCATACTGTAATTCGCCTGGAACCCAACGAAGACAAAGGCTACGAGTTTGTTGACCACATCAAAGGCGGCGTGATTCCCAACGAATTTATCCCATCCGTAAACAAAGGTATCAAGAAAACCCTTGAACGTGGAGTGCTTGCGGGATATCCAATTTTGGATGTTAAAGTGGTGTTGCTCGATGGAAGTTTCCACCCTGTGGATTCCTCGGATATGGCCTTCCAAACCTGTGCTTCGATTGCTTTCAGGCAGGGCTTTATGAAAGCCGATCCTGTACTTCTCGAGCCGGTAATGAAAATTGAAATCAATGTTCCCGACGATTACATTGGAAATATTGTTGGAGATTTGAATAAGCGTCGTGGCAAAATCGAATCCATGCGCCGTCATCGCAAAGGTTCCCAAAAAGTGAATGGCACCGTGCCGCTGATGGAAATGTTTGGATATGCCACTACCCTTCGAAATATTTCGAGTGGCAGAGCCAATTACTCAATGGAGTTTTCGAAGTATTTGCCCGTTACCAAAGCTGTGCAGGATGAAATCCTTAAAAAGCTTGCTGAGAAAAAGCGCCTGGAACAAAATGCATAAAGTAACCACCAATATAAAAAGCCTTGCAATTGCAGGGCTTTTTTTATGGGGTAATCCGGTGAATTCCCAATGGATATTCGCGGGCTAAGATTTTCAGAATGGTTTGATAATCCTCAGGCCTGTTAACAAAATCTATTTCGTTGGTATCGATAATCAGGATGCGCATGTTCGGTTTATGCCGGATAAAATCCAGATAACTTTCCTGTATTTTATAAAGATATTCAGGTTTGATATCCTGCTCGTAATCGCGGCCACGGTTGCGGATATTTCTGATCAGATTGTCGATATTCATGTATAGGTAAACCAGCAGATCGGGTTTGGGCAGCGATTCGCTGATGATTTCAAAAAGTTTTTTATACAGCCCAAAAGTATCTTCCGGGAGATTTTTACGGGCAAAGATGAAGGACTTGTTGATGAAATAATCAGAGATGGTGAAGGTTTTAAACAAGTCGCGGCTTGTGAGCTGATGTTTGAGTTGCTCGTAACGCTCTGCCAAAAACGAAAGTTCCAGCGGGAAAGCGTATTTGTCGGGTTCCTTGTAAAATTTTGGCAAAAACGAATTTTCTTCAAACTGCTCAAGAATCAATTTTGCATTGAAATCGCCAGCAATTTTTGTGGCAAGGGTAGTTTTTCCTGCTCCAATATTTCCTTCTATCGAAATAAAATTGTAATGATTGAGATTCATAAACACAAGGATGGTTTTTCGTTTTTTAAAAAGGAATCTTTTGAAACCAATAATTTATCAGGACATATAATTAACAACTCGGCAATGCTTTTTTTGATAACCGGATGTACAAAATCAGGCTCAAGCTCATTTACGGGCTCCAGGGTAAACCTGCGCAGGTGCATCCTGGGGTGAGGTATGTAAAGATTTTCCCGGTTAATGATTTCATCGTTATAAAACAAAATGTCGATATCTAAAGTCCTCGATTGGTATCCTGGTTTTCCGGTTCTTTTCCTGCCAAGTGCAGTTTCAATTTCCAATATCAATTGTAATATTTCATCGGGCGATTTTTCGGTTTCAACAATTACAACAACATTTAGAAAATCTTCATCTGAGTTGAAGCCCCAGGGTTGTGAATGATAATAGGATGATTTTTTTTTTATCTCGCCAACAGTGCCGCCGATGGCCTTCAAAGCCGATTCGATGGTTTTTCTTTTTTCTCCCGTATTGCTGCCAAGCAACAGAAAACATTTATGCATATCGTGTGTTTAAAAATGTCGTGTCAAAATTACAACATCTTAAAGGAAAAATTTTGCATTTTTGCAGAAATACTGAGTACTCACTAAAAAACAGTTCATTATGAAAGACTTTTTTAAATTTATGTTTGCCTCCATGCTGGGGTTATTAATTATGTCGGTAATTCTCTTTTTCATTTTTATTGGAATAATTACTTCGGTTGCCAATATGATGGAACAAAAAGAAGCTGAAGTAGCTGAAAACACCCTGCTAAAAATCGATTTTACCAATGCTATCATCGATCGCACCTCACCGGATCCGTTTTCGGATTTTGATTTCGCCTCTATGGAAACTAAAAAATCCATCGGCCTCAACGATATCCTCGATAACCTTGATAAGGCTGCCCGCGATCCGAAAATCAAAGGAGTTTATCTTAATCTTACCTCCATCCAGTCGGGAATGGCTACCATCGAGGAAATCCGCAAAGCACTGACGGATTTTAAGGAATCAGGTAAATTTATTTTTGCTTACAGCGATTATTATTCTCAGGCAGCATATTATCTTGCCACCACAGCCGATGAAATTTATGTTAACCCCGAAGGTGGTGTTGATTTCAGAGGACTTTCGGCCGAACTTATGTTTTTTAAAGGAACCCTCGAAAAGCTGGATGCCGAGATGCAAATTATCAGGCACGGAAAATATAAAAGTGCCGTGGAGCCTTTCATGCTTGATAAAATGAGCGAGGAAAACCGCGAACAAATGATGGCCATCGTTGATGGGCTTTGGGTAAGAATTACTGCTGCAATATCTGCTTCGCGCAATATTCCGGTTGATGATCTCAACAAATTTGCTGATGAGCTGGCTTTAAATACCGCAGATGATGCCCTTGAATTTGGCTTTGTTGATGGCTTGAAATACTACGATGAAATTTTGGCCGATCTTAAAACCAAACTTGGCGTTGAGGAAGGCGAAGATATCGAATCCGTTTCGCTGGCAAAATATACCAATGCCCCTGATCCTTCAGAACTGACTCCCGATCGTAAAAACCGCATTGCCGTTGTTTATGCTGTTGGTGAAATTATAACAGGTGAAGGCAGCGACCAGATTATTGGTTCTTCACGTATTTCAAAAGCTATCCGCCAGGCACGCGAAGATGATAAAGTGAAAGCCATCGTGATGCGTGTAAACTCTCCGGGTGGGAGTGCCCTGGCTTCCGACATTATTTTGCGTGAAGTAAAACTTGCTGCTGCCGAAAAACCATTTATTGTATCGATGGGAAATGTGGCTGCTTCAGGAGGGTATTATATTTCGTGTGCTGCTGATAAAATTTATGCTGACCCCACCACCATCACCGGGTCGATTGGTGTTCTTGGCCTTGTTCCAAACCTTGAGCAAACCATGAAAAACAAGCTGGGGGTAACTTTCGATTATGTAAGAACCAACGAAAACGCCAGCATGATGACCACCAACCGCCCCTTGACGCAATACCAGAAAGATGTTATCATGGAGTCCATCGAGGATATTTATGCAACTTTTGTGAATCATGTGGCCGAAGGGCGCAAGATGACTTATGAAGCAGTTGATGCCATTGGACAGGGTCGGGTTTGGGTAGGCAGTGATGCAAAAGAAATAGGCCTGATTGATGAACTTGGAGGACTGGATGAAGCCATTGCTGCTGCTGTTGAAGAAGCCGCTCTGGATACCTGGTCGATCAAAGAATATCCCGAACAAAAAGACCCAATCGAAGAAATTTTTAATGAAATATTCGGACAGGCCAGTGTAGAAGCAAAAATTAAAGCCGAGCTGGGCGACAATTACCGCTTATACCAATACATGAAATACTGGCAGAATGCCAAAGGAGTTCAGGCTCGTTTACCTTTCGATATTTATATCAATTAGAAAAAGCAGATTCAGAAATCTAAAGAACCTTCGTTTGGGGCAGCCCGGGCGGAGGTTTTTTTGTGGATTATAAGCAGGCAGCTTTCTTGCAAATCATGATAAGGCATTGTCATTTCGTGCATTCAACAAAGTACATTTCCATCATGCCCTTGTTTTTTGTGTTAATTTTTCCGCGCGGGGTAGTAATAAATTTTTCTTTGATATATGCGCAGGTAAATTCTGATACATTTATTTTCCCGACTTCCCCGCTCGATTCCATTCGCGAGGCAATGTTTACAGTGTCGCCCCAGATGTCGTAGGCAAATTTGCGTGAGCCTACAATGCCTGCAACCACTGGTCCTGTGTGAATTCCGATACGGGCTTCAAAAAATGGTTTTCCCTCTGATAGTTTTATCTGTTTTTGTTTTTGCATGAAATCCCTGATTTGGCAGGCAGCCATCACCACATCTTCGGGATTGGTGGTGTTGGCCGTCGGAAGGCCTCCTGCACACATATAGGCATCACCTATGGTTTTGATTTTTTCGATGTTGTTGTTGGTGATAATTTCATCGAATTTTTGGTAATAGAAATCAATTTCGTCAACCAATTCCTGGGGCGACATTTTTTCGGCCATCATGGTGAATCCTTTAAAATCAGCAAACATAACAGTTACCATTTCAAACAACTTGGCTTTGGATTTCCCAAAAGCCTTCAACTCACCGGCAGTTTCTTCGGGTAAAATATTTAATAGCAGCTTATCAGATTTCCCCTTTTCAACTTCAATAATGCGGTTTTTGTCTTCCAGTTCATCTTTTGTTCGCCGTATGAATCTGTACCTTTGCCAAAGGCCAAGCAGCATCAAAAAGATCAATCCCCCGACAATTATCACCGAGTTACGAATCAGTCTTTGATTTTCAATTTTTTGTTCCTGTATCTCCCGTTGATGTTGTTCTTTTTCTTTTTCGTATTTATTTATTTTGGCAAAGGCCTTACTTTTTTCAATATTCTGCAGCGAATCTTCCAACTGTTTAAATTTTTCGTTGTACTCGTAGGCTTTCAAATAGTTTTTCCGGCCATGATAGCTTTCGCTCATTTCCTCGTAGAGGTCAACAAGCAGGCTCCTGAAATTTAATTCCTTTGCCATGCCAATTGCATTTTTGAGTATTTCGCCGGCCTCTGTAAAGCGGTCTTCATCATTAAGAAGATCAGCTTTAGCACTCATCAGGTTGATAATTCCATAGCTGTCGTCGGCAAGATTTGCAAAATAAATGGCTGAATCAAGCGCCATCCATGCCTTATCATTCAGGCCTTTATTATAATAAAGATGAACCAGTGATTGAAATGCATATTGCAATTTGTAGTTGTCTCCATTTTTTCGTTGAAGTTTTATGGCATTGATTTGAAAGAAAAGAGCTGAATCATAGTAATATTCGGCTTCGGGATTATTGATCCATAATACCTGGTAGGCGTTACTGATATTGGAAAGGTTTGTAGCATAGCGATCCAAATCTCCGGTTTTAAGGTTCAGCGTCATGGCTTTATCGTAATATCCCAAAGCCAATTCAGGGTTGCCCATGTCATGGTATCTTAACCCGATATTATTGAGCGCTACAGCTTTTCGCATATTATCGTTCATGCTTTCGGCCAGCTTGAGCAACTGCAGGAGGTAATCTATCGATTTGTTGTATTCGCCCATAAATGCACAAACAATACTCAGATTATTCAGGGTTTTCGACTGGAGTTTTTTAAAACCTTCAAGTTGTGAAATGGCAAGGCTTTGCTCATATTTTTCGATAGATCGTTTAAAATCCTGTTGTTCGAGCAATCGGCCCTGAAAATTGAGTGCTACGGCGATTCCGTACCTGTAATTTATCTTGTCGGCCAAACGGTAAAGTTCAGAAGCGTAATAATATGCTGTGTCCTGTTGAGTGTCAGGAATGTTGATGGTTTCATGAGAGATTATCCTGAGCAGGGCTGTGTCATCAGGCTTCACTTGTGCGCGAGTCAATAAACTGTCGAGGTGATCAAATTCATTTTGTGCTGCCACAAATTGAGAGGGGAATAAAACCAATAGAAAGAAAATATATGCTTTGCTCATTTATGTAAAATCGTATGGTAAGTAAACACTTTATCTGATGAATGGTTTACCAGACCCGGGCACAAAATCCAGGTCTAATAATTTCCGATTTCACGGGCAATCATGTGTATGGGTAAAATATGGTCGGCAGCTCCTAATTTTATAGCTTCCTTGGGCATGCCAAACACAACGCATGTTGCCTCGTCCTGAACAATGGTTTTTGCTTTGGTTTCTTTCATTTCCAGCAATCCGGCTGCTCCGTCGTCGCCCATGCCGGTAAGCAGAACACCTATTGCATTGTTTCCTGCGGCTCTTGCAACCGAACGAAAAAGAACATCGACCGATGGCCTGTGGCGATTTACAAGCGGCCCTCCCTTAACTTCCACACTGTATTCTTTGCCACGTCTTTTGAGCAGCATGTGCTGATTTCCGGGGGCGATGAGTACCCTTCCTCTGGTAACAATATCTCCATTTTCAGCTTCTTTGATGTCGTGGGGTAGTATTCCGTTGAGGCGGTTTGCATAGGCTTTTGTAAAAATTTCGGGCATGTGTTGCACAATCACAACTCCGGGGCTGTTTTCGGGGAGGCCTTCAAGAAAGGTTTTGATGGCTTCGGTGCCACCTGTTGAGGCTCCAACTGCAATAATTCTGTCGGTATGGGGTGAAATGCTTTTCTGATAATTTGTAGGAATAATCGCATCAGCACTATGTTTCTCAGGCACCGAAATAGCAGCGGGATTAATTTTTCGTCTTGTAAGTTTCGACATGGCGGCAGCTTTTACCGCATCAATGATTTGTATTCTGGCCTCTTCGAAGAAATCGCGCGTTACCAGGTTTGGTTTTGAGATAATTTCGATGGCTCCATAATCCATGGCCTTGAGTGCTTCGATGGATCCTTCGTGGGTCAGGCTGGAGATCATTACAACAGGTATTGGGTGCTGCGACATAATTCGTTTCAGGAAAGTGAGCCCATCCATCCGAGGCATATCCACATCAAGTGTAATTACATCAGGAACTTCCTTGCTGATTTTTTTTGCAGCAATGAATGGGTCGGCGGCAGTGCCCATGACCTCGATTATTCCCGATGATTCAAGGATTCCTGCAAGTGATTGTCTTACCACAGCAGAATCATCTACGATTAATACACGAATTTTATTCATATCCATTGATTATACGTTGTTCATTTTTTAGAGAAATTTCAGATAGACCTCACCTGTTTCGGTGTTAAAAAAAATTTTTCTGCCCTTTTCACCCCCCGTACTTTCTGCTATGATTTTTATGCTTTCAGCCGCTAACATCTCGTAAGCCAGTTGAGTATTTCTATGACCAATGTCAAAAATTGCTGACTGGTCTTTCAGCATCCTGGCTCCTCCAAAAACTTTTGCGATTATGTTACCAGGATCGTGTTGTGTGGCTTTCATTTTTTTTAACAATTGAGGAATGGCAATGTTACCGTATTTTGGGGAAGCCAGGCCTGAACCATTCCAATAGGGCAGCATATAATGATTCATGCCCCCAATTTTGTTTTTCATGTCCCATAAACAGATCGAAATACACGAACCCAGCACCGTGCTTAAAATAAGCGGTTTAGATGAAACAATTAAACCCGATGAATAAATATATGTGGTGTTGATTACTTCCATCCCGTTTTAGAATAGTTCTGTGTCGTTGTCAAAGATAAAATCCTGGCCGCTTTCCGAAAATCCCATAGTTTCTTCATTAGTGGTAGAATTAGGTAGTATCAGGCTGAAGGTGCTGCCATGGCCGGGCTGACTTTCAATTGTAATTTCGCCACCAAGCAGCTCAGCATGTGCCCTGGCTATCGAAAGCCCAAGCCCGTGGCCTTTATTTTTTGTGTGAACAGCGGGATCGAGCGATTTAAACCTGTCGAAAATAATTTTTTGGTCACCTTCGGCAATGCCCGGTCCGTTGTCTGAAACACTGATTATTTTTTTTGAGTCATCTTCTTTGAGGCTTATTTCAACTATTTCGGTATTTCCCGACCAATTAACTGCATTGACAATAAGGTTGCTGATGATTATCTGAATTTTAGCCGGGTCGCTTTTCATATAGCAATGGCTATTATTTATTGTGTTGTGAAAAATAAGATTGTGGCCTTTATCAAGTGCAAAAGTTTTGAATTTATCGATTATTTTTTCGATAAGATCAATCAAATCAATGGTGTAGTTTTCGCAGATTGCTTCTCCGGCTTCTATCTCGGCTGATGCGAAAATATTATTCATCTGAAAATTAAGATCAAATGCTTCGTTGTAAATAATGGTTGCCAATGATTTTGTTTGTTCGGCATCATCACTTTCCGAAAAGGCGATGGCCTGAGCAAGGCTTAAAATGGATGACAGCGGATTGATGATTTCATTGCGGGCGTTCGAAAGGAAATTTGATTTAAGTTGTTCCGATTCGATAAGCTTTTTGTTGGCTTTTGAAAGTTCATTGTTTAGTTCCTCCAATTTTTGGTATGATTGACGGTTTTCTTCAAATCGCTTTTTTAACTCTGACAGTAATTGTTCATCTGATAACGGTTTCATAATTGCTTAGGCGTATTTGCTTAATGTTTCTTTGAGTGCTTTGGCTGTAAATGGCTTTGAAATGTAGTCATCCATTCCTGCATTGATGCATTTTTCCTTATCACCTTTCATGGCGTTTGCAGTCATGGCAATAATCGGGATTCGCTGTGCGATGTTGTTTTGTTTTTCGTGGTTTCTGATAAGCCCTGTGGCTTCGTAGCCATCGGCTTCGGGCATTTGAACATCCATAAATATCAGGTCGAAGTCACCGGATTTATAGGCCTCAAAAGCGGATATGCCGTTGTTGGCAAGCTTAACGGTATGCCCAAGTTTTTCGAGATGCAGGCTTGCTACTTTTTGATTTACCAGGTTGTCTTCGGCAAGCAGGATGTTTAATTTTTTCATGGAATGGTCTTCGGTTTCGGTTTCAACAATACTCATTCTTTCGACTTGTTTTATGTCAGAGTTCCCCATTTTAACGGTGAACCAGAAATTTGACCCCACATTTAGCCGGCTTTCCACACTGATTCTACCACCCATCATTTCCGACAGACTTTTGGAAATTACCAGACCCAGCCCTGTTCCACCATAGTTTCGGGTTGTGGAAGCATCAACCTGCGAAAATGATTTGAACAGCCTTTGCATGCCTTCTTCATTGATGCCGATACCGGTGTCGATGACCTCAAATTTTACAATGGATTCCTTGTCCCGTTTTTCAAGAAGAGTTGTTTTTACCGTTACACCTCCTTTTTCGGTAAACTTAAGGGCATTTGAAATTAAGTTGAGTAAAACCTGCCTTAGCCTTGTAGGGTCACCACTAAGTGCTCGCGGTACATCCGAGGCAATGACATAATTTAATTGCAGGCCTTTTTCATCAGCTTTAAAAATCATCGATTTTACGGTATCCTGGATGTGTTCATAGAGGTCGAAATCAAGTTTTTCGAGTTCAATTTTACCTGCTTCAAGTTTTGAGAAATCCAGGATGTCGTTAATCAGATTGAGCAGCGAATTGGCCGATGATCTTACAATCCTTACATATTCGGCCTGTTTTTGATCCAATTTTGTGTTTTCCAGAAATTCCGACATTCCGATGATGCCATTGATGGGAGTTCTGATTTCGTGACTCATATTAGCCAAAAATTCGCTTTTGTATTTTAGGGCATCTTCGGCAGCCTGTTTTGCAATTTCAAGTTCTTCGCGCGATTGTTTTAATTCAAGATGACTTTTTACTCTGGCTAAAAGTTCAGTTTTGTTGAATGGTTTTGCTACATAATCCACAGCTCCGGCCTGAAATCCTTTTTGTATGCTGTTGGGATCAGTTTGTCCGGTTAGGAAAATGACCGGGATTTGTGCTGTTTTAGAATTTTTTTTCATTTTTGAGCACACTTCAAAACCATCCATGCCCGGCATAATTACATCGAGGAGCATCAGGTCGAAATACTCTTTTGATGCAAGCTTCAAAGCCTGCCGGCCATCGTTAATGGTGGTGAGGTCATAATCCTGATCGTTGAGCAATAACCTTAAGCGCTCTAAGTTTAGCTCGTTGTCGTCAACTATTATCAGCTTTACGGGTTTTTTGTCCATAATTGTTTCAAATTATTTTTTCCTGTAAATTGTAGGGGCAATTCTTTCGATGGGTAAAGTGTTTTCGTTGAGCAGCGATTCGGAATGCCCTATGAATAAATAGCCACTGTTATTGAGCTTATTTACCAATCCTGTAACAACTTTTATTTGAGTTGGCCTGTCGAAATATATCAGTGTGTTTCTGCAAAAAATTGAGTCGAAGCCAAATTTGTCATATTTATCAAGTTGCATCAGGTTTTGCCTTTCGAAGGTTACATTGTTTCTTAATGATGCTACAATCCTTACTTCCTTCTTAGTCTGATCTTTGCTTTTGAGTAAATAATTTTTCTTGAGGCTTAGCGGTATTACATCAACCTTGTTTTCGGGATAAACGGCAGTTTGTGCATGTTCCAGTGCTCTCGACGAAAGGTCGGTTGCCAGAATGTTGAAATTAAATCCCGGATTCAGCGCTTTAAATTCGTTTAAAATTATGGCCATGGTGTAAGGTTCTTCGCCGCTTGAACATCCTGCACTCCAAATGCTGAAAGGTTTTCCCGCAAAGGATTTTCTTTTAAACTCCTCGAGAACTTTGGTGAAAAGAAAATCGAAATGATCGGGTTCGCGGAAGAAATCAGTTTTGTTTGTAGTTACAACATCGATCATGTGAATGAGTTCGATCTGCTGCCCTTCGTTGCTGAACAAAAAGTCGATATACTTGTCGAAGGAAGTGAGTTGTCTTTCTTTTAAACGTGTCCGCAGTCTTCCCTGGAGCATCAACTTTTTGTGCTGAGGTAGTTTAATACCGTATTCCCGAAAAATAAATTCGCTGAGTCGGGCAAAGTCTTTTTCCGACAATTCAGCACTATAAATTTTATGAAGCGTATTTACCGGCACTTTTATCAGTTAATATTTGTGACCTTTGTTTTGATTGATCCTTCCGCCAATATTACAGAACGAAGCGGAAGCTTTATTTTAAAATTTTTCGAATTCCTGATCGAGTATATCGCCTCCGAGCCTCAGGTTAACACCTTTGCGCATGTTGCTTTTTATTTGAAGCGATTTATTTGCTGCTGGCAATTCGGCTTTTTTGTATTTTTTCTGCTCGTATTTTTTAGCACGTGTTATCCCTGATTTTTCACCGGTTTGAAAATAGCTGGTCATTTCGGTGAGATATTCGGCCTGGTTGGCCAGTTCTTCGGCATTGGTAGCCATTTCTTCGGCGGCAGCAGCGTTTTGCTGAATCACATTATTGAACTGTTGTATGGAGTCGTTTACCTGTTCAGCTCCTGAGTTTTGTTCAAGGCTCGAGGCGGTGATTTCCTGCACAAGCTTGAGTGTTAGCTCGATTTGTGGTACAATGGCATTGAAAAGATGTCTGGATTCTTCGGCTAAACTTACACCGTTACCAGATACTTTATCAATTTCGGTGGCAGCGTCCTGACTTCTTTCGGCAAGTTTTTTTACTTCATCGGCCACAACAGCAAATCCTTTTCCGTACTCTCCGGCGCGGGCGGCCTCCACCGCGGCATTCAGCGAGAGAATATTGGTTTGGTAGGCGATGTCGCCAATGATGGTAATTTTTTCAGCTATCTCTTTAATGGCCGAAGTTACATCAATCACATTTTTGCTTCCTGTATTCATTTGAGAAGAGGCCTGACGGGCAATTTCTTCGGTACGCTGTGCATTGGAAGTATTTTGGGCTATTGCCGCCGACATTTCCTCGATGGAAGCAGATATTTCTTCAGCAGCCGATGCCTGTTCTGTGCTGCCTTGCGAAATACTTTGAGAGGTTTGACTCATCTGTGAACTTGCTTCTGCAATGTGTTGGGCAGCCGCTTGAATGGATGAAATGGTTTTGTGAAGTTTGTTTTTCATCAGGGTAAGCATAGCGGCCAGTTCGCCAATTTCATCATTCTGATCAATTTCGATACTTGTTTCAAGGTTTCCTTCGGCTATTTCTTTTGCGAAAGCAACACCTTTTTTAATGGGTCTGGTAATTGATTTGGAAATTTGCCAGCCCAGCATGATGCTTCCAAGAATGGAAATTAAAAGTCCGATGATAAGAATACTGCGCGAATACTGCATGTCTTGTATGGATTGTAAGGCAAATGCGGCAGCATTTTTATTGCTTTGTTCGGCAAGGCTGTGAAATGAGGCAATCATTCGCCCGGTACTTTCATTTATTTGCTGATTATTCATTTTCAGTACTGCACTGTTATTTCCAAATTCTTCAACCGCCTGATTATAGATTTCGGCAGATCTCCTGATGTTGCTCAGGTATAAAATATCTTCTCCGCTATTGTCGATGGATTCAAGGTTTGTGAGGTACTGATCAATTGCCGAAAATTGCCTGTTAATATCTATGTCGCCGGAGTAGTTGAGCAGTGCCTGTGCTTTAAAGTTTTCAATTCGGATGATATTGCCAATATCAATCACATTGTTGATGAGCGTAACTTTTTCAAGTGTGTTTCTTTTGGCCGTGCGGGCATCTATCTCGTAGGCCAGAGAGGATTCCTGACCTTTCAGGTAATCGTAACAGTTGTCCATAAAACTTCCTGCAGCCTCATCCATTATTCCTCTGTTGTTGATCATAAGTTTGGTGAGGTTGCTGATGTCGTCCATTAAGGTCTTATGTTCGCGCAAAGTTTTTTTTGCGTTAGCAATGTTACCTCTCATTGCATCGCCCAAAGTCAGGTTACTTTCTGTAACATTTTCCAAATAGTTTTCCAGGTCTTTAAGATATGTCAGGGCATCGCTCATTTCCTGTTTCTCAAAGTTCAACGAAAATACATCCAGATGATTTATTATTTGCAGGGCATTACTTTCGAGGTGATTTGAAATTTGTAATTCAGGAAGGTTATGATCTGCAATGGTATGGATGTTCGACTCTATATTTTTTAATTCCAAAATGGATAGTGTGCCTATCATTACCAAAATCAAAATGATGATGCCAAATCCAATTCCAAGCTTTGTCTTTATTTTAAGATTTTTCCAATTCATTGTTTTTCCCTCCGATAGCATTAATTTTCAATGTCGTTGTTTTGTAAGCCATTTTTGTTTTCAGGGATGTTAGCGGTGTCTTTCAAATCGATGATTTCATTTGTCGAAAAAACAGAATCCATATTGAGCACCATGATGAATTTATCATCTATTTTCATCACCCCGTCAATAAAATCGGATTTGTATTTACTTCCCAGGCTGGGCGAAGGTTTGATGTTGTCTCTTTGAAATTCGATAACATCCATCACGGCATCCACAATAGCTCCTACTTCAACGCTTTCTTTTTCGATGATTATCGAAAGCACCAGAATGCAGGTTTTGTCGGTATATGGCATGGGTTTGATGCCGAATTTCAGCCGTGCATCAATAATTGGAAGTACATTACCCCGCAGGTTGATCACTCCTTTCATAAATTCGGGAGATTTGGGCACTTCCGTGATTTTTTGCATTTCAAGTATTTTCAGGATATTATTTACATGAGATGCAAACGTTTCATCGCCCAATTTAAAAGTCAGGTAATGGTTGATTTGATTTTCATCGTTTTCGTTCATATATTTTCCTCCTTGCTTTTGTTTTCTTTTGAGAATCTGGAAATTATTTTGTTGGTATCGAGAACCAATGCCACCGACCCATCGCCAAGAATGGTTCCTCCCGAAACAAACTCCTGATTTTTGTAATGCTGTCCGAGGGGTTTGAGCACAGTTTGAAATTCGCCGATTACTTTGTCGATGATCAGCCCTACCTCACGGTTTTCGTATTTTACCACCAGCACTTCCTGTTTTTCAGGGATGGCCTGGTGATCGTTGAATTGCTCGCGCAAATAAATATAGGGGATTTGCCTTCCATCGATAACGATTACATTGTCGAAAGCTTTCTGAATCTGAATATGTTTGATCGAATAAATTTTATGTACGGCCGATGTGGGAATAATGTAGCAGGTTTTCCCGATCATTACCTGCATCCCATCGATAATTGAAAGCGTTAACGGGAGGATGATGGTGATGGACGTGCCTTTACCAAGCTCTGACCTGATCACCACTTCGCCCCTGATTTCTGATATTTTTTTGTTTACCACGTCCATTCCCACACCCCTTCCCGAAACATCAGAAACCTGCACCGCTGTTGAAAAACCGGGAGCAAAAATCAGATTCAAAATCTGAGCTTCCGACAATTTATCATCTTCGTTGATGAGTTTGTTTTGGATGGCTTTTTTCAATATTCTGTTTTTATCAATCCCTGCGCCATCATCTTTTACTTCGATGTGGATGTTGCTGCCTGAGTAATAAGCACGGAAAAGAATGGTTCCCTCTTCGGGTTTGCCAATTTGTTTTCGAAGTTCCGGCGATTCAATGCCATGATCGAGGCTGTTGCGTATGATGTGGAGCAGGGGGTCGGTGATGCGCTCGATGATGGTTTTGTCGAGTTCGGTTCCCTGCCCTT
This sequence comes from Bacteroidales bacterium, assembly GCA_021740425.1. Classification (GTDB taxonomy): domain Bacteria; phylum Bacteroidota; class Bacteroidia; order Bacteroidales; family 4484-276; genus SABY01. The sequence goes on along the minus strand of JAIOZV010000001.1, from coordinate 29,811 downwards.
CGATCACAAATTTTACTTTTTTACCAAGCGTTGCCGACAGATCGCGCACCAGGCGTTGAAATCTTGTGAGAATGCTGCTGATCGGAATCAGGGAAATGCTGAAGGCATTGTCGCGAAGTTGTTTGGAGAGTTTTTGAACATTTTCTGAAATGGCAATCAACTCCAGATCGTTTTTCTTTTCTGCGTACATCCACAACCGGGCCTGAATGGTAACCATTTCGCTCACCAGATTCATCAGTATGTCAATTTTTTCGGACGAAACCCTGATGCTTGCAATTGTTGTTTCGGCTGCAGTGGCAGGCAATTTCATTTTACCGGCTTCGGCCTGTATGTTTCCCGAAACCGTGGGTTCGGTTGTTGGAGTAATTATGATTTCATCCTCTGTTAAATCATGTTCAATTTTCACTGTGGCAGCAATTTCAGGGATAGCAGGAATTTCCTTCACAGGCAGTGCATCAATAATTTTCTTTAAATCTTTGAGGTCGGCCAATTCATTGGCTTCACGCAATTGTTTGAGGTAGTGGGCAAATGCATCGTACTCCAAAAGATTGTCGTCAGCTATTTTATGGATGTATATTTTTGATTCATCTTCAACAAAAATAAAAACATCGGCAATTGTTCCCTGACTTTCATCGGTGGCAAGAAATATTTCCCACCATGTGTAGCAAAGCTGGGGGTTGATTTTTTCGAGTGCAGGGATGTTTTCGAAATGAGGAATGGCAAAAGCTTCGCCGAGAGCAAACAATTCATCGATGAGATACAGGGCTTTGGTCCCGTTGTCGAAAATGTTTTCGTGGGGTTTAAATGAGATGAAGTAGGTGGAGGTTGAAAGTTGGTTCGTATTGGGTTCTTCTGACTTGTGAACAGGTTCGGCTATTGGATGTTCAATTTGGGCATCTGCAAGTTTTTTGCCAGCCCATTCCTTTACCTTGGCAGTTTTCGACTGATGCTTTGTTTCTGATTGTGTGTCGAGGGTGTCGCCCATTCTGAGTAAAAATTTCAGGTGGTCGATGGCCTCAAGCGAAATATCGAGCAGCTCAGTATTTATTTTAATTCTGTCTTTTCTAACGTAATCGTAAATGGTTTCGAGGTCGTGGGTAAATTCGCTGATTTTATTGTAGCCAAACATTCCGCCGCTTCCTTTCAGGCTATGCATGGCACCAAAAAGTGAGTTTATTTTTTCTTTATCATTTGGGTTGTTTTCGAGGACAAGTATGGCCGTTTCGAGGTCTGCAATTTTTTCGATTGCCTCAATTGCAAACTTCTCTCTGAGTTCCTGCATTTCTAAAGCAAACTGCGCATCTGATTCGTTCATAGTGGCTGTATTTTGCTGTTTGTTCAATATCTTACCTTAATACCTTCCTGATGATGGCTATTAATTTTTCTGATTCAAAAGGCTTCACAATCCAGCCCGTTGCCCCGGCCTGCCTGGCCTCCATTTTCATCGACACCTGCGATTCGGTGGTCAATACCAGTATGGGTATCCTGCTGTAATCTTCCATTTTGCGCACTTCTTTAATCAGGCCGATACCGTCCATATTTGGCATGTGTAAGTCTGTAATCAAAAGGTGAATGGGTGTGCCGTTGAAATGCCTGAGGGCATCATTTCCGTCTTCGCCCTGCAGCACATTTATGCCTTTGCTACGCAGCATATACGAAACAGCTTGCCTGATGGGTTCCGAATCGTCCACAACAAGAATTGTTTTTGTTTTATCCATAGGTTATATTGTTTTATTGTTGTAAATCAGTATCGAAACCGGCCTGTGTCAATAGATCCAGCTTTTCCTGCGCAAGCATCATCATCAAATTGAATTGCTTGTTCTTTGCTTCGATGGACTTTTTTGTTGCCAGCAAAAGCTGATAAAATGACAGGTCGATTGTTTCGACATGGTTGATTTCAAAATTGAAAATTTCGAACGAATCAATTTTTCCAAGCAGGTGATCTCTGAATTCGTTTGCGTTTTCAACAGAAAGATTTCCTCTAAAGACCACCGAAACAGCTTTCGGGTCTTGTTTGTCTTCAATAAAATTCAATTCAGTATTTTTCATCTCAGCTCAAAATTTAAATTCAAAATCCGTTTTTGGTTTTAATTTCAGGTGATGGTACCTGTAAAAAAAAAGAAAGAATAATCCAATAAAATTACTGCATTTCCGAAACCGGGATGCAATATAAATCTTTTTGTAAAGATATTGCTAAAATTTGGAGTATTTGCTCAATTCCAAAACTCCGGTTTGGTCGCCTCATTTTTTCAGATGTTCATGAACGCGTTGACGGCAATGATGCCAAAAATCCCTTTTTCTGGTGCTGTGCCCTTAGTAATATGTTGATCAAAATTAAGCTATTGTCGTTGAATACAAATGTTATTTGCATACAACTTTTTGATCATTAGCGTTAGGTTTTAAATTATCTATATTTTTACCAAAATAATTTTAGAACCATGAAACTGATTAGCGATCTTGGGAGATATTTGCTTTTGATGAAGGAGGTTTTTGTGAAGCCTGACAAGGTAAAAACTTTTTTTCGTCAGATAATCATCGAAATACAAAGTCTGGGTATTGATTCACTGGGCATTGTGGTGATCATTTCTGTTTTTGTGGGTGCCGTTGTGGCCATACAAACTGCCTATAATATTGATTCGCCGCTCATCCCGATGACCATGGTAGGGTTTACAGCCCGTCAAAGTATTATCCTGGAATTTTCGCCTACCATGCTGAGCCTTGTGCTTGCCGGAAAAGTAGGATCCAGAATTGCATCAGAAATTGGCACCATGCGGGTAACCGAGCAAATTGATGCCCTTGAAATAATGGGAATTAATCCTGCCAATTTTTTAATTCAACCCAAGGTTTTTGCTTCAGTCATCATCAATCCTGTTTTGATTGTTTTTAGTATTGCGTTTGCACTTTTTGGTGGCTGGCTTGCCTGTGTTTCAACGGGAATAGTTACTTCAAACGATTACATTGTAGGACTGCAAAGCTGGTTTGTGCCCTACACCGTAAGTTATGCGCTGATAAAAACTGCCGTGTTTGCTTTTATCATTGCTTCCGTGTCGGGATTTCAGGGATATTATACCCGCGGGGGGGCGCTTGAGGTTGGTTCGGCAAGCACCCGGGCTGTTGTTTACAGCAGTATTTTAATTATCACGTCTAATTTAATTTTAACCCAATTACTTTTGGCATGATCGAAGCAAGAAATATCAATAAGAGTTTTGGCGAAAATCACGTATTGAAAGATGTTTGCGTGAAATTTCATCCCGGCCAAACAAACCTCGTGATCGGGCAAAGCGGATCAGGTAAAACGGTTTTGATAAAATGCCTTGTGGGACTTCATGAAATCGACAGCGGTGAAATTCTTTACAACGACAGGGTTTTCTCCGACATGTCATTCCGAAAGAAAAAAAGCATCAGAAAAGAGATAGGCATGCTTTTTCAGGGGGGAGCCCTTTTCGATTACATGAATGTGGAGCAAAACGTTATGTTTCCATTAAATATGTTTTCGGAAGATACCTTAGCCGAAAGGCTCAAACGGGTTAACTTTTGCCTCGATCGGGTGAATCTTCCGAAGGCTAACAAACTTATGCCCTCGGAGCTGAGCGGTGGAATGATAAAGCGTGTGGCCATTGCCCGTGCCATTGCACTCAACCCGAAATACCTCTTTTGTGATGAACCCAACTCGGGCCTCGATCCACAAACTTCCAACGTGATCGACAACCTTATCAGTGAAATCACCAAAGAATACAAAATTACAACGGTGGTAAATACCCACGACATGAATTCGGTGATGGAAATCGGCGACAGCATATCTTTTATCTATAAGGGTCAGCTTTGGTGGGAAGGAAGTAAAGAAGAAATTATGAAAACCGGAAATAAAGAAATTGATGAATTTGTTTTCTCATCCGAATTAACACGAAAATTGAAATGGACTTAAACTTTCTCGATCTGATTATTGGCGTGCCTGTCTTGCTGATGGCTATTTCAGGCTTTCGCAACGGGTTTATCAAAGAATTGGCCTCCCTGGCTGCATTGGTGCTGGGGCTTTATTTTGCCATCTATTTTTCCGACCTCGTGGCTGACTGGCTGCTCAAATATTTCGACATCGGCCATCGGTGGCTTTTTATTGTAGCCTTTATTCTCACTTTTGTAGTGGTTGTGCTGGTGGTATCGCTCATCGGGAATTTGCTGAGCAAAATTGCTGCGCTTGCAGCCCTTGGTTTTTTGAACAGGTTTATAGGTATGCTCTTCGGCATCCTTAAAGGTGTTGTGGTAATGAGTGCCCTCATTATGCTTTTTGAGATGATTGACAGCAAGGCATCCATTTTGAAACCCGACGTTAAACAGGGATCATTGCTCTACGAACCTGTGGAAAGCGTTGTTCCCTTTATAATTTTAAATCTCGAAAGCATCAATCTGGACGATCCTTCCTGGGAAGATTTTAAGAACAGGGTGAAAGATACCACAGGCGACATAGTGAATGTTTAATGCTTTATGTTCTGGAGAAAAAAGAAGGGACATAAGTTGATCAATTGTCTTGAGCGACTTGAGAGAAATTGGCTATCGATGCGAGCTGGTGAAGTAATGACAATCCTAATGATTCCTGCGGAGAAACTTTTAATTTTTTACCCCTGAACATTCAAACCTTTGACTTCCTCTCAACTACATCCTCTCAGGCACTTCCACACCAAGCAAATCCATTCCCGTTTTCAGGATGTTTCCCACCATAGCGGCCATGCCCAATCTGAAGGAGACGGTTTGTTCATCCGTATCCTTTAATATGGGGAGCGTTTGGTAAATTTGATTAAATTCTTTTGACAGGTCAAATACATAATTGGCAACGAGAGCCGGACTGAAGTTTTCGGCTGCTTCTTTGATGATGAGTGGAAAATCATAAGCCAGCCTGATGATTTCTTTTTCTTTGGGATGCAGTGCCTCAGGGATAAAGTTTTTGTCCAATACAATACCTTTTTCTCCGGCCTTGCGGAAGAGTGACCTGATGCGGGCATGCGTGTATTGCACGAAGGGGCCGGTGTTTCCGTTGAAATCGATGGATTCCTCAGGATTGAAAAGCATTGTTTTTTTCGGGTCAACTTTCAGGATAAAATATTTGAGTGCGCCGAGGCTGATCATCCTGAATAACTCGTTTTTTTCTTCATCCGAAAAATCATCGGTTTTCCCTAATTCTTCCGTAGTTTTCCTGGCAGTGCTAAACATTTCTTCCATCAGGTCATCGGCATCCACCACGGTTCCTTCGCGCGATTTCATCCGGCCATGCGGCAGTTCCACCATGCCATAAGAAAGGTGCATAATTCCATCGGCCCAATTGCGGCCAAGCTTTTTCAGGATTTTTTTAAGTACATCAAAATGGTAGTTTTGCTCGTTGCCAACCACGTAAACAAGTTTTTCAGGCTCAAAATCATCGTGGCGTAGTTGTGCTGTGCCAAGGTCCTGGGTCATGTAAACAGAAGTGCCGTCAGCCCGCAGCAGTAATTTTTCGTCGAGGCCTTCGGAAGTAAGATCGCACCAGACAGCGTCGTTTTCCTTTTTATAAAAGACGCCCTTTTCGAGGCCTTCGAAAACAATTTCGCGCCCCAAAAGATAGGTATCGGATTCGTAATATATTTTGTCAAAATCAACACCCAAATTCCTGTAAGTTTCGTCGAAGCCTTCGTAAACCCATCCGTTCATCATTTGCCACAAGGCCTTGATTTCCGGATTTTGCTCCTCCCAGCGGCGCAACATTTCCTGGGCTTCCATAAGCAGCGAGGCTTCCTTTTCGGCCAATTCTTCTTCCATGCCATTTTTTATCAGCTCTTTGATTTCGGCTTTGTAAAATCTGTCGAAAAGCACATAATATTTCCCAACCAGGTGGTCGCCTTTCATGCCCGAAGATTCAGGTGTTTCGCCATTGCCCCATTTGTTCCATGCCAGCATCGACTTGCAAATATGAATGCCACGGTCGTTTACAAGATTTACCTTTACTACATTTTTTCCGGCGGCAGCCAGAATTTTCGAAACCGAATATCCCAACAAAATATTTCGGATATGGCCTAGATGAAGCGGCTTGTTGGTGTTTGGCGATGAATACTCAACAACAACCGGCTTTTCATGGTTTTTCTCATGCATCCCGAAATTTGAATTTTCTTTTTCGTGGTGATAAAAATCAAGCCAGTACCTGTCGGAAATCACCAAATTCAGAAATCCCCTGATTACATTAAAAGTATCAACCTCATCAAGGTTAGCTGTGAGATATTGCCCGATTTGTTCGGCAGTTGCATCAGGTGATTTTTTGGAAAACCTCAGAAAGGGGAAAACCACAATGGTGTAATCTCCTTCAAAATCTTTTCTGGTTTTTTGCACCGGGACATCCTTTTTTTCTAAAATTTGTCCGTAAAGTTCACGGACAGCCTCGATGGTTTTTTCCGCCAATATGTTTTCGATCATAATTTTATCGTTTTATCAAGCAGCCGCAAAAATAGGATTTTGACCCCAATAATTCTCTAAAAATTCCTGTGGCCTGTATTGTTAAAAAAGTGCCGGCATGCATTTATGAATTAAAATTCCTTTTAATCCTGCTTTAATCTGCCATTTTGCAAAATGTTTTTCCATAAAATTTTCATTTTGATAATCTAAAACCTGAACACACGTTTTAAAATCCTGAAATTTCCAAATCAACAAACTGCTACATTGGGATATAATTTAGGAATATTATTAATTGTGATAATTTGAGAAATGAAATTGCAAGTATTATGAAAAACAGAATTAAAGAAAATCTCGAAAATTTTGAGCAACTCGAAAAAATGTACGCTACCGATAAAAAGACTTTCGAAAAAGCCTTCTTTGATGTTTATCCTGAAATTTCAGATTTTAGTATCGCTGATTTCTGGAAGACAAGGTTGGAATTTGGCATCTCCAATCAGGATGCGGCAAAAATTAAAATGAGGGATGTTCTGTTTTTGATTGTTTCATGTTTGGTTGCGGCTTTACTGATCGAAATTCCACGCTTTTTTAGTTTTGTGTCTGAGGATTATATGTTTTATCAAAGAAATGCCGGACTGATTGTGCTTTTTGGATTGTCGGTTTATGCTTTTTTTGCCAGGCAATCCATTAAACCAGGCCACTTGTTGATGGCTGTTTTGGTATTTGTTGTTTCAGCAGTGTTTATCAATCTGTTGCCTGCGGGCGATGACAGGCAGTCGGTAAATCTTGCTTACCTTCATCTTCCCTTGATGCTCTGGTGTTTATATGGGCTGATTTTTATCGATTTCAATACAAAAGACAAATTGAAACGCATTGATTATATTAAATACAATGGCGATTTAGCGGTGCTGATGGCGGTTATTTTAATTGCCGGAGGAGTGCTCACCGGTGTAACATTTGGCCTGTTTTCGGCAATAGATCTGGATATCGAAAAATTTTACCTTGATTATGTTATTTTTAGCGGATTGGTTTCTGTGCCTATTGTAGCCACTTTCATCATTCGTTTTTTACCTGTTGTGGCCAATAAAATAGCCCCGATCATAGCAAGTATTTTCAGCCCCCTTGTTTTGCTTACCCTGGTTGTTTATCTTGTGAGTATTGTACTTACAGGCAAAAATCCTTACGATGACAGGGATTTTTTAATCGTTTTCAATTTAATGCTTTTGGGCGTTATGGGGATCATCGTGTTTTCAGTTTCCGAAACTTCCTTTTATAAAAAACAGGCTTTTAATTTAGCCATACTTTTTGCCTTGTCGGTGATCACTCTGATTATTGATGTGGTAGCGCTTTCGGCGATTCTATACAGGCTGGGCGAATATGGGTTTACCCCAAACAGGATTGCGGTGCTTGGTTCAAACCTGCTGATTTTTGGTAATCTGGTTTTGATCATGCTCGATTTGTTCAAGGTGAATTTTAAAAATCAGGACATTCAAAAAGTTGAGATGACCATCGCAACTTACTTGCCGGTTTATGCCTTATGGACTGTTTTTATGGTATTTGTAATGCCCTTTATTTTTGGATTTCGTTAGAAATCCAGCAACACCGGAAAGCCGGAAATCTATAATTTGGGGTTCTCAATTTTACATAGGCAAGGATTTTAACCACTGAACTCCCTACGAATAAATGAGCTTCAAATAAAGCACTTTTCTCTCTGACGAAGCGTGAAACCTCTGCTTGTGTAAAAGTGATGTTGTAAGCTGGCCTTCTGACCACCGTCATTGTTAAGTTGTTGTTTTTATGTGCTTTTTTGTCATTTTTTGTTACTTCTTCTGCCTGTCTGGCTTGAGTAATAGCTGTTTTAAAATTTTTATAGCGAAGAGATTTTAAAAAATAATTTTTCTTTCGGGTGGCAAAGGTGGAAGCTCTTGTTCAATTTTTGGTCTGTGTGTTGGCTTGTGCGAATTGCAAATGTGATTACATCTGTGGGTAGCTTCTTTTAGTTGACTGTTGTCCGTTGTATAATCGTCAACATTTTTAGACCTTTGTGCCGATTATGGATATAAAGAAAAAATTCGGTAAACAGGTCAAAAAGCTACGTCTTGAAAAAGGTTTGTCGCAGGAAAAACTTGCGTATGAAGCCGATCTTGACAGAACTTACATTCCAAGCATTGAGAAAGGTGAAAGGAATGTGTCTATCACTGTCATTGAGAAAATTGCAAAAGCACTAAAAATCAAAATATCTGTCCTGTTTAATGAGTAAATTGAAAATGAATAATCTTAAAATGAAAGAATTAAAAGAAGCTGCTGATAATAAGCGGCAATGGAACTTCAATTTTATCAAATACACGGAGTTTATTGTTGCACACCCCAATTATAAAGGATTGTTTTATGAACGAGGTAATGACGGAAAAATAAAATGGGTTGTTACTGGAAAGTCCGATAAAGGTCAGGAACGTAGAAAATGGTGGGACGAACAATGTAAAAAGTACGGAATAAAAATAGAAGCTGGGGCTTACGCAAAAATTGCAGCGAAAATACACCCGACAAAGAAACATACTTGTCAGATTTGTGGTAAAGAATTGAGTGTTGAATACATTTATCCAAACAAAAGAACAGTTACCGCATTCTTAAAAGAATTTGGAGTTAGGATTGTTCCGTTTTCAAAAGATATTTTTCAAATCATGAATGAACTTGTGAAGTCTGAGAACGATATTGAAAAAGTAAAACGTATTTTCAGAATAAGAACGTCCGAAAAAATTACAATGCAAAATCTCAATGAGTATTTGCAAAAATATTTTGTTGATTGCTACGCAAAAGGTTTGCTTTCTCCGGGAGTAATGAGTAATTCACCTGATAGGTTTGACGGTTTTCATTCTGATGGTGCTTGTTGCCGACACGAAAGCGACAAAGGTCGCCACAAATCTAATTTGCAACGATACGGACAAGACCGAAGAGTTTACGAAAATTGGGCAGACGGAGATTGGAAAATGGCAGACCGTTTAATGTCGTTGTTTCGTAAACAGAATTTGAGTGCCGACCATATCGGACCAATTTCACTTGCTTTTTGTCATCGTCCAAAATTCCACCCACTTACAAAAGCGGAAAATTCTGCGAAGAATAACCGAATGAGTTTGAGTGATGTTAAGCTTTTACTGACTGATGAAAAAACCGAACAAGTTGTTTCGTGGCACTCCAAATTTATTTGGGACAAACTGAAAAACAAAGTTTCAAATGTCATCGAAGCCGTAAAATTGAGCGACTTAATGCGGAAAAATTTACACCACGTTCTTATCATTTTTTCAATGATTGAAGAAAAAGGATTTGGCGAATTTTTGGAACAGTTTTTAAATCCCGAATATTCTTTCTTTGATTATAAATTTGAAGGTTTTGACCCGACAACAGGAACTTACAAATCGGTTCAACAAATCAAGAAAACTGGTAAAAATCAACAAAACAATATCAAACGTTATTATAGAATTTCGTTTGATGTATTAAAGGAATACAAAGAGAAAGAAAACCGCAAAAACAAAATTTGGAACCACAAAGAAGTAGATACAGCTCTTGAAAAAATGTTTGAATTACTGAAATCAAGGAAAAACGAAGATGCAAAAAACCAACTTGAATTTGTGTTTCAAAAATTGGCTGATTTAGCCGAAAGCAACTGGTAATTTCTCCAAACAACTTTCATAAAATTCAGTAAAATCAATTTCGCTTGACATTAGTTTTTCATAAGCCGAAACAGGTCTGTAATTACAAATCATTTCAAATTCGCCTTCACCTGTTTTTAACTCGGGTAAACTTCCGATTGCTTGTTTTACGGTTATCGGGTTGGCTAAATTTTCATTGGTTGATGAAAATAAGCTTTTCGGCTGATCGATTTTCTCTTTTTTCAGAGTTCCGACAATTACAACTCTTCTGCGTTTTTGTGGAACGCCAAAATCTTCTGCATTTAATTTGAATGGAGCATTTACATTGTAGCCGACTGCTTCAAACGATGAAATAATTTCTTTAATGGCTTCGCCTTTTCGCATAGTTAGAATCCCAGGAACGTTTTCCATTACAAATATTTCGGGTTGTAATTCATCAACAATATGAACAAATTCTTTAAATAATTGATTGCGTTTATCATTAGGATTTCGCCAACCTGCATTTGAAAATCCTTGGCAAGGTGGACCTCCTATTACAACCCCGATTTTCTTTTGCTTGGAAGCAACAGAAACAATTTGTTGTTTTATTTCAGGTAAAGTAATATCTCCTAAAATTAAATTATCTCCATTATCAAACTCTAAATGATTTTGTTTGTACGTTTCAAAATAGTTTTTTTCAATTTCGTTAGCAGCTATCAGTTTAAACCCTTCGGAAATAAACCCTTCTGACATACCACCTGCACCTGCAAACAAATCAAGGAAAGTTAGATTTTTCAAATGCGGTTTCAATGTTTCTGCAATAGCTCTTGTCAATAAAGGCGGAACAGCATTTCCGATTTGTTTGTATTGCGATGTTTTACTTCCATAAAAAACAAAACTATCTCTGAAAGATTGCAATCTTGCTCCTTCTCGTGTGGAAATTATGCGGTTTTGCTTCGGGTGTAAATTACAACCATTGCCCAAACGATTAAAATACGTTGTAATAGTGTAGCTTGGTTTGTTATATTCAAGTCTGCCGTAATAAGTCGTTCTTCCGCCTGAACGTCTGATTTGCTCTAAACGTTGAGAGGGAATTGTATCGGGAATATTTTGCCAATTTCCGCCTTCTGGAATGTGTTGCACCATTTCCCACTCCAATTTGCTCAATCCCGGTGCAATATGATTATATAGTTTCGTGCTCATATTCAAATACTGTTTCTGCTTTCTTTTTCTTATTTCCTAAAATGTAATTGGTTTCCTCTTCTGACAAGCCATATAATTTACAGATTGTTTCATTGCTTGAAAAATCGCTTAATTCAAAATTATCCAAATCAACAATTGGCAATTCATCTAATTCATAATTATTGATGTGATTGTTACTGCTCGTTATTTTGAAACGCCAATTCAATAATTCACTGTTAAGGATAAAAAACAGCTTTTTCAAATCTTCTTCTTTGCGCGTGGAAACAATGTAATTGCAGGAGTTTCCGAGAATGTCCGTATTTTCGCAAAATACAAATTTCAAGCGTTTATGCATATCTACATTTGAAATTTGCTGACAAATTAAACGCTCCTTGTTATAATCGTTTGTTTTAAAGTCGTCTGACTTCTTGTTAAGAAAATTCTCAATTTCAACAAACTCTCGGTTCTTGTCAATAACTCCATTTTCACTAATCATATTACCACGAACTAATCGCCAACCTGTATTTTTTGTCGTGATATACGGTTTGTATAAGGTTAAATCTAACTCACCTCTGCGATTGCGGATAAAAGGAATTTCTTTGACCTTTTTCTGTTTTGAAATTTTTGAAAGTATGCTCCAACCTGTTTTATCAATCAAAGGAATTTCAAAGTTGCTCGGAAAAACATTTTTGATTGTTTCAAAATCAATTTCAAAAGAATTATCCAACATTTCAATTCCGATTTTTTCCGTTTTTCCGTTTTTCTGCAAATAGAAAATCACTGTTGATTGCGAAACATTTTCAAACAATCGTGCTGATTCGGGATAATAGCGAATGAAATGTAATTTGTCTGAAGTCAATATGTGCTTTCGAAGTTTTGCAGAAGTCAAATCGGCAAACAAAGACGAAGGACAAATTATCCCGATTTGTCCGTTTGCTTTAGTTAAACGCAAAATCATTTCGATGGAAAGTTGATAGTAATTCAACATTCCTTCAATAGAATACTGATAAACTCCCGATGTCCTAAAAAAGTTGATTTCATTCTGAACTTTGCTTTGTAAGTTCACATAATAACCATTTAATTTTTGTTGTTCGTCTGCTTTCTTGTTTACTTTAAGTAGATAGTATGGAGGATTTGAAAACACAACGTCAAAACCACCTTTTGCAAAAACGCTTTTAAAGTCGTTGGAAAGGTCAATACTATTTTCATCTTCTGAAAGCAATGTTGCTTTTGGTATAAGTGCATTTCGGTTGATAATGTTGCTTGAAAGAGCACTAATAATTTCAACATTAATTTCATCAAGCAAAGAAATTACTTTGCAACGCAAAACAGATAAAGCAGTTTCGTCAATGTCAATAGCGAACAGATTGTTGTAAACAATCTGTTGCAAAGTCAAGTTATATTTTTCTTTTAAAACTTTAATTGCTTCAAAATAAAAACGACCTGTTCCGCTTGCAAAATCAAGACAAGTAATTTCTTTTGGTTTTGCATTTTGTTGAATAGCTTTGTCAATGGTGTTTTCAACCATTTCGTTTGTAATTTCTTTCAGCGTATAAACTGCACCGCTTTCTCTTAAATGATGTTTTGATTTTTTTCTTGTCAGTTTGCCGTTGTTTATTGAAAATTCGGAGTTCAAAAAAGCTATGTGCAATTCTTCAACGATAGTAGGAATTACCGAAATGTGTTTTTGTGTAAAATCCTCAATAATTTCGATTTCCTCAAATGGAAAAACGGATTTTAATTCGTTTGTTTGATATGGAAATTTTGTAGTTACATAAAAACTATTTAACGAATTGATAAGTTGTTTATGAACTTTAAAAGCAATATTCGTTTCATCAGTCAAAAGCAAATTAGCATTTATCGAATGAATATCTTCTAACGAAACAGGTTTCATTTCATCTCTACCTGACAGTAAATTCCGCTGAATTTCAAGTAAAATTAGTTGTTCTTCTTTGACTAGAAAATAGTTGATTACACTGTTCATTTTACATTCTTTTTAATGGTCCTTTGATATTCAATTTTCGCTTCGGCTACTTGCAGAATTTCAGAAAATGTTTTTTCCTCCCGAATTTCATAAGCAACAACATCACTATAAAATGCGATAAGTAACATTTCTTTATCTGCTTTAAAAATTTTGGCAATTTGATCAATTATTTGAGTGTTTGCTCTGCGTTCATCACGCTCAATTTTACTCAAAGTAGATTGGTCAATGTCAAGTAATGCAGCAAGTTTACGCAAAGGCATTTCTGTTTCTTCTCGTAACTTTCTGATTTGTGTTCCGATACTGTCCAAATTTTGCATAGAAAAATAATATCTTGACAAATAATGTCCAAATTTATGAATGTTTTTTGAAATGGACAAGTAAAATCTGAAAAAAAGTTACTAACAGATTTGGCAAAATTGGCTCTTTTGCAAAACTTGGGTTGTGTGTCGGCTTGTGCGGTTTTGCACATGTGCCAATGTGCGGATGGCTAAAATTATTTTCTAAAATGGTCAGTGGGAAAATTTTTAAAACAATCGGTTCGGTCTGTGTGTCCCTGAAGTTAGTCTGTAAGTTTATGATAAGATGATAAAGTTCGATTTTCAAATATCTGTTTTCTCGGAGTACGGTAGTTCTTGAGGATTGCTTACAACGGAATGATATCTATGCGTTGGGGCTTATCCTTGCAAGGTAATCAAAATGATTCCCTTCCATGATGAGTTCGCACCTGAAGCCATTTTTTTCGGCATAATCGTTCAGTAAATCAAAATCCAGAAAAAGCCAGTCGAAAGGTTCTGATTCCAAGCCCTGGTAAGCAAACCGGTATTTTACCTCGCCATAATAATTGCTGTTCAGATCTATCATAACCGATCCGTCCTCTTCTTCAAACATGAAAAGAATGTCGGAAGAATCGAGCAGGATTTGTCCGCCGGGATTGAGTAATGATTTTGCATGTTCAAAAAATCTGTCCAGGTTTTCAAGCTTACCGCAAATACCGATTCCGTTCATCAGCATCATGATGGTGTCGAATTTTTCGCTGCCAAGGGTAAAAAAATCCTGTTGCCTTGCATTTATGATTTCCCTTTTCTTCATCACCTCCACGGCACCTGCCGAAATGTCGATAGCTGTGGTTTCATGGCCTCTTTCCTGCAAAATCAACGAATGACATCCTGCCGCTGCGCCCACATCCAGTACTTTCCCGCGGCATAACTCTATTGCTTTTTGTTCAATTTCAGGCATTTCATCCCACGACCTGAAAAAGTGGCTGACCGGAATTTCGTCAGGTTCGGAAATATCTGAAAAAACATCCAGCTTTGCATTTTTCGCTCCCGACAGATAATCGAGCAGCGCTTTTCCCACGAGGTCGGGTTGGAATTTGTGAGGCATATCTGATTTTGTTAAAGGATTCACAGCATTTGAAAATTTGTACTTTCGCCGCAAAAATATGATTCAAAAGATTATAAATAGAGATTAAAATGGTAAATAGCGCATTAATCAATCCAAAAAGCATTGTGGTAGTTGGCGGTTCCAACGATATCTCCAAACCCGGCGGGAAAATTCTTAAGAATCTCATCGATAACAATTTTCAGGGAAACCTGTATGTTACCAATCCAAAGGAAACTTTGGTACAGGGCATAAGAAGCTACCCGGATCCGGGCAAACTTCCCCTTGTCGATTTGGCTGTCATTGCCATAGCTGCCAAATATGTGCCCCGGGTAGTGGAGGAGTTGGCGGAGGAAAAACATACCCGGGCTTTCATCATCCTGTCGGCAGGTTTTAGCGAGGAAAGTGAAGAGGGTAAAAGCCTTGAGGCAGCAATCGTAGCAACTGTCAACAGGGTAGGAGGGAGCCTGATAGGCCCCAATTGCATTGGTGTACTTACACCAAACCATGCCAGTATTTTCACCGAACCGATTCCCAAACTCAATCCCAATGGCATCGATTTTATTTCAGGTTCAGGAGCCACCGCCGTTTTTATTATGGAATCGGCTATCCCAAAAGGGCTGACTTTTAACAGCGTTTTCTCGGTGGGCAACAGCGCACAAATGGGCGTGGAGGAAGTGCTCCAATATTTCGACGAAACTTACGATCCTGAAAAAAGTTCGCGGGTTAAGCTATTGTACATCGAAACCGTAAATAATCCAAAAAAACTTCTCAAACACGCCTCATCTCTGATTAGAAAAGGGTGCCGTATTGCAGCAATTAAGGCTGGTTCCTCTGAAGCCGGAAGCCGCGCCGCTTCGTCACACACAGGAGCTTTGGCCAGCCCGGATGTAGCCGTGGATGCACTTTTCCGCAAAGCAGGTATTGTCAGGTGCCATGGCCGCGAAGATTTAATCGCAATTGCATCGGTTTTTATGCATCCGCCCTTACAGGGAAAAAACATTGCAATCATAACACATGCCGGCGGCCCTGCAGTTATGCTCACCGATGCCCTTTCAAACGGAGGATTGAAAGTTCCTCACATTCAAAGTGCTGATGCCGCAGAACTGCTTCAGAAACTATATCCCGGATCATCGGTTGCCAACCCCATCGACTTCCTTGCCACAGGAACTGCCAAGCAATTGGGTACGATCATCGATTATGCAGATCAGAAATTTGAGGAAATAGATGGCATGGTGGTGATTTTCGGCACTCCCGGCCTGGTAAAGGTTTTTGATGCCTACAATGTACTCGATGAAAAAATGAAAACCTGCAATAAACCCATCTACCCAGTTTTACCTTCCATCCTTACTGCTCATGCTGAGGTGGCAGATTTTTTGTCGAAAGGCAGGATCAACTTTCCGGATGAGGCCATACTTGGAGATGCCCTGTGCAGGGTTTATCATACGGCAGCCCCAGATGCTGAAAATACAAGGCTTCCGGAGGTTGATCATGAAAAAATTCGGGAAATCATCAGCAAAAACAACGATGGTTATTTGCTGCCTGAGGCTGTGGCTGCCCTTCTGGATGCTGCGGGAATTTCAAGAGCCGGTGAAGCAGTAACGGATACTGTGGAGGATGCAGTAAAAGAGGCTTCCCGACTGGGTTTTCCTGTGGTGATGAAGGTCGTGGGCCCGGTTCATAAATCTGATGTCGGAGGCGTGGTTTTAAATGTGAAAAAAGAAAGCGGTGTGCGTATTGAGTTTGAGCGTATGATTAAAATACCGGAAACTTCGGCTGTTTTGATTCAACCCATGCTTTCAGGTACCGAATTGTTTGCAGGTGCTAAATATGAACCCAAATTCGGGCACATGATTCTGTGCGGCCTGGGTGGTATTTTTATCGAAGTCCTCAAAGATGTCAGCGCGTTCCTTTCCCCGTTGTCGATGGATGAGGCTCTGAAAATGATCAGAAGTTTGAAAAGTTACAAAATTATCCAGGGTGTTCGCGGTCAGAAAGGGATAAACGAGCAGAAGTTTGCTGAGATTATTGTTAGCTTATCTGCTCTGGTTTCTGCCGCCCCTGAAATCATCGAACTCGACCTGAACCCCTTGTTAGGCAACGAGAAAAGTGTGACTGCCGTGGATGCAAGAATTCGCATTGTAAAATAATTACAGCCTGCATTATTCTTAAATTTGCAGGCAGCCTCTTTTAAGCAGGTTGATAATTACCTGTTTTTGTAAGATGCTTTTTGTGATTCATTTGCCGGATATATTCACTTAAATCTGCTGACCATGTTAACCACGATCGCCCTTTTGGCCTCCATTATCCTTCAGTTTGTGGCCATGTCTTTTGCCATCAGCCTCATCAGGAGTACCAGGTACAATTCAAGTTGGATATTGCTTTCCATCGGATTGATGATTATGGCAGGGCGACGCCTGTTAGAGTTTCTGCCATTTGTCGGCTTTGAACTTTCATCACAATTGTCGGCACTGAATAACTGGCTCGGTGTGCTTGTGTCCCTGCTGATGGTGGTGGGTATTTTTTACATCCGCAAAATTTTTCAGCACCTTAAAAATATGGAAAAGATGAGGCATCAGGCCGAACAGCGTGTTTTGAATGCAATTATCTTTACGGAAGAAAATGAGCGTAAACGACTCGCCAAGGATCTTCATGATGGACTCGGCCCTCTGCTCTCTACAGCAAAAATGTCGGTTTCGGCAATAAGAAGCTCTGAAATGGACGAGCCACACAGGGTAATTTATAAAAATGCAATTCTGGCCATCGAGGAGTCAATCAGCAGCCTGAAGGAAATTTCCAATAACCTTAGTCCGCATATTCTCAATAATTTCGGGCTTTGCAAAGCGGTGAGGTCTTTTGCCGAAAAAATAGAACAAACCGGAAAAATCAGTATTGATTTTAGCAGCAACCTGGATGATAAACGTTTTGAAACTAATGTGGAAGTAATTCTGTACAGAAGCATTTGTGAGCTGATTGTAAATACAGTGAATCACGCCAAAGCACATAAAATACTCATTGGTCTTGATTTGGAAGGCAGCACCTTGAAACTCAATTATCTTGACGATGGTAAAGGATTCAGGTTCAAAGAAGTGTTGGATGGAAAAACTACAGGAATGGGCCTGAGCAATATTCGTTCAAGAATTGCATCACTCAAAGGTAGTTTTGAGATGGATAGCTGGCCCAACGAAGGTATTATTGTTACCATTTGTATAAAAGTATAAAATTATGATTCCCAAAACCCTTGTTATTGTTGACGATCACGCCCTTTTCAGAGGGGGTTTGAAAATGATTCTTGCACTTGACTTTACGGGCATTGAAATTTTGGAGGCAGTAAACGGGAAGGATTTTCTCGACATGCTTCCTGAAATTGAACCGGATATCGTTTTGATGGATATCAATATGCCGGAAATGGATGGTGCCGAAGCTACCCGCCTGGCAATGCAATTAAAGCCAGGCCTCAGGATTATCGCTTTATCGATGTTTGGTGATGAGCTGTATTATTATAAAATGATAGATGCGGGAGTAATGGGCTTTGTATTGAAGGACTCGGAAATTGCAGAGGTAAAGGAGGCTATTAAAACAGTGATGGAGGGTGGAAATTATTTTTCACGTGAGTTGCTTTACAAAGTTGTAAAGAGCTTTAAGGTTGCAGCGATTTCCGACAAGAAAAACCTGGATATTACCGGCAGGGAAATGGAAATCCTTCAATTGATTTGTAAGGGTTTTTCCAATCAGGAAATATCCGAAAAATTGTTTATCAGTAAACGAACTGTTGACAAGCACCGGGCCAATGTCCTGTTTAAAACCAACTCCCGCAACACCGCCCATCTGGTGATGAATGCCATAAGTAACCATTGGATTAAAATATAGGCACTACTTCAATTTTTGTGGAAACATTTTTAAAATAATTCACCATTAAAGCAGACAGTCCACAGTTGATCTCATGATTGCTTTAGACAGTTTAACAACGGCAGCGCACTGGTTTATACTGACTGGAAACTGCGTACTGGCGACTGCTGACTAATTTTTTATTGTATTCCAAGTTTCATTTATTTTTTTTACCCATTCAATTGGTAGTAGAACCAAAATATAGTGCCGATGATTCTTACTGCGCAAGAGCTCAATATGCGCATAAAGTATAATCCTTCAAAAAAATCTTCTGCCTTTCAACTGTAATTTTTCCAGCAAGCTAAGCATTTATACTTATCAGCAAAATACCATAATGTATCACCTCAAAACAGGTATTAATCGGGTTTTCGTTCCCCTTTCCGTCAAGTAATTTTGTATGCTTAAATGAATCTTGCATTTGATCATGAGATTCTGCAAAAAAAAATGAGAAAGGGAAAGTCTATGTTACACAAAATCAATGTTCAAAAAATTGTACTGGCCGCTGCTATGCTGCTCCTGCTCGTGAGTTGCGGATGCAGGAACCGGCAAAGTGCAACAAATGACAGCAACCCTCATGTGCAGGGAAATATTTCCATTTCGGGTGCATTTGCGCTTTACCCGATCACTGCTCGCTGGGCTGAGGAATTCAGGAAAATAAATCCTGACTTGCGAATTGATATCAGTGCAGGAGGTGCAGGAAAAGGCATGGCCGATGCACTTTCGGGGATGGTGGATCTGGGTATGTTTTCCCGGGGTATTAGTCCATCCGAAAAAGAAAAGGGGGTATGGTGGCTTGCCGTAACCAGGGATGCTGTGTTGCCCACCGTCAATGCAAAAAATCCGCTTATTGCTCAATTGCTGGAGACCGGAATAAGTCCAAAAGTATTTCAGGGAATTTATTTTGAACAAAGTATTAAAAGCTGGGATCAATGCCCGGGATTGCAGGGTCTGCAAAAAAACATCAATATTTTTACACGGTCTGATGCCTGCGGAGCAGCACAAATGTGGGCTGAGTTTTTAGGTACCAATCAGGAAAGCCTTGCAGGGATCGGCGTATTTGGCGATCCGGGCATGGCCGATGCGGTGAAGGGAGATCCTTTGGGTATGGGCTACAACAATGTGGTTTATGTTTATGACATCAATACACGGCTTAAATATCCGGGGCTGGAAGTCATCCCCATTGATATCAATGCCAACGGTCGTATTGATCAGGAGGAAGATTTTTATGAAAGCCTCGATTTGGTCATGGGTGCCATTGCGGAAAACAAATATCCATCGCCACCTGCGAGGGATTTGTATTTTGTGGCTGCAAAAAAACCAAATAGCCCGGCTGTGAAGGCTTTTCTGAAATGGATACTTACCGAAGGGCAGCAATTTGTACATGAGGCAGGTTATGTAAAACTTTCAGATACAGTGATTGCCCGGGGTATTAATAAACTCGATGATGAATAGAGCGGTAATGCGGGTCAGCCGAATCCGCGTGGGCAGGTTGTTGCAGGACAAACTCCATGTATTCTGGATGCAGATTTGTTTGGTGCTGGTTTTTATTTTACCTTTTATACTTGTTGCAGGCATGCTCTATAAATCCTTGTTGCTCATCGAAGCACAGCCTTTGACTGAGTTGCTTTTTTCGAAGACCTGGAAACCCATGGCCGGCAGGTTCGGTTTTTACACATTTATTATAAGTTCTGTTTGGGTCACCATCCTGGCCTTATTAATTGCCGGCCCCATTTGTCTGCTTACCGCCATTCATCTTACTCAATATGCTAAAAGGTGGGTGCTCAGAGTGATGCACCCGATCATTGATATTCTTGCAGGAATACCATCTGTAATTTATGGTGTTTGGGGCATTCTGGTTGTTGTGCCCTTCATTGGTAATTATCTCGGCCCTTTTTTTGGAAAAAGTGTTTCAGGTTATTCCATCCTGGCAGGTGCTATCGTGTTGGCCATTATGATCATCCCCTTCATATTGAATATTCTAATCGAAATATTTAAAAATATTCCACCCGAACTTTCCGAAGCCTCCATGTCGTTGGGTGCAGGCAAATGGCAAACCATAAAGCTGGTACAGGTTAAAAAAGCACTTCCCGGCATTGTCTCTGCCTTTGGCCTGGGTATGTCGCGTGCATTTGGCGAAACCATTGCTGTACTCATGGTGGTTGGAAATGTTGCCCAAATTCCAAAAGGATTATTTCAACCCGGCTACCCTTTACCGGCTCTTATTGCAAACAATTATGGTGAGATGCTTTCGATACCCATGTATGATTCGGCATTAATGCTTGCTGCATTGATTCTGTTTGTGGTGGTGTTGATTTTTAATTTTGCATCCAGGCTAATAATTGTCAAATCAGAAAAGCAATTGGCATGATACAAAAGAAGGAATTTGAGGAGAAATTCTTCAGGGTGTTGATGTTTTTCTCAACGCTAATTATTGCCGCTGCTCTGATATTTATAATTTTTAGCGTGCTTTACAAAGGCCTCCCCTCGATAAGTTGGGAAATGCTGACCCAGGTTCCTGAGGGGGGCTTTTACTTTGGCCGTGAAGGTGGCATCCTCAATGCCATTGTGGGTTCGTTGTACCTTTCTACGGGAGCCACCGTCATGTCATTTCTGGTAGGTTTGCCGCTGGCTTTATACATGAACGTGCATCTTGTACGATATGGCAAGCTTGTAAATACGATCCGTTTTATTCTGGATTTGCTTTGGGGTGTTCCGTCCATTGTGTATGGAGCGTTTGGCTTTGCCGTGATGACATATTTTGGAATCAGGGTTTCGCTGTTGGCGGGCACCATCACAGTAACACTTTTTGTTATTCCCATAATGGTGCGGGCAATGGATGAAATTCTGAAATCGGTACCTGTGGGACTGCTGGAGTCATCGCTTTCGCTGGGCTCCACGAGGGCAGAAACAGCCTACAAGGTTTTTTTCAGGCAATGCCTGCCCGGGCTGTCAACAGCAGTACTGCTATCGTTTGGCCGTGCCATTGGCGATGCAGCCTCCATTCTTTTTACTGCGGGATTTACTGATTATATTCCTACATCCCCGGATCAGCCAGTGGCAACACTTCCACTTTCAATTTTTTTCCAGTTGAGTTCACCCATTCCTCAGGTGCAGGAACGGGCTTATGCTTCGGCAGTGGTGCTTGTTATTATCATATTGGTAACCAGTATCCTGTCGAGGATGTTCAGCCACAGGTATCAAAAAAACAAAATCAATTTTTAATGATGGATAAATTTAAAATAGTGATAGAGAATCTGAACCTGCAATTCGGAAATCAGCCTATCCTGAAAAATATTTGTGCTTCGATTCCGGAAAATAAAATTACGGTAATCATGGGGCCTTCGGGGTGCGGCAAAACCACCCTGATGAAAAGCCTCAATCGGCTTACAGACTTAAATCCGGACGCCAAGGTTACAGGCAGTATTTTTATTGACGGGCAGGACATTTTGCATACCAGCGAAAACATCACCCTGATAAGAAAAAAAATGGGTTTGTTAGCCCAAAGACCCTATCCGCTTCCCATGAATATTTATAACAATATTGCCTATGGCCTCAGGATAAGTGGAAGGC
This sequence comes from Bacteroidales bacterium, assembly GCA_021740425.1. Classification (GTDB taxonomy): domain Bacteria; phylum Bacteroidota; class Bacteroidia; order Bacteroidales; family 4484-276; genus SABY01. Next base: position 7,770 of record JAIOZV010000001.1, on the reverse strand, counting down.
GGAAAAAACGCTACCTCGATAAGCGCGTTGAGCATTATCTGCGTCAGGTTAGCTTGTGGGATGAAGTAAAGGATCGCTTAAAAGAGCCGGCAGGAAGGTTATCTATCGGGCAGCAACAGCGTCTTTGTCTTGCACGCGGGTTGGCGGTTGGCCCTGATATTATACTTGCCGATGAGCCTACATCTGCCCTTGATCCGATTTCAAGCCAAGCCATCGAAGGCAAGTTTAATGAGTTGAAAAAAAATTATACCATCGTTTTGGTTACCCATATCCTAAGGCAGGCCAAACGCCTTGCCGATCATGTAATATTTATGTACATGGGAGAAGTAGTTGAACAGGGCCCTGCTAGCGAAATATTCGGGAATCCCCGGCAGGAAATGACAAAATCCTACCTGAATGGAATCTTTTATTAGCATCAACCAATGAGCAATTTCAATGCTCCATCACTCAAAAAAAAAATCATGATTAATTTATAAATACCAAGCTATTCAGTTCTTTTCTAATCATAAAAATACATTCAAAGTGAAAATACTACTCTCGTTTTTGATGTTTTTCTTTCTGATGACTTCGGCGTGGTCGCAGTTGTCGATTAATGCTGAGATCCGTCCCCGTGCTGAAATCCGGAACGGATACAAAAGCCTCAATACCGATCAGAATGCACCTGCTTTGTTAATTGGTCAGCGAACGAGGCTTGCATTTTTTTATACCAAAGACTGGCTGGCAACCGGGGTGAGTTTTCAGGATGTGAGGCTCTGGGGTGATGAAACCCTGGTATCATCAACCGGTGTGTTTGGCGACAACGCAAGTGTGGATATGAATGAGGCCTGGCTGGAGATGAGATTTTTTGGACATTCGGCAATCAAAGTTGGAAGGCAATATTTTGAGTACGATGATGCACGGTTGCTGGCAAAACGCAACTGGAATCAAAACTCTATCAGCTATGACGGGCTTTTGTACAAATACAACAAGCAGGGCTGGGCTTTTGATGCTGCTTTTAGTCTGAACAATAACAAGGATAATAAATTCGGGCAGGAATATCCCTCAGGAAAATTTAAAACACTTGATTTTCTGCATCTGCAAAAAACTTTCGGGGATTTTAAGGTTTCAGGATTGGCGCTTATGACAGGGGTTACCAAAAATGATACAAGCGAAACATTGTATGTAAAAGGGTCGTTTGGGATGAACCTGAACTACAAATCAAATCCATTAAATGCTTATGCAAGTGTTTACTATCAATGTGGAAAAAACGGCGAAGGAAACAAGGTACATGCCTACAATATCAATGCATCAGGAACATACATTAGGTCAAAACTAAGAGTAAGCACAGGATTTTCGATGATTTCAGGAAACAAACCCTCCTTATCAGGATCTGCAGGTTCTGAAAGTGATCGGCAATTTGACCTTCTTTACGGTGCCCGTCACAGGTATTATGGTGAAATGGATTATTTCAACAATGTTCCGGGTTCAACCGGCGGAGCAGGATTGATAGATGTTTTTGCCATAATCGATTACAATATTTCAGCTAAAATGAATACTTACCTGGGGTATCATTATTTTGCCAATCAATACAATATCCTGAATGGTACAAATGCCGAAAAGCTTGACAGGTCTCTTGCTTCAGAATTTGATTTGGGTTTTTTGATTACGTTTACAAAGGTGGTAAACCTTAACGGGGGAGTGGCCATCTTACTTCCCAATCAAACCCTTGAAATAATTCAGGGCGTACAACAAAAAGCCTCAGCGATTTCAAACTGGGTCTGGGTACAGTTAATCGTAAAACCGGAGTTTGTTCCCTGAAAATGATCCCATAAAAAAAGGAAATAAGGACAGAAACTCAGGCACTCTTCCTTATGCCGGTATGGGTTTCAGCAATTTTTTTGTGTGCGTTGGCGATGGTGTGGCAGGTATTGCAATCGAGTTTTAAATGGTTAAATATGGAGCAATCCAGCATCTTGTCGGCAATTTCGGATATTTCTTCTGCAAATATTGATTTCTCTATGGGGCGCACAGAATTGTTTATGCTGTTCTTTTTGGATATAAGTCCCTCCTGATGTTTTTTGAACAAAGGGCAGCTGATTGTAGTATTGGTCAAATCCTTCATCATAATCTTTGTATAATTTGTAAGTAAATAAATTAATCAGGTAGCAACAAAACTAAGCTACAACCCGACACCGATGCAAGGATGTCAAAGTTTAATAATCTAAAGTTAACATTGAAATTTCTGTAAGTGATTAATATGTTTGACTTTAGGAGTGAGATAAAGTTATGAACATGTTTGGAAAATATAAACTTACGCAGGGAATTATCGCCACAAATAAAAATTCCTGCCTGTTTTCTTAAGAAACAGGCAGGAATTTAACATTAAATAAATATTTGCTAAAAAATCATATTTTCGATAACAACTGAGGAGGCGCCTCCACCACCGTTGCATAAGCCCGCAACCCCGTATCTGGCGTTTTTTTGCATCAGAACATTTACCAGAGTTACCAGTATTCTGGCACCGGTTGCACCCAGCGGATGTCCCAGCGAAACCCCACTACCCCAGATATTTACTTTGTCTTTGTTTAAATTCAGATCGTTCATTACGGCAAGTGAAACAACCGCAAAGGCTTCGTTGACTTCAAAATAATCGATGTCATCAATCTTTAATCCTGCTTTGGCGATGGCTTTGGGAATAGCCAGCGAAGGCGCTGTGGTAAACCATTCAGGTTCCCGGGCTGCATCACCGTAGCCAATAATTTTTGCAAGGGGTTTTAAGCCCAGCGCTTCAGCTTTTTCTTTGCTCATGAGTACTAGAGCGGCAGCGCCGTCATTGATGGTGGATGCATTGGCCGCAGTAACGGTTCCATCTTTGTTAAAAACAGGCCTGAGTTCAGGGATTTTTTCGAATCTCACGTTTTTATATTCTTCGTCCTGATCAACAATAACAGTTCCTTTGCGCGTTTTAATTTCAACGGGAACAATTTCCGCCCTAAAATGACCGGCTTCGGTGGCTTGTGCAGCACGTTTGTATGATTCTACAGCCAATTCATCCTGCGCTTCGCGGCTGATGTTTCTGACTTTGGCGGTGTTGTCGGCGGCATTGCCCATGTGATAATCGTTGTAAACATCCCACAGGCCGTCTTTAATCATGCCATCCACAAGCTTTCCGTGGCCCAGTTTCATGCCTTTGCGCACATTCTCGATGTAGTGAGGCACGTTCGACATGCTTTCCATGCCGCCGGCAACAACAACATCAGCATCTCCAAGCATGATGGATTGTGCTCCAAGCATAACGGATTTCAATCCGGATGAGCATACTTTATTGATGGTTGTGCATGGCACCGAATTTGGCAATCCTGCAAAAAGCGCTGCCTGCCTGGCCGGAGCCTGCCCCAGGTTGGCTGATAGTACATTGCCCATAAAAACTTCGTCAACTTGTGTGGCTTCCACACCTGCTTTGCTTAGTGCTCCTTTGATGGCCTCGGCCCCAAGTTGGGTGGCTGTTAGTCCTGATAATGAACCGCCAAAACTCCCGATTGGCGTGCGAACTGCTGAAATGATATAAACTTCTTTCATCTGTGAAAAGTTATTCGTTATTAAGTTATTCGTTATTAAGTTATTTGTTAATAAGTTATTCGTTAATAATTTATTCGTTATTATGAATGTCAAAACCCCGGCGGATAAATTTACATTGCATGGTAACTGCTATTGGTTGGGCATTTTTAATTATCAGATTTATCTTCCTTCTTTTTAAAAACATAGTTGATTGTTACCGGCTCAGAAACATTTATTTGCTCTGGTGTCTTTTTCTCTGCTTTCTTCTTTTTTTCGATGGGTTTATTCCAGTACGCATCAGGATCCTTTTCATCAATGCCGTCATCTTCTTCAATATCCCAACTGTATTTTTTCTTTATTGGCCCTCCTTCATTTCTGAAAAATACTGCCAGAACAAGTCCTGCAAGTAAGCCCATCAGGTGCGATTCCCAAGAAATATTTTTTTCGGGAAACAAATCCGGAAATACGCCCCAAATCATGCTTCCATATAAAAAAGCCACCAAAAAAGTAATGGAAAGCAATCTCCCGTCGCGCCTGAAAATCCCGCTGAAAAACAGAAAAGAAGCCAGTCCGTAAATAACGCCGCTTGCCCCAATGTGGTAGGCTTCCCGACCCAAAACCCAAACCCACAATCCGGTCGCAAGCCATATCAGGATCAATACTTTCCAGGCAATTTTTCGGTACACATAAAAAAGCAAAGTCCCCAAAACCCAGATTGGGAGGGTGTTTGCACTTAAATGAGCCATATCGCCATGCACAAATGGCGCAGTAATAATTCCTGCCAATCCTTCTATTTTGAGAGGCATAATGCCAAAATTGCTTAAATGTAAATTAAAAACAAGTTCTGTTGATTTGACCAGCCAGATCATCAGCACAAACAAGGTAGGGTATAACAGGCTGTAAATTATCTTTATGCGTTCAGTTTTATTCATAAATATTTCTTTGTAGCTAAAAATAGATATTTCTTCAGCCAATAACTGATCCAAATGTAGATGGCATCTATCAAAAAAAGTGTTAATCATCAAAGGTCTGAAAATATTTTAAGATGACCTTCGTTTGGTCGATAACAAAATATTTCCGGCTAAATATACACAAAATGATCAAATTATCTATTTCCTCAATGCTCAGAAAAGTTTTAATAATAACAGCAATTCTGGCTTTTAGTTTAACAGCCAAAAATACCCTGGCTCAGAAGGAGGATCAAAAAGAAACCATCCAAAAATTTGGCACTGCCCTTCAAATTATCAATTTTGCCTATGTGGACAGTGTTGATTCTCCAGATTTAGTTGAGGATGCAATTATTGCCATGCTCAAGGATCTTGACCCACATTCAGCCTATATTTCCAAAGAGGAAGTTGAACGTGTGAATGAACCGCTCGAAGGCAGTTTTGAAGGAATTGGGGTTACATTTCAGTTGTTTAACGATACTATTTTGGTGGTTGCACCGGTGCCCGACGGGCCATCCGACAAGCTGGGAATTATTGCAGGTGACAAAATTGTATTGATAAACGGAGAAGTGGCCACCGGCGAAAAAATCGATAACCAGTATGTGATGGACAGGCTGAGGGGAGAAAAAGGTACTGTGGTGAATGTATCTGTAAAAAGGGCGGGCAGGAAAAAACTTATCGACTTTGACATCGTAAGAGATAAAATTCCGCTCAACAGCATTGATGCTACTTACATGGCTGCCCCGGAGGTAGGATATATCAAACTTACCCGTTTTTCGAAAACCTCCATGGATGAGTTCCGCGAGTCGGTGGAAACGCTCAGGAGCGAAGGCATGAAAGATATGATCCTGGATTTAAGAGGCAATTCCGGAGGTTACCTCAATATAGCCGTTGAGCTGGGAGATGAGTTTTTGTCGGACGGAAAATTAATTGTTTACACAGAAGGTTTAAGAAGTCCCAAGGAAGATTTTTTGGCCACAAAAGCCGGTAACTTCGACAAAGAGGGAAAAGTGATTGTGCTGATCAATGAGGGTTCGGCCTCTGCCAGCGAAATTGTTTCGGGAGCAGTTCAGGATTGGGATCGTGGCCTGGTGGTCGGTCGCCGCTCTTTTGGAAAAGGCTTGGTTCAGCGCCCGTTCAGGCTGCCCGATGGCTCAGTTATAAGGTTGACAACCGCACGATACCACACCCCCACAGGAAGATGCATTCAGAAACCTTATGAAGATGGAGTGGACGAGTATTACAAAGATTTTAAAAACCGTCTTGACCATGGCGAGCTGGTAAGCGCCGACAGCATTGTTTTTCCTGATTCTTTAAAATATTACACTCCGGGAGGACGACTCGTTTATGGTGGCGGTGGGGTGATGCCCGATGTGTTTATCCCCATCGATTCCACAAGATTTTCTGACTATTATACCGACCTCGTCAGAAAGGGTGTTTTCAACGAATTTACAATGAGTTACCTGGATAAAAACAGAAGCACTTTGTTGAAAAAATATCCCGGGTTTGATGAATTCCTCAATAGTTTTAGTGTTTCCGACGGGATATTTGCAGAATTCAACGAACAAGCTGCAAAGTCGAAAGTTTTACGCAGCGAAGACGACAAATTTTATTATCCCGATGAGCACATAAAAATACAAATCAAGGCACTTATCGCAAGAAATCTATGGGACACCAATGCTTATTTTCGAGTAATCAGCGCATTGGATAAAGAGCTGTCAACTGCTATTGATCTGCTTGAGGAAGGCACCATGTTTTCGGAATTAAACATTGAATAAATAAAGCATTCGATTTCAAAGAGGCCCGATCGATATTGCCATTGATCAGGGCTTTTTTGTTTGAATGACCTGATAAAACGGAAGTATCAAATTAGCTATCTTTGGCAAAATTTTTTTGAAAAATTATTACAATGAAACTACTTGAAAATAAAAAAGCCCTGATAACCGGGGCAGCGCGTGGTATCGGAAAAGCCATCGCAATTGCTTATGCAAAAAATGGAGCAGATGTAGCAATCAGTGACCTGAAAATTGATGAAGAAGCCGAAGCGCTTGTTCTTGAACTTGAAAGCTATGGTGTGAAAGCAAAAGCCTATGCTTCAGATGCCAGTTCGCTTGAAGCAGGTGAAAAACTTGTTGCTGATGTGTTGAAAGATTTTGGAGGTATCGACATTCTTGTAAATAATGCAGGGATTACCCGCGATAATTTGCTGATGCGCATGACCGAAGAGGATTGGGATCTTATTATTAAGGTAAACCTGAAATCCATTTTCAACATGACCAAAGCCATACAGCGCAGCATGCTCAAACAGCGTAGCGGTTCCATTATCAATATGAGTTCAGTGGTAGGTTTGTCGGGCAATGCAGGGCAAAGTAATTATTCGGCTTCCAAAGCCGGATTGATTGGTTTTACCAAATCAATTGCCAAGGAGTTTGGTTCCAGAAATATCCGCTGTAATGCCATTGCCCCGGGTTACATCGAAACCGCCATGACAGGAAAACTCACCGATGAACAGCGTGATGCATGGGTACAAACCATCCCCTTACGGAGATCGGGCAAGCCTGAAGATGTTGCAAATATCTGCATTTTCCTGGGCTCCGAACTGTCATCCTATGTTACCGGTCAGGTAATCAGCGTTGACGGTGGTATGCACATGTAATTTTTAATTCCCACAATTGCACTTTAGAGGAGGTTGATTTGAGTTTGATAACTGAATACCCGGCTTGGTTTGTAATTTTTTGCATCGCCCTGGGATTGCTGTATGCCGGCATCTTATATTTTAAGAATCGTAAAGAAGAATTTTCGCAAACTACCAACCGCTGGCTGGCAGCAATCAGATTTCTTGCCGTATTTGTCATTTCCTTTTTATTGCTATCCCCTTTGGTTAAAACTGTTTTTAGAAAAACAGAAAAACCAATGATCATCTTTGCCCAGGACAATTCCGAATCGCTTGTGATAGGGGAGGACTCCGGATATTATAAAAATGGATATGCTGACCAAATGCGCCTCCTCATCGAAGGTTTGAGCCAGGATTACGAAGTTAAGTCCTACACCTTTGGCGAAAAAGTAGCCGAAGGAATTGATTTTACGTTCAGAGATAAGCAAACAGATATTTCCTCCCTTTTCGATGAATTGGCCATTCGTTATTCCAACCGGAATGTAGGTGCTTTGGTGCTGGCCAGCGACGGGGTTTTCAATCGTGGGCTTAATCCCCTTTACACCTCCGATCAGGTTAGGTTTCCGGTTTATACCCTTGCTTTGGGCGACACAGCCATGCGAAAAGATGCTT
>JAIOZV010000295.1 GCA_021740425.1 Bacteroidales bacterium | reverse complement strand
TATCCTTGCCAGAAAAGACTTCCACCAAGGATGAGCAATATAAATTTTAGTTTAAACAAACGTTTCATATTGATTGTATCTGATTAGTTTGCAAAAATACAAAAGAAAATGCAAGTTGATTTTTTCAATCATCATAGCTTAGCCGCATTTTCATTGGAAATTCGAGGGCAGGCACATTAAAATATTTCAGGACTTTGGTGTTTAATTCAAAAATGTGATCAAATTACAAATTTATGAGGCTTAGAATTTTGTGGACTCAACGATAAACAACAATTCAAGAAAATAAAAACCCTTAATCCAATAGAGCATTCACAGCAATCCAGGCCATCAGACTTATGCCAGTTTGCAGGCTTTTTTCATCCACATTAAATGTTGGAGAATGCAGGCTCGAATTTAAGCCTAATGCTTCGTTGGCCACGCCAAGCCTGTAAAAACACGATGGTACTATGTTGGCGAAGTAAGAGAAATCTTCGGCGGTCATGCGTATGGGCAGCTCAACAACATTTTCTTCGCCAAGCAGCTCGATGGCCCAACTTCTGGACTTATCCGTAATTTGTGGATCGTTAAAAACGAAAGGATAACCGGCATCCACAATAACATCACAGCTTCCACCCATACCTTCGGCTATGGATTGTGCCATATTTTTTATCCGCGAATGCGCTTTTTTTCGCCACTGCTCATCAAAAGTGCGGATAGTTCCCGAAATTTTTACTTCGTTGGGTATTACATTGGTTTGCCCTTCGCCGATAATCCTTCCAAAGGAAAGCACTGTGGGCACATCCGGTGAAGCAAAGCGACTGACGATTTGCTGCAAGGCAACAATAATATGGGCTGCAATCAACACCGGGTCGATGTTGCGCGAAGGCTGCGCGGCATGTCCTCCCCTGCCTTTAACAGTTAAAAAAATCTCATCGGTCGAAGCCATATATTCACCGCTTCTAAACCCAACTTTTCCGGCTTCCAGCTCGGGGTAAACATGCTGCCCGAAAACATGAACCGGCCTGGGATTTTCCATGGCACCTTCCTGAATCATTTGAATGGCTCCCCCCGGATAGCGCTCTTCTGAAGGCTGAAAAAACAATTTTACAGTTCCTTCAAAATTGTCTTTCAAATGATTCAGAATTTTAGCTGTGCCCAACAATGAGGATGTATGCACATCGTGGCCACAGGCATGCATCACCCCCTGATTTTTTGATTTGTAATCTACTTCGTTGGCTTCGATAATTGGCAGTGCATCCATGTCGGCGCGCAAAGCGATTGTTTTCTTTTCAGGATTTTTCCCTTTAATCAAAGCTACAATTCCCGTTTTTGCGACTCCCTTTTGATAAGGTATCCCAAACTCATCCAGCCTTTCAGCCACGTAGGCCGAAGTCTGATATTCCTGCATCGAAAGCTCCGGATTTGCATGGATATGCCTGCGCCATGAAATTACATCAGTGTAGTATTTTCCGGCAAGTTCAATAATTTTATTTTTTAAATCATTCATCTGATAATTCATATTATGCGGGCAAAGACAGACTTCAAAAAAGTAAGCCCTACAAATCAAAGCTATTTTTCCACCTTAAAATCCTTTAAAAATTGTTGCTCAATTAAATCACATTTTTTAATAACCTGCCTCGTCCAGTCCAGTTTTATATCCAATTGCTCATCCTCGCCCAGGCGCCAGTTAATTTCAGAATTTCGCAGCTTTTCTGATAAATAAAACAATGAAAGTGCTGCCGAAACGGAGATATTAAAACTCTCGGTGAAGCCATACATCGGGATTTTCATGTATTGGTCAGCCAATGCCAGAGCATCATCGGTTAATCCGCGCATTTCGGTGCCAAAGACCAAAGCCACAGGCCCCTTGTTCAAATCGAGCTGTTGCAAATCCACATCGTTTTTGTGAGGTGTGGTGGCAATAATCCGGTAACCCTGATCCTTTAATTTGCGAATGGCTAACGGGGTATTATTTTCGTGATCATTGTATTTTATCAGATTTAACCATTTGGATGAGCCAAGCGCCACGTCAGGATTAACTTCGTAGGTGTTTTGATTTTCGATGATGTGAACATCCTGTATCCCGAAACAGTCGCAACTGCGCAACACTGCGCTGGCATTATGGGCTTGGTAAATATCCTCCAAAACCACCGTAAGGTAGCGGGTGCGGTTTTTGATAATTTCATTGAATTTCGATTGCTTGTTTTCGCTGATAAAACCTGAAAGATATTCAAGGAGTGCCTGCTTTGATTCCCGATTCATCGCCTTGCTTAAATATTATAAATTGAAAATGAGATAACAGAAAGGCTGCAAATTTATTTGAAAATCTGCGGCAAAGCATTAAATATGCTAAATATTACATCATAATTTTGACTAATTGAATATTTTTGCCAGCCTCTCAATATTTAAATCCATCGTCCATGGCAAAGTTTGAAAAAGAAATAAACAGCGCGGCAGAATTGATTCTGGCATCCAAATACCTTGTTGCTTTTACTGGCGCAGGAATTTCTGTTGAAAGTGGCATTCCTCCTTTCAGAGGTGCCGAGGGGCTTTGGAGCAAATACAATCCGGAGGTGCTTGACCTGCATTATTTTCACAGAAACCCAAAAGATTCATGGAGGGTGATCAAAGAAATTTTTTATGATTTTTTTGGAAATGCCCAGCCCAATTCGGGGCATCTGAGCCTGTCAAAACTTGAGGAAATTGGTAAGTTAAAATGTGTGATCACACAAAATATCGACAATTTGCATCAATTAGCAGGAAACACTGTAATTCATGAATTTCATGGCAACTCACAAAAAATGATTTGCACAAATTGCAGTAAGCATTTCACCGTGACGGAAGTTGATTTAAGCGTTCTCCCGCCCCTGTGTGATGAATGCCACGGACTGCTTAAGCCTGATTTTATCTTTTTTGGCGAATCCATCCCGATGGATGCTTACCATGCTTCCGTCAGGGCTGCCGAAAACGCAGATGTCTTTTTTATAATCGGCAGCACAGGTGAAGTTATGCCTGCCAGTCAAATTCCGGTAATGGCCAAACAACATGGGGCAAAAATTATCGAAATCAACCCTGAACCCTCAAAATATACCCATGGGCTTACAGATATTTATCTGCAAGGAAAAGCCGGCGACATTTTAACACAAATTGTAAACAACATAATTCTTAACCATCAAACTTAATTTTCAATGAAATCGATATTATTTAAAACCTCAGCGATCTGGATCATTTCCTTTGTAATCCTTTTATATCAGGAAGGATCAGCCCAGCAAAATACAACCAACAAGGAGCTTAAAGAACTGGCTTCGTTTTATGAAACTGCCAGATTGGATTGGAAAGTTCCGGGACTTGCCGTGGCCATTGTAAAAGATGGAGAGATGATTTTCGCTGAAGGATTTGGGGTGAGAAACATTGAAACAAACGAACCCGTTGATAGTAAGACTATGTTCCCGATCGCATCAAACACTAAGGCCTTTACTGCTGCAGCTCTTGCCATTTTAGTTGACGAAGGAAAAATTGACTGGGATGATAAAGTAATGGAATACCTTCCGGGATTTAAATTGTACGATCCTTATGTAAGCGAAAACTTAACCATCCGCGACCTGCTAACCCATCGCAGCGGACTGGCAACTTTTAGTGGCGATCTGCTGTGGTACGGATCAAACTACAGCCGCGGGGAAGTGATGAGAAGAGCACGTTTTCTGAAGCCGGTATATGGTTTTCGCGAAAATTTCGGGTACTCCAACATCATGTACATCGCCGCAGGTGAAATTATTCCTGTAATCACCGGAAAAAGTTGGGACAATTTTGTAAAAGAAAAGTTTTTTATTCCTCTGCAAATGCAACATTCCATTACCTCGACAAACGACCTGCCAAAGTTCGATAATGTTGCAAGCCCACATACCGACTATCAGGAAAAAGTTATTCCCGTTGAATATCTGAATTGGGATAATGTTGCTCCTGCCGGAGCAATAATTTCGAATGTGGAAGATGTATCGCAATGGCTAAAACTACAGCTCAACCGTGGAATTTGGAACAACGACACCATATTTACCCCTCAGCGAAGCAAGGAAATGTGGAGTCAGAATACGGTGCTGAACATTTCAGGTTTTTCGGAGCAGACATGGCCATCCACATTTTTTAAATCCTACGGACTCGGCTGGTCGCTGTCCAATTATCTCGGGCATAAAATTGTGGCTCACAGTGGCGGATATGATGGCATGATTTCCTATACCTGCATGGTTCCGGACCAAAACCTGGGTTTTGTAATCCTAACAAATAAAAATTCAAGCCTCTACTATCCTCTGATGTATAAAACCCTGGATGTATTCTTGAATGGAGGTAATACAGATTGGAGCAAGTTTATCCTCGATTTGATGGAAAATCAAAAGGCACAAGATGCAAAAGAGAAAGAAGAAAGTCTTAAAAACCAAATCAAAAACACGAACCCGTCATTAGCATTGGAGACATACACAGGAACCTTTGGGGGAGAGCTTTACGGTGATGCAAGCGTTGAGCTTGAAAATGGTGAATTACTTGTTCAATTTGTCCCTTCACCGAAATTCCGTGGAACGCTACGCCACCTGCATTTCGACACTTTTGAACTTACTTTTACGGAATTTCCCTCGCTTCCGCCCGGCACATGTAATTTTATTCTTGATGCTGATGGCAGGGTGAGTGAGATGAAAATTGATGTTCCAAACCCGGATTTTGATTTTACAGAACTGGAGTTTAAAAAGCAAAAATAATAAACCTTAAGCAATCATTCAGCTTGTTGCAAATCCGTGAGAAATTTAAAGAACTACCGTTTTTTTTAAGCTCAGGCAGGTAGTTACAAAGCTCACTCCCCCATTAAACAAACCGGACGGGGTGTATATAGCATCCTGAAAATTCTCACATTTAAAATTTTAAAAGAATTAAAAAGTCTTTTTTTTACTTTTGGCAACATGCTGAAAAAATTTCATTTCATTCCAAATTATGACTATTCAAAAGGCTGGGACAGATACGCCCTCGACTATCAGAACCTTTTGGTGAAAGATACGATTTACTACCTCACCAAAGAAATGATGCATTTGATCGTTGATAAAGAAATTAATTCTGCAGAAAACACACTGAAGGTTTTGGATGTAAATTGTGGCACAGGAAACGACTTTCCGTTTTTCCTTGATCGAAACTGGCAGATCGACGGCTGTGACGGCTCCTTAGGGATGCTGAATAAAGCTGCCGAAAAGTATAAACCCCAAATTGATAAAGGACAATTAAACCTCTACGCGCTGATGCTTGAGGAAATGAATGACGATAGCTTTCAGGAAGGATATTATGATCTTATTTTTTCAATAACCGGCGGTTTCTCATATATTGACGATGAACAACTGATCGACATCAATAAAAAACTAAACCGATTTTTAAAAAAAGAGGGAAAATTAATTGTGGCACACCTCAATTCTTTCTGCCTTCCTGAAATGATATACAGAACCCTGAAGTTACAAAATCCATTTTTCAGACTCAGGAAAACGCTTAGTGTCAATATCAAAAATGAAGAACACATCATGCACCTGCGCAGTGCAAGTCAGCTTAAAAAGATTTATCTGCCAACCTTTAAAAATATTAAACTTTATCCTTTGCTGGCCATTTGCCCGCCTTATCAAACCAATTATAAACCAGTAAGTAATTTGTTGGATGTTTTCAGAAAAGCAGAAAAAAGTGTTATTGAAATAAAATCTTTCAGCAGTATTGCAGATCAGATTGTGACGGTTTGCAGCAAATACGAATAGTTATTCCGGTTTAGAAACCTTTTTGCGCAACCTAACCCGATGGAGAATTCTAAAATCAGGATAATATCCTGTAAAATTACTTTTACCCCTTCAAGTGATT
>JAIOZV010000294.1 GCA_021740425.1 Bacteroidales bacterium | reverse complement strand
TTTCTGAAAACGTACATCGCAATGACCACGGCGGCAGCTCCGGCAACAAATGCACCGGAAACAAAGTATGGCCCGAATACGGTGCTGTGCCACCCGGTTCTGGATGTTACTGCAAATAACCACGAGGTAACGGTATGAATCGCAAAAGCTACCGGAAGGATTAAGATGATCATTATTCTGATTGATTTTTTCAGCAGTCTCCATTGTTCCTTCGTTCCCTGCCATCCCAGCGAAAGTTTGTTATAAACCAATTTTTGCCACCTGGGGGCATCTGTCATGCGGTCGCGCAAAATTGCGATATCCGGAATCATAGGCAGATAAAGCAAAATAATACTGATGACCAGATAAGTGTTCACTACAAAAAAGTCCCATACAATTGGTGATTGCAGTCTGCCGTGCAGCGGTATATTTAAAACTCTGTCAGGACGTCCCATGTCGATAACAATGGATGCTGCGGCCATAGCGATGGCGCCAAGAGCAACCAACTCTGAGATTCTTGAGAGCGGATTCGACCAGTTTTGATTTAAAAGCTTTAGAATGGCAGAAATAAGGGAGCCAACCAAACTTACAGCAACCCAAAACACAAAATTGGCAATGTACAATCCCCACGAAGAATAATCGCGCATGGCTGTAAGTCCGAGTCCTTTTATAAGCTGATGGCCGTAAGAAATTGCGCCAAGCAGGATAATCACGATCAGGAATCTGATCCATACCTGATTCCAGAATGTATTTCTGCGGAGCGGCCTGATCAGGTCTTCCCGAATCTGATCAAAGGTCTTGTTTCCTGAATTTGTTGTGCTGGTAGATGTTTCAGACATAATTTTTATTCTTGTTTATAACCTAATAACCCAATAACTGATAACCTAATAACTTAATAACCCAATAACGATTCATCCATTAACTTTTATCTTCCTGAAAATCTTCCAGGATTTTATTCACAGGTTCATAATCGAAAGTCCTGTTTTTTGGGGGCAAATAATAAACCTGTGGTTTAGTTCCTAAATCTTCAAAATAGGTGTATCCTGCATTTTCCTTTATTAGTTCGCTAAATTTCCTGGTTTCTTTGGTAGTTCCGTTGGTTACGGCATCTTCCATTTTATCACCAAACCAGTAAACACCATTGGGGCAAGCTGAAACGCAATAGGGGAGTTGACCTTTGCGAAGCCGGTCGGCACTAAACAGGCATTTTGTGATGGTTCCCTTTTTCTGTGGAACATTTAATTCGATGTCGTAAACCCGGTTCCTTTGTTCTTCGGTATAATCCGGTTCGAACCACTGGAACATCCTTGCGGAATAGGGGCAGGCAGCAACACAAAAACGACATCCGATGCACCTTTCATTGTCGATGAGTACGATGCCATCCTTGCGCTTAAAGGTAGCATTTACAGGGCAAACTTTTGTACACGGTGGGTTATCGCAGTGGTAGCAAGGCTTTGGCATGTAATAAGGTGCAGTACTTTTCGAATCCTGCATTTGTAATACATTAATATGGTGCTGGTGAGGTCGCAATTCATGTGCACCCTGACAGGCAGCCATACATTTCCGTGCATTTTTACACTTCGAAAGGTCTATAACCATCGTCCAGTGGTGGCCCAGCAAACCTTCGCGGCCACGCTCCTGTAATTCGCTGAGTTTTTCCTTCCTAATGTTTTTTATCTGTGATGGATCCACCTCAACAAGTTCTCCTGTGGCGGTAAGCAATTTCACTTTTTCACCTGTCGGTTCTGGCTCAGCGGAGCACGACGAAAGTAGCCCTGCACCCGCAATTGCGCCTACTCCAAGGATAGCACTATGCTTTAGAAAATTGCGTCGGTTTTCGTCATTTTTTTTGATACCATCTTTGTTCATCTGTAGTAAATATCAATGATTGTTTAAATAAACATTTATTCCTGATGGTAAAATTAGAACATTAATTTGTAAATGAAGTGGTAAAATACCTAAATAGGAGTGATTTAAAAATGATCTAAATTAATGATAGAAATTTGTTGATCTGAATCAAAATTATAAATAAGTCCGGTCTAAAAGCCTTCAAACTGCTGATTTTTCTTGTTTTTACCCTTGATCCCTAAAGGGAAACTACTAAAAATCAGCAGTTTGAAATCCCGTATGTACGGGATAGGGGATTTAGGGGTAATTTGGCTTTTTAGACTGAACTCATAAATGTTCTATATCCAAAGTTTTCATTTGGGTTTGTTGAACGATTTACAGAATTCTGAATTCATCAATAAAAAATTAGCTTTCGGTGGTGCTTTGATTTAGCCCAAAATCGAGAGGCCTTTTTTTATCGCCGGCAACATACACCGTTTGGGTTGGAAATGCAAATTCAATTCCGGCTTCATTAAACTGCCTGATGATTTCAAAATTCACCTTTTCCGAAAAAGCCATGTAATCCCAAATTTCAGGCGGGTGATACCAAAATAGCATTTGAATATTCAATGAGTCGCTGTTGAAATTGTTAAAGTTTACCCTTGGCGGAAGTTCAGGATTCATGCCTTCGTGGTTGTCGAGAATTTTCTTAATAATATTGATTGCTTCCTGAATTTTTTCGGGTGGAGTGTCGTAGGTAATTGTGATATTGGCCAACCGGCGAATGTATGGCCGTTTTCCGATATTCTGGATGGTTCGGTTTGCCAGCTCACCATTAGGAATTGTTACAAGGTGGCCTTCTAAAGTACGGATGCTGGTGCTGCGCAAACCAATCGATTCTATGGATCCGTCATGGCCGTCAACAACCACACGGTCGCCAATGTCGAAGGGCTTGTCGCCTGCAATCACGAATGATCCTATGAAATGTTTGAGGGTGTCCTGGGCGGCAAGAGCAACAGCCAAACTCCCGATTCCCAGCCCTGCAATAATGGTTGTAATAGGCTTTTCGCTAAGGATTTGAAAAATTTGCATTACGATTAGCGTAATAACCACCAATCGCAAGGTTTTTCTTATAACTGGGATAAACATCTTGTTTAAACTTGCTGATTCTCTTTTGTCAATCAGCTTTTCGAACCAAATACTTGGCACATCAACCAATTGGTAAATGAAAAAACCAATCGACAATACCATCAGAATTTCCTTGCTGGTCGAAACGATATCAACGAATTTCTCGGGGAAGTTTAGAATAGTAAAGCTTGCAATTAATCCAAAACTTACCATCAATACCGAGATGGAGTTTGCCAATGCCAGCAGAAAAGCAGCGTAAACCGGGTAGTTGGCGAGAAGTTGTTTTTTCGATATCCGCTGAATAAATAGTCTTATAAGTCTGGAGATAAAAAAAAGCGCAACCAAAATGAGCAATAAAACGATGTACCTGTTCCAATTGCTTGCTTCCTTAATATTTTCGATCCAAAAATTCATAGTATCCATTTTTTTTAATCTTTAATTCCTTCAAATTTGCTTCTCAATATTTTTAAACACCGACCTATTACAGTTATTCGGGCTTTTGCAAAGTTGATATTTTTCTATTTTCTTGATCCCATATTTTTATTTTTTTACATTCTTACGGAATTAATCGCCTTTCATTTTGAGTTCAATTTCGTAACGAATACCTCCCAGTTCAAGGATAAGTGGTTTTAGGTTCCAGATAAAGGTCGAGTTATTCCAGAATTGAACAATACTTTCATTTTCGGTTTTGCCTTTGTATTTAACTTCCCTGAAATGATTGCGCAATTGTTCGAAATCACCGTCGAGAGCGGGGAAATTTTTCACATTCGTTTGGTTTTCAAGTGCAAATATCAGTGCGTCGAAAGCGAGGGAAGTGTTATCTGCAAAAGCCTTCAGTTCATCATTCAATCCCTCGAAACCTATTTTCAAATTATGCTTTCCTGAAACGGAATCGAGTACCTGAATCGTGTTGAGTAGTCGCAGGATATATTGACGGATATTTAAGCCATGAATGATAACATTCTGCTGCCAGACCTCATTTTTGGTGGCCTCAATCACATCATTGAGCTGTTGGATGGCGTTTCGGATTTGCTGCCTGGCGCCGATTGATAAAGCTTTTTGATGATTTGAAATTAAAACGCCGATTATAGACATGAAATAGTCTTTTTCAAGTATAAGGGCACCCGCCAATGCACCCGCAAACCGCTTTCGCGCTTTTTCAGGCCAAAGCAGGAAAGAAAGCACAATCACAAGCAATACGATGGCTGTGGTGTAGAATATCCTAAGCCAGACCAGGTTGCTTTCGTCAGGATTAATAAGGTAAAACAGGCAAATGATCATAAAAGTTAACGCAACTACCATTGGAACAATCTGATCGAGATTGGCAAACCAGATCATGAGGAAAACACTTAATAGCATCATAGTATAAAATACCGGATTCCCAGCCGGGAAAACCATTACAAAACCCATTGCGAGCAGCGCACCTGCAACAGTTCCCAGCAAGCGCTGTTTCCCGGCTTTTATCGAAATACCCAGATTAGGCCGTATGAGCAATACCGCAAAAAGCACCAGCCAATAGCCATAGTCAGGCTCAAAAAATATGGAGTACGCTTCGGTTGAGCCAATAATCAGTGCCGAACGAATACCAAGCTTTACAGCAGGATTTGAAAATTTAAGTTTTATAAATGCTGCTCTAAAATCCGTGAGGAAGGAACTTACTTTTGAAGTTACAGAAAATGTTGATGACAGGTGAGGTTCTGTGATTTCAATTCTGTTGAGGTCTTCTACAAGCGTTTCTAAGGCTTTAATTGTGTTAATCACAGCCACCCATTCGCGTCGGGCAATTTGTTTTTCGTTGGCTATGTAGCTTGTAAGATATTCTTTCCCGATGTTGTCAATTTCCCGCTGAATCTTCAAAAAGGTCCGATCGCCGGGACTGATCAGGTCAGGATCATGGAGTTTTATAAGTTCATCGATAATGCTGATAATTCGGGGTTCTTCAAGTATCAGCTTATGGTACAATGCTGAGTCCCATGCACTGGCTCTGAACTGCCACATCAAAAGCATAAATTCATGAATCTTGCCGAGCCCTGAATAAATATCAAAAAACCTCCTTTCCACACCCTTCCCATCAGGTATAACGATCCCGAAAAGATGCCACAACCTTCTGAAATCCCCGATACCTTTCCTGATATCGTCGCTCTTTTGGTGCGTAAATCCAATCCCTTCTTCAAGAGAATTGTACCCGGCAGTGATGGACTTGAAATAATTTTCCAGCGAATCCTTCATAAATCCGATCTGCAATCGAAGGCGTTTTCGTGGGCGGGTAGGCCAAATCACAAAGTGGATAAGATAAACCAGTGTTGTGGTCAGTAAAAACACAGCTCCATAGGCTGCGCCTGATTCGACGGTGTGCGAAAATGCCATCTCAACCACGCTCATGGCCAACAAAACAACCACAGGGAAGTCAGGAACTACGCGGCTGCCAATGAGGAAAAAGGCCAAAAATGAGGCAATAATCAAAAATAGGATTGCAGAGATTTCATTTTGAGAAATCAGTGAAACCGGGATCGACAGCACTGCCATCAGTATTCCGGTTGTGAGCATGCTGAATCGCCTGTCCTGAATAGTAAATCCCGACTGTGACCGGCTTAATAATAAGGCTGAAATAGCTGCAAGCATCGCCATTCGGGGATTGTCATAAAGAATAATCAACGAAATCAGAATGGCAAAAAAAGTTTTTATGCTTCGTTTCAAAGCCAGATGCCCGGGATCGAAACCTGAAAATTGATGTATTGCTTGTTGTAGTTTGTTTTTCAAATAGCTCCTAATTTATCACTGCAAAGTTAGAGAAATGCAAGGATTAAAATTACTGTATGTAAATTGATGCCATTTAATCCCGGAGCAAATCAGCAATTTGATTCGCTGCAACTTATCAGTAAGCTGAAAATAGATGACGACACTAATTAGTGTCCGTCTATAATGTCGATGCTTTTGAATAGCCC
>JAIOZV010000293.1 GCA_021740425.1 Bacteroidales bacterium | reverse complement strand
TATTTTAAACTTGCCAAATCATACCGAAATGTAAATGCCTACAAGGGACTCGACTACATCGACTCGGCGCTTAGCTTAGCAAGCAAAGCGGGCAACCGGAGGCTTAAAGCCGAAATTACCAATGAAGCAGGAGTATTGTACCGAAAACTGGATATTTATCAGGAAGCCCTGTATCAACATCAAAATGCTTTAACCGAATTTGAAAAACTTCAGGATTCAATGGGCATAGCTTTTTCCTATGCCAATATGGGAAACGTATTTCTAACCATCGGGCAGTTGAACAAAGCAAAGGAATATAATCTCAAGGCACTCACAATTAAAAAACTGCTTGGCGATTCCCTGCAAATTGCCTATTCGCTGCGAACCACTGCCATAGCATTCCAGGCTCTGCACATTTACGACACCGCCATGATGTATTTTAATGAAGCTCTGGATATTTATCTGGCCGAAAAAGACTGGTTCAATATTGCAAATATTTACTACCATATAGGAATGGTACATCTTGAAACTGAGAAAAATCAAAATCTGGCCATGCTCTATTTTGGAAAAGCTCAGGGAGTTTATAACAGTTTAAAAAATAATTACGGGACTGCACTTTCAAAATTCCAGGCAGGGAAAGCCTACCTGCAGTTAAATGCCCTCGACAGCGCTGAGGAATTGTTTTTGGATGCCCTTGGGGAGGCTAAAAAATCAAAAACACCGGGACTCACAATGGACATCAATCAGGCACTTGCCGAGCTATACAAAAGAAAAGAAAAATTTGAGGAAGCACTGAAATATCATACAGCCTTTGCCCATATCAGAGACAGCATTTACACCGAAGCATTCAGTAAGAATTTTTCGGAAATGATGGCTAAATATAAAAATGATCGGCAACTATCTGATATCTCTTTATTGCGCAATGAAAACCTTTTGATAAAGAAAGAACAAAATTTAAAATCAGCCTATATTGCCCTGCTTATTCTGGCCATAATATTTTCCCTGAGCCTTGCATTATTGCTGTTGTGGAGATATCGCGACAAAAAAATCAAAAACGCACAACTTTATGCCAAAAATGTAATAAGAAAAGCCAGTGAAAAAAAATTGCTCGAATCAGAGCGAAAACTTACTGCTGCCAATGCTACCAAGGATAAATTTTTCTCCATTATCTCGCACGACTTAAAGGGGCCTTTCGGCTCGATAAAGGGACTTGTTGAATTGCTCGAAACAAGCTATGATACCTTTGATGAAAATGAAATCAGGGAAGTAATCGGGGAAATCAGCAAAGCCACTTCAAACACTTACAGCCTTCTGGAAGATTTACTTGCATGGTCGCAGGCTCAGCGTGGAACTATCGATTTTAATCCGGTTAAAACCGAATTAGCACCTTCATTCAAAACCACACTCGAACTTATTCTTCCTTATGCCCGCAAAAAGGAAATCTCAATCAACGACCAGCAACTGGACGGTATTAAAGTTAAGGCTGACCAAAATATGCTTACAACCATATTCAGAAACCTCCTGTCGAATGCCGTTAAATTTACACCCAGGGGCGGCGAAATCAACTTATCTGCCTCCATGCTAAACAATGGTTTTGTGAAAATTTCGGTTGCCGACAATGGTGTTGGAATCAATGAAAATGATTTGCAAAAGATTTTTAAAATGGAGGAGAAATATCAAACCCGGGGTACCGAAAATGAATCCGGCACCGGCTTAGGCCTTATTATCAGCAAAGAATTTGTTGAAAAACACAATGGTAAAATTGAAATAAAATCGGAAACGGGTAAGGGCAGCACCTTTTCATTCACACTGCCAGTTGCTTAATGTCAGCTCTTAAAAGATTGCAAATCGATAAGTCTTTTATAAACGCCATTTTTCACCAGGAGCTCGTTATGATTACCTCTTTCCACTATCCTCCCCTTTTCCATCACCACTATTTCGGTAGCATTCTGAATGGTTGACAGTCGATGCGCAATGACAACCGAAGTACGGTTTTGCATCAGTTTGAAAAGGGCATCCTGAACCAATCTTTCCGATTCGGTATCCAGGGCCGAGGTTGCCTCATCCAAAATCATTACAGGCGGGTTTTTCAAAACGGCACGGGCAATGCTGATGCGTTGCCTTTGTCCTCCCGACATTTTCACACCTCGATCGCCAATATTGGTTTCGTAGCCTTCGGGCATATTTTCGATAAATTCATGGGCATTGGCTATTTTGGCTGCAGCAATCACATCCTTCATTTCCACATTTTCCATCCCAAAGGCGATGTTATTGAACACAGTGTCGTTAAACAAAATAGTTTCCTGGGTAACAAGACCCATCAAGCCTCTCAGGTCGTCGATCTTTAAATCCTTTACAGCCACTCCATCCACCAGAATTTCGCCGGAAGTGCAATCGTAAAACCGTGGTAAAAGATCAACCATTGTTGATTTACCGCTACCAGAAGCGCCCACAAGGGCTATCATTTTGCCTTTTCCAATTGTTAAATCAATATCCTGCAAAACAGACTCTTTTTCGTATGCAAAGGAAACGTTTTGATAAACAATACTCTCATTGAAATCTTTTTTGGATAATGCATCGGGTTTTTCTACAATCATTTCCTCTGCATCAATTATTTCGTGAATACGCTCAGCCGAAGCCACCCCTTTTTGCACGTTGTAATAAGCCTCGGTGAATGCCTTGGCAGGCACAATCAGTTGCGAAAATACGACCACGTAAAAAATAAAAACTGTGGGCTCAAGGCTTGAAGTGTTGCTTAAAACCAGCTGGCCTCCAAACCAGAGGATAACTACCAAAACCAGTGTGCTCAAAAATTCACTCATGGGCGAGGCAAGGTCGCGCTTACGATAAAGCCGTGTCATGATTTTTGTAAGCCTACTGTTTTGCTCCCTGAATTTTTCATCGGTTTTGGCAATAGCGTTAAAGCCCTTGATAATTCGCAATCCCGAAATTGTTTCTTCGACGATAGATAAAATTACACCCAGTTGCTTTTGACTTTTGGCCGATGTGCGTCGCAGGCTTTTGCCAACCTGAGCAATCAAAATGCCAGTAACGGGAAGGAGAATTACAACAAAAAGTGTGAGCGTTGGACTAATTAAAACAAGTGTAATCATAAAAATCATGATGGTGATAGGCTCTCTGAAAAGCATTTCGAGCGATTGCATGATCGACCATTCAATATTCATCACATCGTTGGTAATCCGCGACATGATATCTCCTTTGCGCTGTTCCGAAAAATAGGCCAAAGGCAAAATTAGAATACGTTTGTATATATCATTGCGAATATCCTGAACAACGCCATTGCGCAAAGGGGACAGAAAAAACATGGCCAGATAGCGACTCAGATTTTTCAGAAAAAACAAAATCACCACCAGCACCGATATAAACATTAATGCATTTACTTCTCCCTTCTCGATAATGACGGTACTGATGGTATAATTAAAATAAGCAACTATCGAATCGGTATTTAAAGCCAGCTCTGGAGCTTCGTGCACCAGTTTGGTTTTATCAAAAAGCAATTGCAAAAAAGGCATAATCATGGTAAGCGAAAACAGATTGAAAACTACCGACAGGATATTAAACATCACGTTGAGTGATGCAAATCCCAGGTAATTCTTCACATATTGTAGTATCTCAAAAAATCTTTTCATCTCAAATTAATTTCTGCCTGCAATGTTACGAAAAGTTGACTAACCAGTTTTTTTAAAATATTATTTCATTTCGGGACAAATAATTACCCGCCACGAAACAATCAGAACTTTGAATGGTTAATGCTTGAAAATGACGAAACAATGAAAATTTCAAAAAAAGAAAACAGACCCAATTTGCTGATCAACGAAACAAGCCCCTACCTTTTACAACATGCATACAATCCCGTTGAATGGCACGCCTGGAACATCGAAACTCTGGACAAAGCAAAGCAACAGGACAAAATGCTTTTGATAAGCATTGGGTATTCAGCCTGTCACTGGTGTCATGTTATGGAGCACGAAACATTCGAAAATGAGACTTTGGCAAAGCTGATGAACGACAACTTTATTTGTGTAAAAGTTGATAGGGAAGAACGCCCTGATGTGGATGCCATTTATATGGATGCGGTTAGATTGATTCATGGCAATGGCGGGTGGCCGCTCAATTGTTTTGCCCTGCCTGACGGAAAACCATTTTACGGGGGCACATACTTTCAACCTTCGCAATGGGAAGTTTTATTAAAAAATGTAGCTGATCTTTTTGCATCCCGAAGAAAAGAAATTGAAGAACAAGCCAGGCAGATACTCGAAGGCATGACTCAGGAAAATCTGATTGAAATGCCCGATTCAGGGGCCGACCTGTATGAAACAATACTTTACGAGGCTGTGGAAAACATGAAGAAAAACTTTGACTTTAAACAAGGAGGATCAAAAGGAGCCCCGAAATTCCCTATGCCTTCAAATCTGAATTTCATATTAAAATACAGCTACAATAAAAATAATACCGATCTGAACAATTATCTTGAACTAACCCTGGATAAAATGGCTATGGGAGGTATTTACGATCAGTTGGACGGGGGCTTTGCCCGCTACGCTGTGGATGCGGAGTGGAAAGTTCCACACTTCGAAAAAATGCTTTATGACAATGCCCAATTGATTTCCCTTTATGCAGAGGCTTTCCGGATAACAGGAAAAATCAGGTTTCTGGAAATCGCAAAAGAAAGCGCAGATTATCTTTTAAATGAAATGTGCTCAAATGAAGGGGCATTTTATTCGGCACTCGATGCAGATTCGGATGGTGTGGAAGGAAAGTTTTATGTGTGGACACAATCCCAATTCGATGAAGTTTTAGGGGACGACAGCTCTTTAATTTCGGCATATTTCGGTTTAGGCAGGGAAGCATTGTGGGAGGATGATAAAAATGTGCTTTTGCGCCCCCTCCATCCTGAGGCTTTTGCTGAAAAGCATGGGTTGAACATTCAGGATTTTAAGGAAAAATTCCAGGCAGCCAGGCAAAAATTGATTTCGGCAAGACATCAGCGTGTGCGTCCGGGGCTTGATGATAAATCGCTCACCTCATGGAATGCACTTGCCATTAAATCACTGGCTCAATTGTCGGTAATTTCGGATGAAGAAAAATACCTGGAAGCCGCACAAAAAGCCATGCTCCTGATCCAGGAAAAACTTTGTAAGAGTGATGGCTCCGTTTTGCACAATTACAAAAACGGGAGATCAGGCATTACAGGTTTTCTTGAGGATTATGCATTTCTTGCAGATGCTGCCATCGAATTGTACCAGATTACGCTGGATGAGAAATATCTTGATTTTGCCAAACAACTCACTGATTATGCAATCGAAAATTTTTATGATGCTACCGAAAGCATGTTCTGGTTTACCGACAAAACAGACCATGAACTGATAAGCCGGAAAAAAGAAATCTACGACAACGTAATTCCGTCTTCAAATTCGGCAATGGGAATTGTATTATTGAAATTATCCCTATTGTACGACAAGGTTTCTTACAAAAACATTGCTTTAACAATGGCTCAAAAGGTAGCAGCTTATGTGAAAAAGCACCCTTCATCATTTTCAAACTGGGCAACATTGATTTTGTTTCTTTCAGGAAATTTTCGGGAAGTGATTGTTACCGGCTCTGATGCAAAGCAAAAAATCCGCGATTTATATAAATTGGCTAATCCAAACAAACTTGTTGCAGGCGCTTTGTCGCAATCGGACTTACCTATTTTCGCCCATCGGTTTAAGGCCGGGAAAACGATGATTTATATCTGCTCCAACAATGTTTGTCTGCAACCCGTGGAGGCAATGGATCAGGCAGCAGAAATGCTTAGGTGATCAATCATCCGAAAATTGTTTCAACAAATCTCTGTACGATGAAAATACCCGAGCTCTTGAAATAAACCCCAGGTATTTTCCTTCTTTTAAAACCACGAGGTTGAACTTGCCGCTTTTTTGAAATTTTTGTGCAACT
>JAIOZV010000292.1 GCA_021740425.1 Bacteroidales bacterium | reverse complement strand
AGCATTTTCCTTTTTCAATCATTCAGAGTAAAAAAAACAGCTCCCGCCCCCGCTACCCAAACCGAAAAAATTGTTGATGCCCTTCCTAAGGAAACTCCCAAAATTTTACCCCAGGCTCCCCTGAATGAAAAACCATCAATCCCGGCGGTTTACCCTGTGGAAATACCGGATTCGGTAAGCTTTTCAGGAGAAGCAACACCTCTGGATATTTTCTATGTACGTGAATATCTGGATCGCGAGCTCATTGTGAATACATATTTTCATTCCTCCACATTGTTGCTACTGAAACGTGCCAACCGCTGGTTTCCGGTTATTGAGCCCATACTTGCCCGCTACAAAATACCCAATGATTTTAAGTATCTGGCCATGATTGAGAGCGGATTCGAAAATGTGGTTTCTCCGGCAGGAGCCACAGGATATTGGCAATTTTTGTCGCACACAGCCCGCGAGTATGGCCTGGAAGTTAATAGCGGCATCGATGAGCGATACAACGTCGAAAAATCAACAGAAGCAGCATGCAAATACCTGATAGATGCCTATGAAAAATACGGCAACTGGACCCTGGTGGCAGCAGCATACAACGCAGGCAAGCGAAGAATTACCGAAGAAATTGAACTGCAAAAGGTAAACAACTATTACGACCTCCTGCTTAACCAGGAAACGGCGAGGTATATTTTTAGGATTCTGGCCATAAAAACCATTTTTGAAAATCCAGAAAATTATGGTTTTCACATAGAAGCCGGTGACCTCTATCCTGTCATCCCAACCGAAAACATTGAAGTCACCAAAACTGTGAAAAGTCTTGTTGACTTTGCCCGGGAACACAATATCACCTATAAAATACTTAAATACTTCAATCCCTGGCTAAGAAAGGATCATCTGCCCAACCGCTCAGGGAGGACTTACCTGATAAAAATTCCTGTGGAGGGAAGTATTAATTATCCTGCCCTTGTCAAAAGCCAAAGCAGGACAGCGGATTAAAAAACTGAGGAAAAATTACAGCCTCCATGTTGTACAATATACCGAAGAATAAAAACTTTGATGTAAACCTTTCAGACAAGGCAAAATCATGATTCGGCTATTCTGATTTCATTAAAAATTTCATCATAATACCGTTTCCTCCATCGCCTTCGCTGGAGATATAAAGCGTGCCGTCGGGGGCAAAAGAAATTCCTTCGGGTTGCACAAATTGCCTTTTGTCCAAATTCTGAATTGAAATAATTTCTCCATCAGGGCTCAGCACAATGATGGATTTGCCCACGGAAGCAAGCAAATAAATTTCACCGCTAAGCGGATGGATAGCCAGAGCCGAAGGCTGAAATTTTTTATCGCCCGAATCTTCAAAAACACCGGGAACATGATGGGAATTTTTTTTGTATAATGAAGCATTTTCAAGGTCATGGATCTTACTCATTTCGATGAGATACTCGGGCATTTTCAAAACTTTTTCCTTTTCTATATCATAGGAATAAATGGCTCTAAAACCATCAAAATTCTGATCCTCATCTGCCTCCGGATCGCCTTTCAGGGCGATGAGCAAACGATGATGAAGCCGGTCGTAACACAAGCCTTCACAATTGTTTTTTTTAGTAAGCCTTGTTTTAATTTCCTTCACCCTGAGGGCATTCTCATCATCGAAGTTTTTTAGTTGATAAATAGTTCCGTTGCTCCTCAAAACGTACATCACATCGCCGGCCAGAGCCAGGTCTTCAAAATCAGCGTCTGTGGCAAAAGCAACCCGTTTCAGCAAGCGCTTTTCTTTCAAATCATAAAAAAACAAATCGCCCTGCTCGTCCTGAATGCAAATCATGATTTCATCTGAGAAATAGACATTTCCAGAAATTTCTTCGAGGATTTCAGGTAAAATAAATTTTTCAGCAGGATGGGAAAGATCGTAGGGAAAAAAATCCGACCGCATTCCAGCATCCTGTGCAAGGAGTATCCCCGAAAAACAAAAATGCAAGGTTAGCATCAAAACAAAATGATTAAACTGAAATTTCATGGTTACCATCATCAATAGAAAACACAAATATGCATTTTTTATTTAAGCCGCAAGATCTACCGGAAATATGGCCATGATCTTTCTGCCTGTTTTGAGGGGTTAAAAAACCATCCCTGATATGATTCAACATTTTGTTCCGGCTGCAATTATTTTCTCACAACATCTTATCTTTGCAAAATCAAAATCAGAAATATTTTTTGAACATTAAAAAGTTAAAGCACAAAATTCTAACGCATTATGGAGAAAAATTTTCATTGCCCTTATTGCCATGGGCAACTTTACGTAAACGAGCGGATTATTTTTTCGGCAAGAACAGAAGATCACCAGCGGGGACTCATTTTATTAACACCCGAGCTTGGTGATTACCGGGCACTGAAACACCCGGATTTTCATATCAAAGAGGGCGAACATCTGGATTTTTATTGCCCGATTTGCCATAGCAATCTGATCGTTGAAAAAGGAGGTAAATTGTTTACACGTGTGATGATGCTTGATGTTGGAGAAGAATATGAAGTAATGTTTTCGCAAATTGCCGGCAAAAAAGCAACTTATGTTGTTGGCGAAAAAACCATCCAGGCCTTTGGCGAAGATGCCGATGAAAACACCAACTTCTGGGGAGTTTCACCAAATTATTAGATTAGTGAATTTGCTGGTCAGGGTTTGGAAGAAAGTCAAACCCTGACAAATAAATTGCGGTTCCTTGTTCAAGGAATCCTTTTCAATAAACTTTATTGCCCTTCGTACTTTTCGATCTCCTGGTTAAAAAACACAAGCTCCACCCCGGCGGTTTTAAACATTTCCTCTGATTCGCTGCCGGCATGATATTTTTTTTCGCACACCACCCTTTTAATTCCACAATTGATGATGAGCATGGCACAGGTGCGGCATGGTGTCATTTTACAATACAAAACACCATTCTCGAGTGAAATCCCCAAACGGGCAGCCTGACAAATTGCATTTTGCTCGGCATGAACTGTACGTACGCAATGTTGCGTAATCTTCCCGTCCTCGTGCGTCACCTTTTTGAACAAATGCCCTACTTCGTCGCAATGGGGCAAACCCATGGGTGAACCCACGTAACCCGTCACCAGCACATGCTTGTTGCGAACAATTACACACCCACTCCTGCCCCTGTCGCAGGTAGCACGCTTTGCGGCAGTATTTGCCAACTCCATAAAATACTCGTCCCAGGTTGGACGAATGTGCTTGCCTGCTTTTGCGGCAACATCCTTTTCTTCAGCCATTTTACAACAACGATTTTATATTCAAACAAAAATGTTCACAAAACTATCTATATTTTTTCAGCAAAAGGCTTAAAAAAAGCCACACGCCGGGGACATCCTGTCAGGTAAAACAAAAAACCACAGCTCATAATCAAAAGAAGCTATCATCGAATTGCGCGAATTAGAGGAATGTTCATTTGATGAAAGAAAAAATCGAAGAACATGAAATAAATGATTTCCGGAAAACAAGTATCGTTGACAGGAACTGGCTAATGATTTTTTTTGAGTATCATTTCATCAATCAAAAGATTGATAAAAATACCATTGAAATGGATTTGCTGATCGCATAATTTTTAATAGTTGCAAGACGGGAGGTGAAATAATATAATAACTTTGATGATTAAAATATCTTTGTCCAACACAAAAATAAATGGTATGAAAATAAAGCTGCAAATACTGTTATTCATTCTGCTTGCGATTTTTACAAACTTAAACTTACCGGGCCAAAACCGGCACCATCGATTCCATAATAATTTCAATAACATGGCAGAAAATGAAAAAGGTGGTGCATTGCCCATGGGGTTTAACGATTTATTCGCCGGATCGGGCGAATGCATGATGTGCCACAATGCGCAGGTTAACCAGCAGGGCGAATCCATCAGCATACTCGCCGACTGGCGTTCGACCATGATGGCCAATTCGGCCAGAGACCCCTTTTGGCAGGCTAAGGTTAGTCATGAAGGTCTTGTTAATCCACAGCACAAGGAAGTCTTGGAGGATGTTTGCACCCGTTGTCATGCACCGGTTGGAAACCACAATGCACACCACAACGGACAGGCTTTATACTCCGCCAACGAGATGCGTGCCGACCCGCTCGCAATGGATGGGGTACAGTGTACTGTCTGTCATCAAATCAAGGAAAGTTCAATGGGCAGTTTTTCAGGACAGGTTGAAATTGGCGCCGACAAAAAAATCTGGGGACCATTCGTGAACCCTTTTACAAACCCGATGATCAACAATATTGGCTACACACCCGAATACAGCAACCATATCACAAGTGCAAAACTCTGCGGTGCCTGCCATACACTAATCACCAATACTGTGGATTTGAATGGCGTACCCACCGGTGGGGAGTTTGTAGAACAGGCCATATTTCAGGAATGGGAAAACTCCATCCATCCTACTGCCGGCAATACATGCCAATCGTGCCACGTGCCGCGCATCGATGATCCTGTAAAGATCAGCTCTATGCCACCCTGGCTTGATCCGCGGTCACCTTTCGGGATGCATCAGTTTGCAGGTGCCAATGTTTTTATGACCCGGCTACTCAAAGATTTTGGCGGGCAAATCGGAGTAACGGCCTCACCGGCTCAGTTCGATTCTACCATTGCCAGGTCAACACGAATGTTGCAAAACCACACCCTTGATTTTATGCTCAGCGAAGAAATAAGAACTGCTGACACCCTCTTCGTTTCACTTTTAATGCAAAATAAGGCGGGGCATAAATTCCCTGCCGGCTATCCAAGTCGCAGAGCCTTTGTAGAACTTATCGCCATCAACGAAGCTGGTGATACCATTTTCCATTCTGGAAAAACCGATGCCAATTATAATTTACTTGCTGAGGATGCTGATTTTGAAAATCATTATCCAATGATCAATTCCGAAGAGCAGGTGCAGATTTATGAGATGGTGATGGGCGATGTGAATGGCGATGTTACAACAGTACTCGAACGTGCCGCCATACATTTGAAAGATAACAGAATTCCGCCCCTTGGTTTTAGTTCCGGACATTTCAGTTACGACACAACGCAGATTGTTGGGGCAGCAGCCAATGATAATGATTTTAATTTCGAGGACGGAAAGGAGGGTTCAGGCTCCGATATTTTAAAATTTCATATTCCATTGGATGGCTTTGGCGGAGTAATTAATGTTGTGGCAAAAGTTTATTATCAGACCGTGAACAACAAATGGCTGGAACACATGTTTGGCTATTCATCAGCCGAGATTGATGCCTTTAAATCATTTTACGATAATGCCGATAAAACACCGGTTTTGGTGGGTTCGCAAAATATAAGCAGTGCAGCCCTTTCGGTGGATGATAATCCGCTTGATGGTATTTCGGTTTTCCCGAATCCGGTGAGGGAAATATTGCATATCAGCCCTGGAAGTTTGAATGTGAAACATATTTCAGTTTATAAATTGAACGGAGAATTGCTTTCTGACGTTCATCTTACACAAAATGAGGGCTCTTTTGAGATGAATGTATCCAGATACAATGGGGTGCACATCATTAAAATCGAATTAGAAGGGAATAAAACGGTTACTCGAAAAATCTTGATTAATTAGAGTCCATAAATACAATAAGTTTTGAGATTTCCTTAGCCCCAGGTTTTCCTAAATGTATGCCTATGGCATAACCCGGGGATTGAATTGCAGGGATGAAACCCCCAGCTTTTTGGTTGGAAATGCCTGCGGCATTTCCACCCCAAAAGCTGGGTCGGGGCTGGTGTCAAATTCATAATACCAGCCCTAAAGGACTGGGCTACAGATTTACTCCGACCTTATAGACATTCACTAACTAAAGCCCTTTTTTCAATACTAAAAAAAATGAATCTTTGTAGGTGTCGCTGATGGGAATGATTTCCTCGCCGATTGTAATCCTGTTTTTTTCGACACTTTTTATTTTGTTTATAGCCACCATGTAAGATTTATGCACCC
>JAIOZV010000291.1 GCA_021740425.1 Bacteroidales bacterium | reverse complement strand
ATAAAAAAGGTAGAAAGCGTTGCAGGCATTTCGCAGGTCATACCACGCCTCGAATCATTTGCCCTGGCTTCATCAGGAAACATCACCAAAGGCATTGGCATTGTGGGCACCATACCTGAAATAGAAAACAATATTACAAATCTGGAAAAGCGAGTCATTGAAGGTAAATACTTTGAGGGAGATAGCGACATGGGATTACTCATTGGTAATGACCTTGCCAAATACCTGGAAATAAAAGTTGGCGATTCCATCGTTTTGCTTTCGCAGGGATATCACGGAATTACCGCCGCAGGAGAATACCCTGTAAAAGGAATTCTGCATTTCCCCGCACCTGAAATGAACAAACATCTGATCTACATGACCCTAAAGGCAGCACAATATTTTTATGCTGCCGATAATCGGGTAAGCTCTTACTCCATCATGCTAAACGAACCTAAGTCGATAAACGAAACATACGAAACACTTAATCATGAATTGGGTGCACAATATGAAATTATGCCCTGGAGTGAAATGCTGGTAGAGTTGAAGCAGCAAATTGAAAGCGACAATATCAGTGGTATTTTTATGCTGGCCATCCTTTATGTGGTGGTTGCATTTGGAATTTTCGGCACCATCCTGATGATGACCCACGAGCGGCGGCGAGAATTTTCGGTAATGATCGCCATTGGCATGCAACGCTATAAGCTGTCGGTCATCGTATTTTTTGAAACCATTTACATGGGATTGATAGGCGTAGTGCTCGGCACTTTGGGGGCTGCCCCAATTGTTTACTACTTTTTCATTCATCCAATCCCATTAAAAGGAGAAATGGCAAAAGCCATGGAAGAATTCAATGTGCAACCAATATTACCTTTTGCTTTCGATGGCAGTATTTTCCTGTCACAAGGGATTGTTGTATTTATCCTAACCATGATAATTGCACTTTACCCCTTTATCAACATCAGCAAATTTAACCTCACCAACGGACTCAGAGGGTAATTGATAATGTAATTCATCTTATTCATAAAAAAATAAAATATCATGTTAGCACGACTTTCATGGAGAAATATCTGGCGAAATAAAACCAGAAGCCTGGTGGTAATCTTCGCCATTGCTGTGGGGCTTACCGGTGGAATTTTCATCACAGGCATGATGAATGGCATGACAGCCCAGCAAGCCAATAATATGATCAATCGTGAAATTTCGGATATCCAGATTCACCATCCCGATTTTCTCGAGAACAGCAATCCAAAATTTTTAATTAACGATGTTACTGAAACCTTACTGAAAATAAAATC
This sequence comes from Bacteroidales bacterium, assembly GCA_021740425.1. Taxonomy (GTDB): domain Bacteria; phylum Bacteroidota; class Bacteroidia; order Bacteroidales; family 4484-276; genus SABY01. Next base: position 4,710 of record JAIOZV010000291.1, on the reverse strand, counting down.
AGAACCTTTGATAACCGAAGCCAGCTACCGCAGTAAATCAACGGCAATGGCGAGCACCGCAACGAAAGGGGCTGGTGTCACCATATTCGGGATTATCCCCTTGATGGAGAAAAAGGTAAGCTCGATAAGCAATAAAATTGTTCAGGGTGATTATTTTGAAACCGAAACCAAAAGCCAGGCCATCGTAATTGGCGAAAAACTTGCACACAAGCTCAATGCTGAAATGGGGAAAAAGATTGTTGTTACTGCCCAGGCTCTCAATGGTGAAATGAGCTGGTCGCTGTTCAGGGTGGTGGGGATTTTTAAAACCAACGACACCCGTTTCGATGAAATGAATGTGTTTGTTAAAAAGGAGGATTTGGACAAATCCCTTGGTATTGGAGCCGATCAGGCCAACGAAATTGCCATCCGAACCCTAAGCCAGGAAGATGCCGCAGCCGTTGCTGAAAGTCTTCAAAGTAAATTTTCAGAACTAAGTGTACAATCCTGGCGGGAAATCAAGCCCTCGTTAATTGTGATGATGACCATGATGGATCAGTTTGGATATTGGCTAATGATTATCATTTTGTTTGCACTTGTTTTTGGAATCATCAACACCATGCTCATGGTGATTATGGAACGGAAAAAGGAGTTGGGCATGTTGATGTCGGTGGGTATGAACAAACCACGTGTTTTCTGGATGATCATGATGGAAACTACCATGCTTTCGTTGGTTGGTGCTGCAATTGGCCTCATGATAAGTATCGGCCTTATGGAATTATTCGGATTTACAGGTATCAATTTTGCTTCATGGGCTGATGGCCTCGAGGCTATGGGATACAGTTCGTTTGTTTATCCATACGTTACAAGCGAATTTTATGTGATCGTTACAATCCTGGTAATAATTACAGCCATCATTGCTTCGATCTGGCCAACACGCAAAGCATTAAAACTAAATCCGGCTGAGGCCGTTAGGGCAGAGTAAGAAAAGGGAGTTGGGTGCTGGTTGCTTGTTATTAGTTATTGGTTAATAGTCAATTAACGAATAACGATTAACATCTAAATTCTAAATTCTAACATCTAAATTCTAACATCTAAATTCTAACATCTAAATTCTAACATCTAAACTCTAACATCTAAATTCTAACATCTAAATCCATCAAAACAATGAACGTCATCGAAATAAAAAATCTTCATAAAACATACAACGAAACACAGGTTCCTGTTAAGGCAGTAAATGGCATAGATTTGCAAATTGAACAAGGTGAATTTACTGCAATTGTAGGACCTTCGGGCTGTGGCAAAACCACGTTGATGAATATGATTGGCGGCCTTGACCAGCCTACCGAAGGTACAATTTCAATTGATGGCAATCTGCTCAATCAGTTCAAATCTACCGGGCTTATCGATTTCAGACTGCACAACATTGGTTTTGTTTTCCAGGCCTACAACCTGTTGCCTGTGCTCACTGTAAAAGAAAATGTAGAATTCATCATGCAATTGCAGGGAAAAAGCCGAAAGGAATGTGAGAAGCGTGTGGATGAAATGCTCGAGTCCATAGGTTTGAAGGACAAGAAACATCAGCGGCCAAATCAGCTTTCCGGTGGTCAGCAACAGCGCGTAGCCGTAGCCAGGGCTCTGGCCTCAAAGCCAAAATTCATTCTGGCTGATGAACCAACTGCTAACCTCGACTCCAAATCCACTTCCGATTTGCTGGATTTAATGGAAAGACTAAATCTGGAGGAAAACATGACCTTCATCTTCTCCACCCACGATGAGCGGGTGATGAAAAAAGCCCGACGTTTGATCACCCTCGAAGATGGAAAAATCGTGAAAGATGTTACTGTAAAATAAAACCAAGCAGGAAACCACTTATTCACCAAGAGACACTAAGAAAGAAAAAATAATCATATAAAAACTTAGTGAAACTTAAGTGGCCCCCGATGGCTATCGGGGTGTCTTAGTGGTAAACCAAAAACGGTAAAGTTGTAAATTCTCAATTAAAATGATCTCAAAAACGCTTTTATTTTCAATTGCATTTTTAACTATTATATCTTCCTACGCCCAGGATAGCTCAAATAAAGTTGATTACGGAACCTTTGCCTTGAAAGGTCATTTGCAATATCTCGAAAATGTATGGAATCAGCCAAATACTGAAAAAATGGGAACGATGGGTTCCATCAACAACAGGCTGGATTTCGAATGGTTCAAGAGTGGATTTGAAGCCAACATTGGAATGCGAAATTTCATCAATTACGGGCAAATGGTTTACGACTATTATCCCTACCTTGCTGATCAAACCAAACAAGACTTTGGCTTTATGAATTTAACAAAACAATGGTTCAGTGACTCATCTTATTTCTTCACCTCAACCATCGATCGGGCAAACCTGAGCATTACCCACAAAAACCTTGAAGTAATTGCAGGCCGTCAGCGTATAAACTGGGGAACCAATCTTGTGTGGAATCCCAACGATATTTTCAACACCTTCAATTATTTTGATTTCGATTATGTTGAGCGTCCCGGCTGTGATGCCCTCAAAGTTCAGTATTACACAGGCATGGCCTCCTCGGCACAACTTGCATGGAAAATTGATGCTGACAATAAACACACCATTGCCGCAATGTACAAATTCAATAAATGGAATTACGATTTTCAGTTTCTGGGCGGCAAAATGCCCGATGACATTGTATTGGGTGCAGGTTGGTCCGGGCAAATAAATGGTGCCGGATTTAATGGCGAAGCATCCTGGTTTATCCCAACAGAAATCCCGAAAGGCAGTGATCATTACAGCGTATTGGTGGCATCTGCCGGCGCAAATTACACATTCCCGAACAGCCTTTACATCCACGCAAGTGCAATTTACAACAGCGATGGAACAAGCAGGAAAGCTATTGTGGGAAACTTCCTCGACCGCGACATCAATGCCAAAACCCTCACACCTTCAAGAATGGAAATTTTTGGTGAAGTAGCTTATCAGATTTCTCCTTTAATCAGGGGAACACTGGCAGGAATCATCAATCCCTTTGATGGCTCTGCTTTTGTTGGCCCTTCCCTCGACATATCCATTTCTGATAATGTTGGTCTGTTTCTAATCGGACAACTATTTGCCGGCGATGAATTCACCGAATACGGAAGTTATGGCCAACTCCTGTATGGTCGTTTAAAATATAGTTTCTGATAACTTGACATTCGGGCATTTAAGAACTATTTTTGCATTGGATCAACATTTGCAAAACACCAATAAAGTTCTTATCTATTCAAACCAACCTAATTGTTCCTTTGTGAACTCTTTGTAAAAGTGGTTATTATAAAAGTCAAACCCCTTAGATTCCTTAGGCATTCAGGTTCACTAATATCGATAATCAAACTATAATACAGGAGGCTATCATGTATAAAACAATCATTTCAATTATTTCAATTTTCATCACCCTCAATTTGTTTGGCTTCCAAAACCATCCCTCGTTATCTGAAAACCAGTCCTCAGATACGCTACAAATCTCCACAAACGATTCCACCGGATACGACATCATCATAATCGAAACCGGTTATGAAAACTGGATGGCAACCAACGCCAAACCAAAATGGTTTTACACCAATGAGTATTACAGAAATAAAAACCAATTTTATGTGCTTTGCTGGAATAACAGGGTTCTGGAAACGATGCACTCAAACCCATTCGAAGAAACCATCGACTTTGATCCAAACATCGACTATGGTTTAGATGTTAATTATCAGTTGTATTGGTATTTCAAATTTATGGAGAGCAAATACAGCATCAATCTCAGTATTCCGGGAAAGGACAGATGATTATATCAATAAAAAGGAGTTGCGACCTATCTTAACTCCATTTTTTTCTGATCGGGGGGGCATCCCGAAAGTTTTCGCGAGAACCTGCAACCTTCCCGCCAAAGACAGTACTCGTTGAATTGGAAATTCACCTCTTTGTAAGAAATGGTGTATCAAAAAAAAAATGCCCTGCATTACTGCAAGGCCTTAATTTTTTGATTTTCAGTGTCGGGGTGGCAGGATTCGAACCTGCGACCTCCTGCTCCCAAAGCAGGCGCGATGACCGGACTACGCTACACCCCGTATTTTAAATTTGGGTAGCTTGATTCGGCCTGCGACCTTCCCGCCAAAAGGCGGGACACGATGACCGGACTACACTATACCCTGTAATATATTTATGAACTTGCGGAGAGAGGGGGATTCGAACCCCCGGTACCCGTTCTTAGGTACGACAGTTTAGCAAACTGTTGGTTTCAGCCACTCACCCACCTCTCCAAACATTAATCCTAAGAACTGTTTCCCGTTTTTCGGGGTGCAAAGATCGAATTAATTTTTAAAATTCAAAGAGAAAAAATATTAAAATCCAAAATAATAAAGCCCAGTTATCATTTATCATGCTTAATGATGATGATGTCCGCCCGGACCATGAACATGTTCATGCTTGATTTCTTCCCTTGTAGCCTCTCTAATTTCCACAACCTCTACTTCAAAATTCAAATCCCGGCCTGCAAGCGGATGATTGGCGTCCAGGGTAATATTATCTCCTTCCACTCCCACAACATTCAAATTAAATTGCCCGTCCTTAGTTTTTGATGTAAAAGTCATCCCAACTTCAACATTTTCAGGATTAGGAAATTTAGATCTGGAAATCACATACACCAGTTCTTCATTATAAGTGCCGTATCCATCTTCAGGCTTCACTTTCACACTAAATTTTTCTCC
>JAIOZV010000290.1 GCA_021740425.1 Bacteroidales bacterium | reverse complement strand
GATACATAACTCATGGCAGTGAGGGTGAACTTACTGGATGAACTGTTCATGATGGTTAGCGAGCTGTTTAAATCAAAAGTTGAAGGATAATAGGCGGTGTTGTTAAAACCGGCAACTAAAAATACGGCCATCACGGTGAGAACGGTTCCAAGGCCAACAGCCCATATTCCTTTTTGGCATTTTCCGATCAGGGTTCCGATTATCCCCCATAATACAGCCACCACGCCAATTAAAAACATTACGAGTACTACAGGCATAGCCAGGAAGTTGTGCAGGTATTTAAAAGGTTCCATTTCAATTTTCCAAAGCAACGGGTCAACGCCGGTTTGCGGAATTACGGCAAACCCGCTTTGGGTAAGCATCATTCCAACAAAGGTGAGGAAAAATACCAGGAAAGGAACAGTGTTGATAAGCAGATGTTTTTTAATCCTCGACTGGATATTTTCATCATCTATATCATTTTTAAGATAAAGGATTCCTAAAATGCGTGCCAGGAAAAAGATAGCCAACCCTAACGACAGGTTTTGAATATTCAGGGCTGCTTCAAGGCCGTGAGCCGGGCCTTCCCATGCAGAAATGGTTGTTGAGCCGCTTCCAAAAATATTGGTAAGGTTCAATTTGTTGACCGAAAATGCAGATCCCGTGAAAAATGTACCTACTGCCGCGCCAACAAGTATGGTTCCCAGCGCACCGTTGATGATGAGGAAAATTTCATATACTTTGGATCCCAGCAGATTGTTTGGTTTTGACCTGAATTCGTAGGCTACAGCCTGAATAACAAATGCAAAGAGGATGAGCATCCACACCCAGTAGGCTCCGCCAAAACTGGTAGAGTAGAATAGGGGGAAGCTGGCGAAAAAAGCTCCGCCGAAAGTTACCAGGGTGGTAAATGTAAATTCCCATTTCCGCCCCAGCGAGTTAACGATCATTTTCTTTTCCATGTCAGTCTTGCCCAAACTGTAAATCATGGTTTGGCCGCCCTGCACAAAAAACAGGAAAACCAGCAGACTGGCGAGCAACGATACGATGATCCACCAGTATTGTTGCAATGCTAAAAGTGATAGTGATTCAAACATATTAGTGTCCTCCTGTCATTCCTTTTTTAATTTGTGTAAGCATAATTTTTATTTCAGCTATCAAAAGCGTGGTAAAGGTTGCGGCAAACAGCCAGAAAGTGATTTGAACACTTGTGGTATCAATTTTCGAAACTGCCGACAGAGTAGGCATTAAATCCTGAATTACCCAGGGCTGACGTCCGAGTTCGGCCAAAACCCAGCCGGCTTGCGAAGCAATATACACCAGTGGAATAGTCCATATCCCTACATAAAGCAGCCATTTCATCTTTTCAAGTTTGTTTTTGAGTGTGAAAATCAGCATCACGATAAAAAGTGCCAGGAAATGTCCTCCAAGTGCTACCATCAGGTGGAACGAATAGAACGATAAGGGAACACTGGGAATTAGGCCTGAAAAGTTTTCGTTGTTATAATATCCATAACCAAAATATTTGAATGTGTTGTCCATCCATTGTTTATCTTCAAATTTGGCTCTGTATGTGGCAGCGGTGGCATTATCGCCTGCATTTACTGCCTCCTTATAATTTTTAAGTGTTGAAATGGCTTCTCTTCCCCGCTTGATTTTATCAAAATAGGAGAGAACCACCTCACCCGTTCCGGGGTCAGTATATCCGTTTACGAGATCTTTTACACCCGGAATAAATGCGTTGACATCCAAAAAGGCCATAAATGAAAGCATATTTGGGATTTCAATTTTAAAAGCAAATTCCTTTTCTTTATAATCGTTATTTTCGTTGGGTGGTGCAGGTTGTTCCAAAATACCTATGGCAATGAGTGGGGCATTGCTTTGCCCGTCCCACATGGCTTCCATGGCTGCAAATTTCATGGGTTGAACCCTGGCTACCTGGCGGGCTGATTCATCGCCTGTCCATATAAGGTAGATTGAGGTTATGATTCCGAAAACCGAGGCTACCAAAATGCTTTTTTTTGCAAACAGTGTTTCACGTTTTTTCAGGAGGAACCATGACGAAACGCCGATCACAAAAACTGCTGCCAGTACATAGCCCGAAGCTACGGTATGCAGAAATTTGTTGATGGCTGTAGGTGAAAAAAGTACCGCCCAAAAATTTACCATTTCGTTTCGGGCTGTGTCGGGGTTAAACATCATTCCTACCGGATCCTGCATCCAGGCATTTGCTACCAGAATCCAGAGTGCCGAAAGGTTAGCGCCAATGGCTACAAGCCAGGTGGAGATCAGGTGAAACTTTTTGCTCACCTTGTTCCATCCAAAAAACATTACAGCGATGAAGGTGGATTCCATGAAAAATGCCATAATGCCTTCGATGGCAAGAGGGGCGCCAAATATGTCGCCCACAAACCATGAGTAATTGGACCAGTTGGTGCCAAACTCAAATTCAAGAATTATCCCGGTGGCAACGCCAATCGCGAAATTGATGCCGAAAAGCTTACCCCAGAATTTGGTGATTTTCTTCCATTTTTCATCACCTGTTTTTACATAGATCGATTCCATGATGGCTAAAATAAATGCCAACCCCAATGTGAGGGGGACAAAAATCCAGTGGAACATGGCTGTTAGCGCAAATTGCCCGCGCGACCAATCGATCAGCGTCATGTCGAAATTTTCCATTTTTGTTGGATTTGGTGGATACTTAGTTATTAATAAATGAATTGTAAAAATTTAATGATTATGGGAAAATTTCCCTCTATTTCCTGTTTACTCGTCTGATGTGTTGGTGAGTTGCTCGATAACATAGTCGCTTCTTTGTTCGTCAGTATCAAAATTTGTTTTCAGGAAATCAGGAAAAAAGAAAAGCTTCAAAACTGCAAACATGATAAAAAGCTTGATCAGAATGATCAACCAAATGTTTTTTCCCCATGTCATGCTTCTGAAACCGTCATAATAAAAGTAAAAAATTTTGCTGAGTATGTTTCTTCCTTTTTGCATTCAATTTACCTGTTTGGTGAATGTGATTTTTGGCTTTTTGCAGATCATTAAATATTGCCTGCTGAATTTTGCCGGATTCCCCGCTGCCCGTTTTTTTAATAGTCAAGAGTTATAATTCTTCCCTTCGTGAAATTGAAAAATGTTTCTTTATTGGCAACAGATATTTCTTTCATCAGATCATCAGGTGTGTATCCGGCAGCTTTTAAACATCCGGGGCACGCCATGATAGTAATTCTTTTTGCAGTTAAATTTTTAATTTGAGTATGCGATGAAGGGAATTGTGCATATTCCAGATCAGGTGCATCCTTGAGCAAAACCTTCACACCTTCGATATCAAAATACATCGCCACATCATGATCCTCAGAAACCATTGCAGCCATTTGAAAGGCCATGAGTACACGGTGAGGGTCGGCGCTTGTAACATGAATAAACATGCCATCCTTTACATTTTCAACTTGTGTTGTTAGTTCTTTTTCTTCCTCAATCGTTTGCTGACATGCAGCCAATGCCATTACGGCAAAGAGAAACAGAAAAAATTTTTTCATTTTTTTCATTTTAAATAATTTATAAGTGAATGTTCAAAATTCAATCATGTGAAGCTATTCAGTAATTTTAAAATCCTTTACCTCATATCCTTTGTCTGTGATACTGGTTTTCATTGCCTCAAAATTTGCTTTGGTTTTGTCGTAGGTGACAATGGCGGTGGAATCCAGGTGCGAGGCTTTCACACTTTGAACACCGGGAATTTTGCCTACGGCAGTTTGAACTGTGCGTTCGCATCCGCTGCAGGTCATGCCGTAAACTGCAATTTCGATGGTTTCGAGGTTTGCCGGATCAATGCTTTGAATTTCCTCGCCTTGTTGACTGGATGATGATTTTTCGCCCTGCGGGCCACAGGAAAAAATTACGAATGTAATGAGCAAGAGTGAAAGAATCTTTTTCATAAATGTACTTTTAATGTTTTTAATTTATTTCCGGATTGTAGGGTGTAAATGTAAATATAATTTACCTTATTAAATTCGTTTCAGCCTTCTAAATTTGCACCGTTGATGCTTATCTTTAAAATTTATTTTGCTAAACATGTTTAGAAACAGCATATTAGAGTCTTATTTAAATTTGTTTACAAATTGGAGAAAATACCTGATCGGGATGGCAATTATTTTTAAAACAAATTTTCATTTGACAAAGATCAGTTTTTAGTATGAGGGATGACTTATGGCCATTTGAACATTTCGCCATTTATCTGAATTCTTCAGGTTTCAGCAATTGTTCAATTGAAAAGATACTGGTACCTTGTATGCTTTTTCTTTTTCTTTGTAAAAAATAATTCAAATGGAACCTGTAAGATGTGTGCATTGCGGTGATGATTGCGGAAAATACCCTGTTGTTTGGGACGAAAAGAACTTTTGTTGTCATGGCTGTAAGTCAGTTTACCAGATACTGAATCAAAACAAGCTCAATAAATATTACACCATTGTTGAAACTCCCGGTGTAAGAGTTGAGAAGCAGGAATTTGGAAATAAATATGCCTATCTCGATAATGAAGATATCAGGGAGAAAATACTCGATTTTTCAGAGGGAAACATCAGCAAGGTAACCCTCTTCATCCCATCCATACATTGCAGCTCCTGCATTTGGTTGCTCGAAAATATGCACCTGATGGATAAGGGGATTAAGAATTCGCTGGTAAATTTTACTAAAAAGGAAGTTTCGGTGACCTTCAACACCGATGAGATTACGCTTCGGCATTTGGTGGAATTGCTCGCCTCCATCCATTACATTCCACAAATAAACCTTGACAAAACTGAAGGTGAAAAGAAACCCAAAACCAATACCACTTTACTGGCAAAGATTGGTGTGGCCGGATTTGCTTTTGGAAACATCATGTTGTTTAGCTTTCCGGAATACCTCAATATCAGGGAGGAACTCAGCGGAGGTTTTAAAGATTTTTTTAGTTGGATAAATGTTTTTTTATCGCTCCCCGTTTTGCTTTTTAGCAGTCGCGATTATTTGCTTTCAGCCTTCAAAAATCTGCGCCATAAAATTGTTAACATCGACTTGCCTATCAGCATCGGGATTCTGGCACTTGTGCTTCAAAGTTACTATGAAATATTTTCGCAAACCGGCCCGGGCTATCTCGATTCTTTTACAGGATTTATATTCTTTTTATTAATTGGCAAATGGTATCAGGACAAAACCTACAAAAGCCTTTCATTCGACCGCGATTACAAATCCTATTTCCCTGTAGCCGTTTCTAAAGTTACCGAAAAAGGGGAGGAGAGTACCCCACTTAAAGATTTGGTTGCCGGCGATACCATTTTAATCCGAAACCAGGAATTAATTCCAACGGATGGTAAAGTGGTGAAAGGTAAAGGGAATATTGACTATTCATTTGTAACCGGTGAATCGGTTCCTGTACCTAAGCATGAAGGAGATTTTGTTTTTGCAGGTGGCAAGCAAATAGGGCAGGCCATCCAAATTGAAGTAAAAAGGAATGTTGCTCAAAGTCAGCTCACACAATTGTGGAATCAAAACACCAATAAGGAAAAATCGGTTTCGCACATCACCTCACTCATCGAAAGCCTGAGCAAGAATTTTACCATTGCTGTTTTGATGATTGCAGCCTTAACTGCCGCGTTCTGGTATTCTGTGGATGCGTCCATTGCAATTAAAGCATTTACATCGGTGCTGATTGTCGCCTGCCCGTGTGCCATTGCCTTGTCGATGCCTTTTTCGTTTGGAACAACAATGCGCGCTTTTGGGCACAAAGGGTTTTACCTGAAAAATACTGACGTTGTAGAACGTTTAACCAAAATCGATACGGTAGTATTTGATAAAACAGGAACCATAACCTACAACCGCAGCAAGCAGGTAAAACTGGAAATGAGCGAAATGAATGCCGAAGAAATAATTGCGGTAAAATCGTTGGCCAGGCAATCTGCGCATCCTTTAAGTGCTGCGGTTTTCGATTTTCTGGAAGTTGATCATATTGATGAGGTGAACGATTAT
>JAIOZV010000289.1 GCA_021740425.1 Bacteroidales bacterium | reverse complement strand
ACCTGAGGCCAAAGATTCGAGCTGATACAATCCGAAAGCCTCGCCGTTGAGAACAGGAACGGAAAGTAATGAAAGTCCGTTGAAAAAATTATGCAGCACATCTTTGGAGTAATCCTCAACAAATTCGATAGCATGATGAAGATTATTTTTTTTAAGCTTCTTCATTTGTGTATTGATGAATTTCCTGTCATCGTCTGTGCTACCTCCGCTTACCCTGATTTTTACATTACTGAAATCAGGGTTTTTCCTGAGAAGAACAAAAGCATCAATAAATATTTCAAACCCATTTTCCTGATTCATTCGCGACAAATAACCCAAAACTGGGTGTTCGATGGCCGGCTCGTGGTAAGTGTAATTGGCAGGATTAATACCCACATGAATGGTGTGTAGTTTGGTTGCGGGGATGCGCATTTTTTGCTTCATCACTTCGGCAAAAAAATCACTCACAGCGATAAAGGCATCCACATCACGTGCTTTATCGCTCATCATATCCCACACTTTTTGCCTGTAATTTGGGTACATGGCATCCACCCACACATCCTCATCCTGCAGTGAGCAAACAACAGGCACACCCAGTTCAGTTTTTATTTTGTAGGCAAGCCCCAAAAGGAGTGCATTTGAAAGGTGCACCACATCCGGTTTTTCATGATCCCGCAAATAATCTATCAAAAGTTGCAGTTCTTCCTGCTGGTAGCCTTCGTGGCCGCGCAGCATCGACAGGGTCATTTCCTCCAGTCCGTGCGCCCGCGTTGATCCGGCTTTTTTAGCAGCATATTTCAAAATGGGCGATGAATCAAAAAACCGGTACATCCAGCCCGGCATCTTTCTGAAAATGCTAAAATTTTGCTTGAGATAAATGTTTACAGCACCATAAAACACCGGAAGGTCCCGGTCATTGTCGCTATCATCTGCAAAAAGCGGAAGATAAATTGGCAAGGTGTGAGCATCGTGTCCAAGGTTCTGCAGTGCTTGTGTAAAGCCGCTGTCGCGAAGACAGTTTCCGCAGTAAAAGGTTCCTCCGAATCCGGGGACTATGTTGATGATTTTCATTGAGTGAAGTTTAATGTTATTTGTTTTTTGTGCCGAAGCGAAACTTCGGCATGCACTTGCAAAGCTCGGCATTATTTGCTGAGTGTAACTGCCTGCCCCGAAACTTCGGGGAAGTCCCGCTATTGCAGGAGTATTCATTATTCGATTGTCGATTCGTTATTCGATATTCATTATTCGATATTCGTTATTTTTTGTCCCTACCGACCTCCAACCTCCGATCTCCGTCTTCCTCCTCATCACTAAAAACTCAGCATTGACAGTAGCAGAGAAACTAATCTCTTTTCAGCCTCCAATTTCTCCCCCTCTTGCTTTTTTCAGACCTTCCAAAAAGGGCTTATTCAGAAAACTTTTCTCATCCAGGCGGCATAAGTTGGCATACATTGAAGGATTTACTGTAAAAGCCAGAATATTGGGCGGTAGATATTTGCGCATGGCCATATCGGTAGAACCAATCACTGCTTGCGGATATTGAACAAAGGATACATGTGGCAAAATTTCGGAGCAGCCCGAAGCAAACTTTATTTTTACCGGATCAGGATCGGTGGGTGAGGCAAAATAGTTGGCAGCAAGGACAAACACACTGAGCTGATCGGGGTTTACAAAAAATGTGATCGATTTAATAAATCTGGCAAACCTTTCATCGTAAGCACCAACAAAAATGGCATCGTGCTCCGGCTCATACCTGTTTGCCTGATCGAACCAGTCGCCCATCAATTTGTGATTGGCCTTCAAGCCCTCATCATCAGTTAAAAATTCGATGTAGCTTTGCCTGCTGCGTCCTTGTACACCAAACATCCAGGTTCCACAACCGCCACAGCCAAAATGCGCGGCAGTCATCTTCAGCATTTTCCCATTCATCCATTGTTTATAATGTGCAAACAGACAAACGTGGCCTTCCTTTTTCAATTGAATGATATTTTGGAATAACGTACCGGCGGGCGCATCATAAACTGCGATGACGGGTTTATTGAAGTTGGTTTTTTCGAGCAGGTAGTGTATTGAAGATGTTTGCATATTAATTTTCAGTATTAAAATATTTCATTTTCAGGTACTCGTCAACAGATAGGATAATTGCAAAGCAAGAGCGGTACCATCCACAAGTCGCAATCTGTCAAGTCCTGGAATCTCCATCAAACTTCTTAAAAGTTCCAGTGTTGCGGCATCGATTGTTGCGTAGTGAAGCATCTGAATTTTTCCTTTGGAATTTTTGAAAGTGCTGAAATAAATGAAAGTGATTTTGGGTCAAGCTCCCTGATGTTCATTGCAATTTTGGCAATCTGTTCCACACCAATACTCTTGCTCAAAATTTTCCAATCAGCCATTAAACCGTAATCCAACACGCGCCCAACAACAAATTCTGCATGTTGGTCAAAACTGATGGTAGCTGCATCAACATCCCAAAACAAATGGGGTGATAAATTTCGAATATCTAATTTTTCAAGCATCATATTCTCGTTCGGTAAGTGCAAAGATAGCAAGATCACAAAAAGATACTGGAAATATAATATCCCGATTCCTGGAGTTTTTTATGCTAAAATGTTTTTTTAATACGCTTGCAAAAGCTGAATTGATAGAATTGATTTAAATTAGCTATTAAATACCGAATATCTGATAAATAAATTAATTTTGTTCGACATCGTTCTATTTTAGGTTAAAATTAAAAAAATGTCAAAGGTTTTTTCGTTGTCAGAGGCTGGATCAATTGCAATACACAGCATGGTGTTGATTGCAAAATCAGATTTTAAAATGAATGTAGTGAAGATTGCCGAACGCACCGGATCATCAAAACATCATGTTGCCAAGGTACTGCAAAGACTTGTGAAAGACGATTTTTTAGCCTCTAACCGTGGCCCTCACGGAGGTTTTGAATTGAAAAGACCTGCTGATGAAATTAATTTACTTGAGATATATGAAGCTATCGAAGGGAAAATTGAAGTTACCAAATGCCCCATGGATAACCTGATTTGTCCTTTCGACAAGTGCATTCTTGGCACCATTATCGGCGACATGACCCAAAATTTTAAGGATTACCTCTCCAATCAGAAACTTACCGATTACCTTTAATAATATCTTCTTTGTATCGTTTGTAGCTTATGCGAACCATACTATTTTTATTCATCCTGTCATTCAGCTTATTTCTCAGGGCGCAGCCCGAAAAAGTGGTTTTCGACATTCCAATATTTGCCTATCACCGTTTTGGTGATGACCGCTATCCCAGTACAAACATTTCAACCCATGTATTCGAAGAACAACTGAAATTCCTAAAGGAAAACAAGTTTGAAGTTATCACCTTTGGTGATGCAATAAAAATCTGGAATACCGGCGAAACGTTTCCCGAAAAAACTGCCATCATTACTATCGACGACGGATACCTGAGTTTTTATACTTCAGGATGGCCATTGCTAAAAAAATACGGATTTCCTGCAACAATTTTCATCCAAACCGAAACAGTTGGTGGCAGCGATTTTATAAACTGGAAACAAATAAAGGAAATGCAAAATGAAGGCATCGAAATCGGTAATCATTCTGCCTCGCATGCTTATTTTGTAAATCTGCCAAAAGACGAATTGGTATCAGTTTTTAAAAATGATCTTGAACAATCTTCTGCCGAAATTGAGAAGCATCTTGGTACAAATCCTCAAATTTACTGCTATCCTTACGGAGAATGGACAAAAGAAATGGAGATGATTTTGAAAAATCATGGGTACACAGCGGCAGTTGTCCAAAAGTCGGGCGTATTTTGTGAAGCTTCAAGCCCTTATGCCATACCACGATTTCCGATGGGCGGCCCGTTTGGAACGTTAAATGGCTTTAAAAACAAAACCACGATGAAGGCCTTACGTGTAGAAAGGACAAATCCTGATTCTCCCTTCTTCACCGAAAACCCTCCCCAATTGAAAGTGTGGATCAGTCAGAAAAATATTGAACTCAAAAACGCCCAATTCTTTGTGGATGGCACCAAAACAGCACTTTCCCAATTAAACATTAAAAGCGAACCTCCTTTCATCATCCTGAAATCTGAAGAAATAATTACTGCCCGACGCACATTGTACACCCTTACTGCTCCCTCAACCGATGGAAAATATTGGTTTTGGTACAGTTATTTATGGATACGCCCGGAGGTAAAGGAGTAAGTGAATATAAATTGTCTCTTTCAACCTTTCCCGAAATTCAGAATTTCCTAAAATTCTCCAAGAAAAAAATTTGTAGGAAATTAATTTAGAACCCCATTAAATTAAAGGAGCATCTTATTGTTAACAAATCATTTACGATTGCAATCTCACATTTTTACAGAGAAAAATTTTGCAGGTAAATAATTTGAAATTACATTTGCGCAATCATTTACCTAATTACTTTAATGAGTAAGTTTTTCAATAGTTCAGAAGGCTCGAACATTGCCGTACACAGTCTGGAGCTCACTGCCACAAGCAGAAACAGCCTGAGTGTTTCAAATATTGCAGAATTGTTGAAATGATGGGTGGCAAAATTGAGGTGGATCACTGCCATGAGGATTTTTAACGCTGCCCTTTTGAAATATGTTTTTATAGTGATGAACATCAAGGGCTTTTAGAAGATTTTAAAAATTACTATTCAAAGCATACCATAGCAAATTACACTTTTAACACCGAATATGATGAAAAGAAGCATAATTAAAATTGATGAGGATCTGTGCAACGGTTGCGGCCAGTGTATTCCGAATTGCCATGAAGGCGCCCTGCAACTTATCGACGGCAAGGCAAGGCTGATAAGCGATTTGTTTTGCGACGGCCTGGGAGCCTGCATCGGCCATTGTCCCGAAGGAGCAATTACGATAGAGGAAAGGGAAGCAGCACCTTACAATGAAACGCTTGTGATGGAGCAGATGGTGAAAAAGGGAAAAAACACAGTAATTGCTCACCTGCAGCACCTAAAATCACATGGAGCTACCGAATTTTTAAGTGAGGCAGTTGCTTACATAAAAAATAATAAAATTGATATGGACATGACAAATGGCGATGATGAAATTAAAACACAAAAAATTGTTGCACAGGAAATGGCTGCCGTTTCAGGCCATAGTTGTGGAGGCGGATGCCCCGGTTCGGCTCCCCTGGTTTTCGAAATTGATGAGGAGGAGGTAAACAAAGCAGCCCAATCAACGGGAAAAGATGCCCCTTCCGAGTTGCGTCAATGGCCTGTTCAACTACACCTGCTCAACCCAATGGCTCCTTACTTTCTGAATGCTGATGTTGTGCTTGCTGCCGATTGCGCAGCCTTTGCCATGGGAAATTTTCATAATCATTTTCTGAAAGGAAAAACCCTGGCCATTGCCTGCCCAAAGCTCGATTCGAACCAGGAATCATATCTTCATAAACTGATCTCGATGATCGATGACGCAAAAGTTAACTCTTTTACTGTAGTCAGGATGCAGGTTCCATGCTGCGGAGGACTGACCCATTTGGTGGAAACCGCCATTGCCAATGCCAAACGGAAAGTCCCGGTGAAGCAGGCTGTTATAAGCCATAGTGGCGAGGTGCTGAGTGAGGAGTGGGTTTAGTTTTCAGCCGGAAGTCTTCAGTTGTCAGTTGGCTTTAAATAGTTTCACCTATAACGATTAACCAAATAACGATTTACAAATAATTAATAAATTAAAATTTTAAAAAAAATGAGTATGTTTTGTTATCAGTGCCAGGAAGCTTCAAAAGGAGTAGGATGCACAGGATCAATGGGGGTTTGCGGGATTACAGATGATGTAATTCATTTGCAGGATTTATCAGTTTACCTCTTAAAAGGAATTTCAATATACAGCACACAAGCTCGTGTATTGGGGATTGAAGATGATGAAGTGAATAAGTTTGTTATCGAAACCCTTTTTAAAACAATTACCAACGCAAATTTTTCGGCAGATGATTTTGTGGCTACTATTCATGAAGCCTTACGGCTTAGAGAAAAAATTAAAACTGCCTTTAGTAAAGCCGGCGGTAAAATAACCGGAAATATCCACGATGCTG
>JAIOZV010000288.1 GCA_021740425.1 Bacteroidales bacterium | reverse complement strand
AAAGGATATGACAGACTTTCATTTTAAAGAATTTTAAATGGATAATAAACTAAGATGAAAATATTGAACGAACTTTTTTTGTTTGTTCCAGACGTGCTGCAAGATATGCCATGGGTAAGTATGCGCCTGCCAAATCCAAAACTGTGAACCAGGTCGGTGAGGGCAGCATGAGAATATTGGTAATTCCGCCTGCCAGGAAAATCAGGCCAACGACAAGGGCAATGATCATTTTTCGGTTTGCGGCGATTAATGCTGCTGTGAGTGCTCCGGCAAATGTGCCTAAGGCATGAGCTAAAAAAGGAAAGATAAAATGGATGGGTTGAAACAGGTGCATGGAGGCTTTCAGTCCTTCAATGGTGGTAGCATCGGCTCCGTTTGGTGGGGGGATAATGGATCCGCTGATCATAATAATTCCCATGTTTATTACGCTGCCTAAAATGGCTCCGGCTATTACAGCCAGGATGTTTCTAACAATTGAATTCATATTTGTATTCTTATTTGATTTCTAAATTATTTTACAATAATTGGTAAAAATATGAAAAAGTATGAATAGCAATAATAATTGCATTACTACCCTGAGGATGCAGTGGGGGGGTGATCCTGTGATAGGGCTGGTATTTTGAATTTTCCCTGCTTCAAAATTCGGAGAAGAAATTCAGAAGTGCCTGTGTCATGATTTTGGGTACACCCGTTTGGAAACCTGAATGCTAACTTCGTAAAGCAGCAGCAAAGGAATACCTACCATGATTTGGCTGATGATATCGGGTGGGGTGATAATTGCTGAAACGATCAAAATGACTACGATCATGATACGGCGCATTTTTACAAGCCATGCGGGACTGACTATGCCATATTTTGCCAGGAAATAGATAAAAACCGGCAGCTCAAAAAATACACCGACACCAAGAATCAGTGAGGCTATTGTACCAATGTATGACCCGAGCATAACAGTATTTTTAACATCAGTACTCACAAAATAAGTCCCCAGAAAATTTACAGTTAGCGGAACAATGAGGAAATAGCTGAATAACAATCCCAGCATAAATAAAATACTTCCAAAAGTGATGGTTGCAATGGTTGTCCGGCGGTTTTTGATATTCAGGAAAAATGCCAGCATGGTCCAAATTTCGAAAAGAATGTAGGGAAAGGCAAGGATTACTCCCGCAACAACCGAAACGTAAAGATGTGTTAGAAACTGCCCTGCCATATTCACGTTGATGATGGTGAGAGAGCCGGCGTTGAAACACAGGTTGTCAATATCCCATCGCTCACCAATCCAGCACAATGCTTTGTTTGTTATAAAGTTTTCGCCTTTGGGAGCCAATAAAATGGTATCGAAGATGAATCCACGGTTCATAAATGCGAGGATGGCAAACAAAAGTATGGCAAGCGAGGAGCGGATCAGGTGTTTGCGCAACATTAAAAGATAGTTGCGGTAACCCCGTCCGGGATTATTTTTTACCGGTTTAGCTTTACCGGGATTTTTCTTCGTGGAAATTACTTCAGCCATTTTGTGCAAATAAACAGGTTGCCAAAGTTACAATTAGTTGGCTTGTAACTGCAGAAACCAAACAAAAAAGCCGGTGTGAAACCGGCTACATCAAATTGCAGAATTAATGTTTCTTCTTAGGATGAGTTAACATCCGCCTTCAACCGCTGCCTTCTTTTTCTTTCTTTCAGGAACTACTATTTCAGGGGCATCCGAATTTTGAGATGCTCCTGATTCTGACTGCATCAGTTGCATAATGGCTGCGAAATTAAAGGCGGGTTGTTCAACCATGTATTTTGGTGTTTCAGACATCTCATTCCGGTTTAGCTGTTGGTTGGCATAATAGTCCCAACCACCCCTCATCACTTTTAGGTTGTCGAAACCAATTTGCTTCATAATTAACCAGGGGCCGGTTGTAGTGGCTTCATCTTTCCCAATCAGGACTACAGTTGCAGAATCGTTTTGTGCGGCTTTAAAAAAATCCAGATTTTTTTCAGTGAGTAATTCTGTTTGTGGAATATTTACAGATCCGGGGATGTTGCCAATATTAAATTCGTAAGGGTTTCTTAAATCTACGTACTCAAAGCCAGGTTCCTTAGATTCAACATTGTAGGCCACGTCTTCAGGCAATATTTGGTAGTCGGCCTCCAAAAGAAAGTCGATGGTTTGCTGTGTTGTTATTGCAAATCCGAGCTCCTTCTTATTCATAAAAATGAAGCCAAAAATCAGCACCAGCAAAAATACGCTTACGGCTCTCACAAGTCTTTTTGTACTATATTCTTTCATAATTTTAATAATTTCTATTTTCAACGAGTAACCTTAAACCTCTACCCTCTACCTTCTATCTTCTACCCTTTACCTTCTACCCTCTAATTATTAACATCCGCCTTCAACGGCACTTTTCTTTTTCTTTCTTTCTATTGATATTGTTTCAAAAGGAGTATTGCTTGCGGGAGCAATTTCACCACCTGTGAAGTATTGGCTTGCTCCCAATCTGAATTCATACCTGTCAAAAACTTCCCGGGGCTCTGTTTCTGCCGGGCGTATCGGTTTAATAATTGTTGCGATCCAATGGTTGAGGCCTCCCTTGAGGATATACAATCTTTTGTATCCTAAACGTTGGCTAAGAACCCAGGCCTTGTTCGACTCAACATCCCCGTTTGAATACAGGATAAAATCCTTGCCGGGTATTGTAAAAAAAGTTTTTACATCCTCTGAGCACAGATTTGCAAGAGGCAAATTTTTAGCTCCGGGTAGTGAAAAATTTCTGAATGCAAGCGGGTCTCTTACATCAATAAGTTGAACTGAAGGATCGCCGTCAATTATTCTTGATGCCAATTCGTCTGCAGTAATGTATCTTGTGTTTTCATTCAAATCAAATAATAGTTCTTCAGGAGAAAGCCCGGTGGCCTGCTCTTTCGATTCAAGGACAAACATCCCTAAACCCAGAATAATTAAAATCATCGCCAGAATTATGTATGTTTTGTTCATTATTTTTGAAAATTAGTAGTCAACTTTTTTTACTTTTTTCTGCACCATATCAGCCACATAAAAAGCTGCAAGTGCCACAACAATCAGAACGATCATAAAAAGGCTCACAGGAATACCCAGTGCTTCATTAACAGTAATATTGCCGAGGTATGTTGAATTGTAGAAGTTTTCGAATAGAGGGTAGAATTGTGCAAATAGAAAGATACCGACACCCATTGCCACCGAAAAAACGATGGCATCAATTTTTCCTATTGCAGCACCACAGAAACTTGTTCCCGGGCAATAGCCTCCCATAATAAAACCAAGTCCCATGATGATACCCCCAACGATTGTAGGAAGCACGTATGCAGGATTAACGTAGATTAAACTGATATCGATCCAGCCCAGAAAATGGAAATAGTTGATGCCAATGGCTGCTGTAATGGCTGCTGTAAAAAAAACTTTCAATACCGTGAAGTCGTATCCGTAAAAAACTCCTGCAAGCTTGCGGCTTGAAGAAAATCCTGACGATTCAAGAATAAACCCGAAAAGGATTCCGATTAGAATTGCAAAGACATTGTTCCAGCTCGAATCGATAATGTCCAAAGGAATGAGTGGTCCCATAAGTTTAAATTTCTTTTAATGATTAAATCCAGTTCTTCCTGAAAAAATAGGCAAATGCATAGGCTGAGCCAAAAATGGCAAGCATGGCAATAAATCCACCGAGTGCAAGTGTGGCCATGCCGCTTAGAGCAGCGCCGCTGGTGCAACCGCGACCAAATTGCGACCCGATACCGAAGGCTATTCCTCCAAGTGCGGCAAAAAGAAGACGTCTTCCGGAGGTAATTTTTGGAGAATGTTCGGTTTTAAATTTCAATCGACCCGAGAGGGCTCCCGAAAGCAAGGCACCTGCAAAAATGCCAATGACTTCAAATACCAGCCACTGATTGAGCGGATGGTTGTCATCGCTGAGGAATTTGCTGTAATAGGCTGATTTCTGTGCAAACTCAGGCGCCACTTTATCGGTAATGGCCACTACGGCACTTTTGGTTGCTCCACTGGCTCCAAGTCCTCGGCCTGTAATATAGAAGGTAGCCAGCAAAAGCAGTCCCAGCATAACCCCGCCAAAATAGGGATTCCAATATATTTTTGATTTGTCTTTCATAAAACTGAAAATTTGATTGTTTTTAATATAGATATCTGGTGATTTGGCCTGCCTCAACCATGATGAATCTAAAAACCAGGCCTCCAACTAAAATTAATATTACAGGTATGGCGATAGGAATTTTATAGCCGATAAGTTCAAGTACTTCAAGAATGGCGGGAAAAACAAGACCCAGGATTATTACAAATACCCAGAATGATACTGTGAATTGTCCGCCCAGAAAAAGATCAGCAGCCTGTATCATTACTTCCGATCCGGCGCGCATCCCCATAAACATGTGGGTAATGAAAAATAATTCTACAATAATTAAAAGCAAATCAATACTTCCGAGGATTCTTCTTTCGCTGTGACTTTTCGACATCCACATTACCGTAGCCACCCCGGTGGACATTCCGGAAACCATAAACAAAGGGCCGAGGATGGCATTGTTCCAAAGCGGCCTTGCATTGAAGGCACTTAGCAGGATGCCGGTGTAAATACCCAATATCACTGCCAATGCCATCATCACCCATGCTATGGCCCGACGGTTTGTTTCAACCCACTCGAGGAGACTTTCTATCCATTTGTATTTCCATTTCCATTCAGGCACGAGTTCCTTGAGATAACTTGCCACCCACAGGAAGGACATCGGTGTAATAATCATAAGCACCCAGGCGCCCCACGACATGGGCGAATCCATGCGAATGGTGGTATATAGTCGCCAAAAAAACATCTGATGTTTTAAATCGAGAAAAAGCATTAATAAGCCCAGAACCAGTGCGCCCGGCACTAAAAAAGTTCCCCACTTTACCGTTGCCGTCATTTCTTTTTCTTTCCCGATAACTGTAAATAATGCTGCAAAAAATAAAATGCCGGCAGCTAATCCGCCAAGGAAAAGATAAATAGGAATTTGCCAGTGCCAGATATGGAGAAATGGGTCGATATTCGGTATTTCGCGTCCGCTAACAAATAATTCTTCTTTCATATTATTTGTAAATTAAATCAGATAAAAAATGTGTGGTTTGGTTCCGGCCTCAGGTGCCAGTGCTTTGTATTTTCTGTTTTTTAATGCATTTGATACATCACTGTTGGGGTCGTCCAGGTCGCCAAAATACATGCATTTTGTTGGGCAAACGGCTACACATGCAGGCTGTTCACCTCTAATCACGCGGTGGTTGCAAAATGTACATTTATCAACGTAGCCATCGGGATGCGAATAGCGGGCATCATAAGGGCATGATTGGATACAGGCACCGCAGCCAATACACTCCTCGGGAGTAACCAGCACAACACCTCCATCAACAATATGGCTGGCGCCTGTTGGACAGCAGCGAACGCATGGGGAATTATCGCAATGGTTGCATCGTTCGGTTCGGAGTTCAATTTCTACATTTGGATAGCTACCGGCAACGGTTTCGGTTACCCAATCGCGGCAGTAGCCTATTGGAACGTTATTTTCTGTTTGGCAGGCAACCACGCAGTCGCTGCACCCGACACACTTTTTGGTGTCAATTGCCATGGCATATCTCATGACTTAACCTCCTCTTTAGGATATTCTGTTAAAAATGTTATAAAATTTCCACGCATCCCGGTTCCTCCCATAATCGGATCAATCATTACATTGGTAATCATGTCGGAATCACTGGCTCCCCTTCCGTATGCACGGCTTAGCTTTTTATCGCTGTGCCCAAATCCGTGCACCATATACACTGAATCCCATCTGATTCTTTCGGTAACCCGAACCTTTACGGGGAATTTTGATGTAGCCCCATCCTGGTTTTTGATCCAGATGTATTGGTCTGTTTTCAATCCCCACAAATCAGCTACTTTAGGATTGATCCATATCGAATTTTCTTTTTTCAGGTCATGCAGGTTTGGATTGTTGGCCGTGCGGCTGAAGGTGTGCATGGGTGCCCGGCCATAAATCAGTCTGTAGTAGCC
>JAIOZV010000287.1 GCA_021740425.1 Bacteroidales bacterium | reverse complement strand
CACGCTCGATAAGTGCTTTGTGCGAAACAACCACATTTTTGTATTCATGGTTAATTTTCACAACTTTAAATTCCATCACTTTATCAACAAAAACGTCGTAATCGCGGATAGGTTTCACGTCGATTTGTGAGCCCGGTAAGAATGCCTCGATACCAAAAACATCAACGATCAAGCCACCTTTGGTGCGGCTCTTAACATAACCTTTGATAATTTCTTCATTTTCGAAGGCCTGGTTCACACGATCCCATGATTTGAGAATCCTTGCTTTTTTGTGAGAAAGAATAAGCTGACCGCTATGGTCTTCCTGACTTTCTACATAAACTTCAATTTCGTCACCAATTTTAAAATCGGGATTGTATCTGATTTCTGCTCTTGGAATTACACCATCAGATTTGAAATTGATATTGATAATTGCTTCACGATCGTTGAGCCCTGCAATGGTTCCATTTACAACTTCATGCTCTGCAATGGAACTAAATGTTTTATTATAAAGTTCTTCAAGCTTGTTGCGTTCAGCGGACGAATAATTATCGTCTTTTTTTCCAATAGCATCCCAGTCAAATTCTACAGGTTCGTCCGGTAAATCTGATTCGAGTGAAAAAGGTTCTTCTTCGGGAGCATCCTCGATTGATTTTTGTTCTACCAATGGTTCCGGCTCAATCGTTTCTTCAGCCTTCACCTCAACAGTTTCTTCGGCCATTGCCTCAGCCTGAGTGGTTTGTTCTGGTTCCATGGGGGTTTGCTGTTCCATAGAATCGTCGTTCAATTTTTCGTTTTCTTCTGACATTAAATAAATGCTTTATGGATGTCGCCTTTACATCCGGGTTAACAATTTATAGTTTTCTATCGCAAGTACATGATTTATAGGCACTAAAACAGTGCTTACGAATTAGGGCGGCAAAATTATAGAAATAATTTTACCCAAAAAAATCTTTCTTATTAATTTTCAATGATTTATTGATTCTTTTTGCAATCAGGGGGCCTTCATAAATAAATCCTGTGTAAACCTGCACAAGGTCGGCACCGGCATTAAGCTTTTCGATGGCATCTTCAGGAGTAAATATTCCACCCACACCAATAATTGGAAATGCCTTGCCTGATTTTTCGGAAAGGTATTTTATCACTTCTGTAGCCCGTTCACGAACTGGCAATCCGCTTAGTCCGCCATTTCCTATACCTGTTATTGTTTTTTGATCCGTAATTAATCCTTCCCGGCTCACGGAAGTATTGGTTGCTACAACGCCATCGATTTTTGTTTGCTTCACAATTTCGATAACTTCATCAAGCTGCTTGCAGTTGAGGTCGGGTGAAACTTTAAGGAGGATGGGCTTTGGTTTTGGCTGTGATTGGTTGATGAGCTGGAGTTTACTCAGAATATCCATAAGCTTATCCTGATCCTGCAATTCTCTCAGGTCTGTAATGTTTGGGCAACTTACGTTAACTACAAAATAATCAACAAAATCAAAAAGTTTTTGGAAGCAATAAACGTAATCCTCTGCAGCTTTTTCGTTGGGAGTAGCAGTATTCTTGCCAATATTTCCACCTATAATGATGTCTGTTTTGCGTTTCTTCAGGTTTTTTACGGCTTCTTCTACACCAATATTATTAAACCCCATTCTGTTGATAAGTGCCTTGTCTTTCGGGAGTCTGAAAAGTCTTGGTTTAGGGTTTCCTGTTTGCCCCTTTGGTGTTATGGTACCGATTTCTACAAATCCAAAACCGAGATGTGCCAACTGGTTGAACATTACAGCTTGCTTGTCGAATCCGGCAGCAATCCCAACCGGATTTTTAAAGGTAAGACCAAACACTTTTCTTTCCAGATTGCCACCGCTAACTTGGGTTAAATGGCTCACTATACTTGATGCGCCAGGGATTTTGAAAAGAAACCTGAGTCCTGAAACTACCAGGTGGTGGATTGTTTCGGGAGCCAGGTTGAAAAAAAGTGGTCGTAAAACGGATTTATACATCTGGATTATTCTGCCACAGAAGGTTCTTCCGGACTGGTATTTTCTTCTTTTTCCTCGGGGCTTTCAGTACTTTCTGCCTTTACTTCTTCTACTGATTCAGTAAATTCCAAAAGGTTTTTAGCAACCAAAAGGTTGTACCAGGTTATTAGTTTTTTAATATCTGAGGTGTAAACTCTTTCCTCATCGTAATTTGGAAGTATTTCTTTCATGAAAGCTCTCAAATCATTGGAGCCTGACTTTGCATCTATAGCTTCCTTGCCTTCGTATTTTTCAAATATCTTCTTAAATACATCCGCTAATGGAACGTCGTCTTCCTGTGTGAACACACTTATTTCGGCCAGAGAGCTTATTCTTTCATGTGCGAAGGCTGGAAATCTTTTGCCATCATTAATGGATTCGACGATTACTCCGGTTTTTGATTGTCCGATGTTTTTAAACAAGCCTGGTTTTCCGGCTATTGATAATATTTCTTTTAATTCCATATTGTTTTAATAAATTTTGTGCAAAAATAGGAAATATGTGAAATTGAAAATTTTTCCTTTCTCACGTGTAAAAATTCATGGATTATTCCACAAACGGGCTTATGCCGAGATAATTATGTGGTGTAATTTGTAACAGTTCATTTTTAACCTTTTCACTTACATCGAGGTTGTTAATGAAAAGATGGATGGATTGTTTTGTAATTTTTTCGCCGGTCCGGGTGAGTTCCTTCAGGGCTTCATAAGGATTGGGGAAATTCTCGCGCCGGAGAATCGTCTGGATGGCCTCAGCCACAACAGCCCAGTTATTTTCCAAATCAATCCTGAGTTTATCTTTGTTCAGGATAATTTTATCGAGACCCTTCAGTAAGGAGGTATAGGCTATCATCGAGTGCGCAAATGGAACACCAATATTCCTCAGGACAGTAGAATCGGTAAGATCGCGCTGCAGCCGTGAAACCGGTAATTTTGAAGAAAGGTGGTTGAAAATGGCGTTTGCAATGCCGAGGTTTCCTTCCGAATTTTCGAAGTCGATGGGGTTTACTTTGTGCGGCATAGCCGAAGAGCCAACTTCGCCTTTTTTAATTTTCTGCCCAAAATAATCCATCGAAATGTAGGCCCACATATCGCGGTTTAAATCGAGAAGAATAACGTTGATGCGTTTCATGGCATCAAAAAAAGCGGCAAGGTTATCGTATTGATCGATTTGAGTGGTCACGAACTGGCGTTCAAGTCCGAGTTTTGTGCTCAGGAAAGCATTGGCAAAGTCAACCCAGTCGATATTAGGGTAGGCAGCATGATGGGCATTGAAATTTCCGGTAGCGCCACCAAATTTGCCTGAAAAAGGAATTGCCCCCAACAGATTGATCTGTTGCTCGAGCCTGTCGCTGAACACAAAAAGCTCTTTTCCGACCGTAGTAGGAGATGCAGGTTGTCCGTGTGTTCTGGCAAGCATAGGAATATCTTTCCAGGCGAACGACAGCTCATACAACTTTTGCTGGATTTCGTCGATCAAAGGCCAAATCTCATTTCTGTAGGCATCTTTCATCGAAACCGGAACGGCAGTATTGTTTATGTCCTGGGAGGTAAGCCCAAAATGGATAAACTCTTTATATTTACCAAACCCCAGTTCATCAAATTTTTCTTTCAGGAAATATTCAACAGCTTTTACATCGTGGTTTGTAGTGTTTTCGATTTCCTTGATCCTTCGTGCATCCTTAGTTTTAAAGTTTTCGTAGATTGCCCTCAGTTTTTCAAAATTTGAAAATTCGAAATCATCAAGTTGGGGCAACGGATACACGCACAGGCTGATAAAATATTCAACTTCTACCAGCAACCGATATTTAATTAATGCTGCTTCCGAAAAGTAATTTTTGAGGTTATCAGTTTTGTTTCTGTATCGGCCATCTATTGGCGATAATGCCCACAGTTTAAAGTTTTCTTCCATTATAAATTTATAATTTAATGGTACAAATTTCGCATTTCCATACAAACACACTAATTTAATCAGCATAAATTTTTGAATAAAGAAATGAAAAGCGCTGGAGAAGTCCGGGATTGCACAGTTATTTTTTATTAAGGTTGTTTTTTTCAGGCTCATCGAATATCATTTTTGACACCCTCTGAATGTTATTAGTGTCAACAAAATTCAATTTTTTTCACATAATTTCGCCGGATAAAAGAGATTCTGCCGGTTCAAAGTTGAATGTTCAATTCGATGAAGCCTCTTTTTTAATAAAAACCGGTGAAAACTGAATAACCTGAGGTGGAACTCATGCAAAAGTGTTTTTTACAGGCATGTGCTGAAAAAATATATTAGCTTAAAAACTTAACAATGAGATGAAACAAATGCTGTTAGAGTTTGTAAAAGCGCCAAAAAACTATACATCTAAATTATCACAATATCTTTGCCCCCAAAATATTGAATATTAATCACATTTCACAAAAATTACAACAGATGAATTCAGAAAACGCAGGGTTCAACTCCCGACAGGTTCACGCCGGTGAATTTAATGATGCATTGGGAAGCGCCACCGTACCCATTTATCAAACTTCAACTTTTAAATTTAAAAATGCAGATCATGGTGCGGCCTGCTTTTCGGGTGAGAGCGATGGGTATATTTATACACGCCTCGGCAACCCTACTATCGGAGCTTTAGAAGACGCTGTTGCAAATCTTGAAAGAGGTTTTGCCGGTATCGCTACATCTTCAGGCATGGCAGCCATCACTACGGTGTACCTGGCATTTTTGGGTGCCGGAAAACACATCGTCAGCCACAATTCGCTCTATGGCCCTGCACGTGGTGTGATGGAAACCATTTTCTCGAAATTTGGTGTTGAGTATTCATATATTGATACCACCGACCTTGATCAGGTAAGAAAAGCTATTCGCCCCGAAACTGCAATGATTTATACCGAAACTCCTGCTAACCCAACCATGGGGATTACTGATCTGAGAGCTTTGGCAAAAATTGCTCACGAAATAAATGTTCCGCTGGTTGTTGACAATACTTTTTGCAGTCCATACCTGCAACGCCCCATTGAGCTTGGCGCTGATGTAGTGGTTCATTCGATGACAAAATTTATCAATGGACACGCCGATATTGTAGCCGGGATGATAGTTTCTGCCAATGTGAAACTGCATAAAATGCTGAAACACGTGATGACAAACATGGGGCCAAATATGGATCCACACCAGGCCTACATGGTTCACAGAGGTTTGAAAACCCTCGGATTGAGGATAGACAGAGCACAGGAATCAGCCCGGAAAATTGCTGATTATCTCGAAAACCACCCAAAAGTGGAATGGGTAAAATATCCCGGACTAAAATCTCACCCACAGTATGAGCTGGCCAAAACACAAATGGATGGCCCCGGCTCGATGTTGTCGTTTGAGTTGAAAGGTGGCCTTGCTTCAGGAAAGCGTATGATGGACAGTGTAAAACTCATTCTTCTTGCGGTATCTTTAGGTGGTGTTGAATCGCTCATTCAGCACCCCGCCTCGATGACGCATTCTAAAATTTCGCATGAAAAGAAACTTGCGGCCAATATCACCGACGGACTTGTAAGACTTTCGATAGGAATTGAAGATGTGGAAGATATCATGGCCGATTTGGATCAAGCACTCGAAAAAGTATAGTTTTCTCAATATGAATTGAAAAATAAAAAGGCATTACCTGCTGATAGGTAGTGCCTTTTTTTATTTTGTCAGGACTCGGCGAACCCTAAATAAATTTTTGTTTATTCATGAAATCCTTAGCCCTCCCTTTCAAATTAGAGAAGAAATCCTTTGCCCTGACTTTGAAATTGGAGAAAGAAATCCGTAGCCCCAACTTTCAAATCGAGGAAAGAAATCCGTAAGCCTGACTTTCAGATCGGGGAAAGAAATCCGTATCCCCGACTTTCAAATTGGAGAAAGAAATCCGTAGCCCCGACTTTCAAATTGAAGAAAGAAATCCGTAGCCCCGACTTTCAAATCGAGGGAAGAAATCCGTAAGCCTGACTTTCAGATCGGGGAAAGAAATCCGTATCCCCGACTTTCAAATTGAAGAAAGAAATCCGTAGCCCCGACTTTCAAGTCGGGGATTGAATTGAATGAATGTTCCCTCC
>JAIOZV010000286.1 GCA_021740425.1 Bacteroidales bacterium | reverse complement strand
CGAAAAAACCGGAGGTGAAATTGATATGGTGTATTCCCGTTTTCTCTGGGAAATTGACCCTGAAGTGCTTTTTATTAAAGGTTGCGTAAACTCATATTTTATATCCAAAGTTCCGCAGCTCTCCGAAATTCATCTGGAGCTGAACAATAATATGATTATCGATTCCATTCTTTTCAGGGATGAAAATGTAGCACATGAATATTATTCCGAATTCCGGTTTAAAATAATTTTAAACAAAGTGCTTGAAACCGGACAATTGGACTCAGTGCGAATATATTATCATGGAGTTCCGGAACAAGGAAATGGTTTTGGCTCATTTACACAGGCAGAACATGAAGGCGTGCCTGTAATATGGACACTTTCGGAGCCTTTTGGAGCCAAAGACTGGTGGCCGGGGAAAAATGATTTGAACGATAAAATTGACTCTGTTGATGTAATTGTAAAAAGCCCGAAGCAATACCGCACTGCAAGCAATGGCCTGCTCATTTCAGAAACTGAAGAAGGTGATTACAGAACCTGCCACTGGAAGCATCGCTACCCCATTGTGAGCTATCTGGTGGCCATTGCAGTAACGAATTATGTGGAATTTACCCAATATGCAGTGGTAAATGGCGACTCCATCCCCATCATCAATTTTGTGTATCCGGAGGATTCAGCACAGGCTGCCAGCGACTCGCAAAATACTGCCGGGATGATCGAACTTTTCAGTGATTTGTTTGGAGCCTATCCTTTTGCCGCCGAAAAGTATGGCCATGCCCAGTTTTCGTGGGGCGGAGGAATGGAGCATCAAACCATGAGTTTTATGGCAGGATTTGGTCATGATTTGCGGGCTCACGAACTGGCACATTCGTGGTTTGGCAACAAAATAACCCTGGGAAGCTGGCACGATATTTTCCTCAACGAAGGCTTTGCCACCTATTCCACCGGGCTCTCCTTCGAAAACATGTACAACGGATTTTACTGGAACATCTGGAAAAGCAATACCCGCAATGCCGCCACCGATACCCTTTCGGGCTCGGTATATGTGGAAGACACAAGCAGTGTGAGCCGCATTTTCAATGCCCGCTTATCCTATCATAAAGGTGCATACCTCCTGCACATGCTCCGCTGGATTTTGGGTGACGAAAACTTTTTTAACGGTTTGCAAAATTACCTTGCCGATCCGATGCTTGCCTATCGTTTTGCCACCCTCAACGATTTTAAGGCGCACATGGAAAATGCAGGCAACACAAACCTGTCAGAATTTTTTGCCGACTGGTATTATGGTGAGGGCTATCCCACTTATGGTATAAATATCGAGCAAATGGAAGAAGACGGTGCAATTCACCTCTCCATTTTCCAGGAGCAATCGCATCCATCAGTAGATTATTTTGAAATGACCGTGCCCGTAACTTTATACGGGCAGGGAAGCGAAATTACCTACTACTGCGAAAATTCATTTTCAGGGCAGGAATATGTTTATGAATTTCCCGGCTTTAAACTGGATTCGGCAAAGTTTGACACGGAGCAATGGCTGTTGGCCCGACTTGATTTTATGAACCTGGGACTCGATGATGCCTGGAAACTGAAAATTTCCTTGAGTCCCAACCCGGCCAGCGAAACCATTCAATTTTTTATTCCGGACAGGCACATCCAAAAGATTCTGATTTATGATATTAGCGGAAAACCGGTATTGGAAAAGAATATGACAATCCTTAATGAGATGGTAGAAATGGATATAAGCCAACTGGCAGGTGGGTTGTATGTGCTGGTTGCAATTACTGAAGATGGAAACTATCACACTAAGTTTGTGAAGTGGTAAGTTTAAACCCTCAAATGAGTTCCCCAAATTGTGGCTTGTGAAGATTTAGGTATAATGCATGAAAATTGCCCTCATCGCATGAATAAATCGGGAACAGAATACCTCCTTTTTAAGGACAAAAACAGTGCATTTAATGAGCTAAGCTTAAGAATATTAATGCTTCCAATTTTTTACCCCTGCTTCAACTTTAAATCCCAAATCGTTTTCGGCAGGAGGGATGGGGCAAGAGTATTTTTTGTTGCAGGCGCATAGCGGATTGTAAGCTTTGTTGAAATTTAAAACCAGTATTGCTCCCTTTTCGGGGATTTCCAAATCAAGGTAGCGACCACCGCCATAGGTTGTTTCACCGTTGGTAAGATCGGTAAAAGGGAGAAAAAGGTGGTTGCTGTACTCCGGCCTTTTTGCAATCAAATCGAGGTTTTGGTAAACACTAAGCTTATATTTTTCACCGATGTATTCAAAAGTAATTTCACCGTATTTTTGGTATTTTACCTCATCTTTGGTGCGTTTCATCATGAAGGGAATGGCCTGTGGTGTGCGCTTGATACTAACTTCAAAGATCAGCTCAGGATTAATTGGGAAAAATTCCAACCCTTTGAATTCAGCCAAATCTTCGGGTAGCAAGGGGGTTTCTTCAGGGTTCGCGTATTCAGCGTTTAGGGCTTCCTGAGCCTTGATCGACTCCTGAATGTATTGTTCAGTCTTGGTTTGGGCATTTCCAATACAGGAAATAATGAGCATAGCAAAGAAAAAGAATTTGAATTTCATATAGTAAAGTTTGAAATTTGGGTGGCTAAAATAGCCAATTAATTGTAGCATCTGCGGGTACAAATTTCCCTGTTAAATGATGACCTGATTATTTTGAGATGCGGCAGGGATTGAAACGGCACTCAGGCGAAGCAGCGGCTCATATTTTTTTTGGCTGGCGAAGGCTGTACGGATCGCGCACGTGCGGGATCCGTACAGCCAATAAAAATACAGCCGGTGCAAGGTGGGTATAGCATAAAGCCCGGCCGGCGCTAAATATTCGCTGCAGAAAAACAAGTTAAGTTTAAATTAATTGTCGATTCCCAAAATGTTTGAATTATCGGCAATGTTGTATTTTTGCACTTTGGAAATAGCGTGAAACTTTTGTATTCATTGATAAAAAGACATAAGTATGAAAAAACTGGTATTGCTCCGTCATGGAGAGAGTGAATGGAATAAAGAAAATAAATTTACAGGCTGGACGGATGTTGAGCTCAGCCCAAAGGGAGTTGAAGAGGCCAGGGAGGCCGGAAAAACATTGAAAGCACAGGGCTTTGCCTTTGATATGGCTTTTACTTCGTATTTGAAACGTGCCATAAAAACTTTGTGGCTGGCACTTGAAGAAATGGATCAGATGTGGATTCCGGTGTATAAAAGCTGGCGCCTGAACGAAAAACATTACGGCATGTTGCAGGGTTTGAACAAAGCCGAAACCGCCGAAAAATATGGTGATGAAAAGGTACTGATGTGGCGCCGCAGTTTTGACATTCCACCATCAGAAATTCCTGCTGACGATGATCGTCATCCGAAATTCGATCCGCGTTATGCAGAACTGAAGCCCGAAGAAGTTCCTGCAACTGAAGCCCTAAAAGACACTATCGAACGCCTGATCCCCTATTGGGATGGTGAAATTAAACCTGCACTGCAAGCCCACAATCAGATTTTGGTGGCTGCTCATGGCAACAGTTTGCGCGGCATTGTGAAATACCTGAAAAACATGAGTGAAGCAGAAATCATTGCCTTCAATATCCCTACGGGCATACCTTATGTTTTTGAGTTTGACGATGAATTAAATTTGGTAAAGGATGAGTTTATCGGCGATCCTGAAACCATCAAAAAACTGATGGAACAAGTGGCAAATCAGGCAAAAAAGAAATGACACAACCCTGATCGAATGATCATGGAAAAAGGTTATTGCCGTCGGGCAGTGACCTTTTCTTTTTTTTTGTTTTGGCGACTGTGCCTGCAATTACAAGGCTTTGAAATCAAAATCTTTATATTTTTGTGTTTTAAATGATGAATGAATGAAAAAGTGGGTGATTCCTGATTTACATGGCTGTGAAAAAACACTGATTGCGCTGGTGGAAAATCACATCAAACCTGAAAAAAGTGATGTGCTTTATTTCCTTGGCGATTACATCGATCGCGGGCCAAATCCAAAAGGGGTGCTCGACTACATTATGAACCTTCAGAATGATGGTTTTGATGCAAGACCTTTGCGTGGCAATCATGAAGAATACCTTGTTCTGGCCTACAATTTTGCAAAACAACAAAAACAAAAATTTCTTTTCAGGAAACAGCAAAACAAACTTTTTAATGAATGGATAAGGCATGGAGGAAGTTTTACCCTGAATAGTTTTGGCGTTAAAAAAGTACTCGATATTCCTGAAAAATACATTAACTGGCTTCAAAAACTTCCCCACTATTTTGAAGACGGGAAATACGTAATTGTTCACGCAGGCCTGAACTTCGACAGGTTAGACCCTTATGAAGACAAGCATGCCATGCTTTGGTCGAAAGCCTTTAATCCTGTCACTGAAAAAATCGACAACAAAATCATCATACACGGGCACGTTCCTGTGAGTTTTGACTTTATTAAAACTACGCTTTCCAATCCCCATCGCAAATATATAGCCCTCGACAATGGTTGCTATCTTCCACACAAGGAAGGCATGGGAAATCTGGTAGGTCTTGAGCTAAACAGTCTGGAACTTGTGATGCAAAGAAGCATGGAATAGGAGAAATCCGTTTTGGTAAAACTGCCAAATTAACTTCCCCATTAATTTTACTAAAAGGAATATTAATCAAGGCGATAAAAGATCATCAGATTCCTCTCCGCCGTTGGCGGAGAGGAATCAGTTTCAATATTTCCAACAAGATTTATCAAAGTTAAATCGTCGTTTTTTTGGGTTGGTTATTCAGGCATACTTTCCTGGTCACCCGTTATAAAAAAAATCCTTGGGTATATAATTCTCGTAGCTTTTACAAACCTGCTGGCTGAAACCTATGCCACTTCGGATAATTTTATGCCATGTATCGTCATCAACGTTGGTTAAAGCGTTCCTGTGAACATTGTTTTTGAGCAGGGCATATATTATTCCTGCATTGAAATTATCGCCGGCACCAATCGAACTGACAACCTCTATTTGAGGAACTTTATAATAGACGGAGTGATTTTCCCGGGCATGCAAAACAAAATCTGATGCCTGGGTATAAAGCAAATGTGCATCTGAAAACTCAGCGACTATTTCGCTGGCTACTTCAGGTTCATCATAATGGAAAAGCACCTTAAAATCCTCATGGGAAGCCCTGATTAAATCGGCTAATGCAAAATTTTCCTGAACAGATTCGAGAATATTTTTCAAATCATGGCTTTTGGGGTGACGGATATTTGGATCATAAACAATGATTGCACCTGCTTTTTTAGCTCCCCCCACAAATTCGAGTACCCGTTTCCTTACCTCAGGGTTTACGGCAAAAAAAGATCCAAACAATACGATGTCGTTTTCATTGACTGCCGGAAATTTTTGTTTCAGACGTTGATCGGGATATTGCTTATAAAAACTATAGCCGGCATTCTGATTTTCGTCAAGAAAAGCCAGCGCAACCGGGGTTTTTCCCTGATGGAATATTTCAACAAAGGAAGTATCTACCTTATTTTCTTCAAGAAACAACAGGATGTTTTCGCCAAGTTTGTCATCGCCAATTTCTGTAATAAAAGCCACATCGGCTCCAGCCCGGCCAAGGCTCACTGAGGCATTGAGCATCGACCCTCCTGCTTTTCCCGAAACGATTTTCCCATCTTTAAATATGATATCGTAAACGCTTTCCCCGATGGTAAAAATTTTTCGTTTCATAAGCTGTGCATTTCAAGGTCTGTACTTGTCATTAAAAAAGGGTTATCTGATTTACCTGGTGGTGCCAGTTACAGATAACCCGTCATAAAAGTTTTATTTGTCAACAAATCAATATCAGAATAATCTCTTTTCACAAATATCGATTAACAATTAACCAATAACTATTCTCTCTCCCTAATCCATCAAATGCACTTTGAGGAAGCTTTCCATGGCACGGTAAAAATCGAATCGGTTTTCCTCGTTGCGGAAGCCATGTCCTTCATTTTCTTTTACCATATATTCCACCTCAATGCCACGTTTTTTTAATGCTTCAACTATCTGATCCGACTCGGCAATGTTTACACGCGGGTCGTTGGCACCTTGTGCCACAAAAAGCGGGGTCATCATTTTGTCGG